>NZ_JAGPZA010000030.1:0-19280 GCF_024454095.1 Corynebacterium sp. CCUG 69979 | reverse complement strand
ACGCCCAAAAAGTCGCTAGACATCACGTCCAAAAACCCCCTGGACTCCGTGTCCAAAAAGACCCCAGACATCACAGACCTAGCTCGCTTTAGGGGCGCGCTAGGTCTAGGCCTCATTGGTTCGGTTTAGAGTTGTCCCTTCCAGAACGCCTCTCGCAAACCGAAAGCTGGTTGGTAACCTACTTTGTATTCTCCTGGGGCAGCATCACTCTCGAAACAGACGATACCGCCGTGCTTTCCACCGGGGTTAACCTGTGCGCTCTGGAAGTCAGAGGAACCGGTGAAAGTGGAATCAACTGTCAAACCAGCAGGTGTAGATAAGTTGAAGTCGAACTGATTGAAGTTGTACTCCTTATCGGAGTCATTCTGTACTGCTACGTCGACACAAACGTGGCTGGTATCGAAGACGTCAACTCCGTCATTGCGAAGTGCGCTCACGGTTACCTTCAATCCTTTGAGATCGGCTGTTTCTCCCATGGAAAGGTCACCGGTCGGAGCGTCTCCGTGATTGGCGTTATCAGCTTCATTACCGTCGGCATTATCGGCAGAGTTGTCAACCGCATTACTGTCCTGATCGGATTGATCCTCTTCATTGACGGGGGCGGAGGTGTTCTCCGTTTCACCAAAAAGGCTAGCCAGGATGCCTAGCACAAGTAGAATGCCGCCGACTATCAAACCCCATTTTAGACAGCCACCTTTCTTCTTGCCCTGTGGCGTCTGCGGTAACGGTTGATGTTGGTTTTGATAGCTAGCGTTCTGGTTCTGGGCAGAGCCAGGATGTTGCCCATATGGATTCACTTGACCGTGAGGCTGTGGATCACCGTAGGGGTTGTTCGGGTTACCTGGGCCCGGGTAAGCGGTACTCAAAGCGGAGTCCTCTCAAGTTGCGGGAAATATGACAGATGCTAGACCGACTGATCTAGTGCTTGATTAGCGTATATCTGCCGCAACCTCTTAGAGGCCAGATCGGTTAAGATGCTTGCTTTTTCATTGAAATATTGAGTGTTACCTGGGGCGAATGATGAATTAAATAGTTGCTCACTTCTGGGCATTGAGCTGTGGAGACGTCGGCATCTCGTACCTGCCCTAGCTGGTAGCTGAACACCTCGAGACATCCAGAAGGTGCCAGCCGTTAGATTGTGGACTGTGTTGGAGAGGGCCCTAGCTAGTCTACGACGCCTTAAACCGGAAGTTCGCTGACCCGCTCCGGATCGACGGCGACGAACTCGGAGTGCTCATAGCTCGGGCCGCAGGCGGGGTAGTGGTTGAATTTGGTGTTCTCGTCACCGGGGATGAGGTAGGCGTTTGCTCCGCAAATCCAGCCGTTGGGCGCGTGCCAAATGGCGCCGGAACCCTGCGGTGGCATGCCGGACGGCGAGTCAGAGAAGTAGTCGGTGAAGACCTCCATTGCTTCCTCGCAGGTCAACTCGTCCTGCATAGAGACGACGCTCAACGTCCCGCCCGTCGCGTTGGTCACCTCGCCGCAGACCGTGCCAGCAGCTGCGGTTTTCGCCTCCGTCGCTTTCTCGGAAGTCTCTTCCTCGGTTGCCTCGTCTGACGGGGAGGGTTCTTCCTCGCTTGGGACGGTGTCGGAGGGGGAGGTGGGGGCGTCGTCAAGCGACGTGCTCTCAGAGCTTTGAACGATCGGCGGTTCCTTGATGGGCTCCTCGCGGCTGCACGCTGCGAGGGTGAGGGTGGAGGCGATGAGGAGTGCGGTGATGCGTCGTGAAGCTGTCATGGGATTACTCCGGCTGGGGCAACAACAGCACGCGGGTCTCGGCGTCCCAGCAGTTCACGGTGTATTCCTCGGCATCTTCGGGCTCACCCTCGAGGCGGGTTCCGCGGCCGCAGCGCCAGTCGTTGGAGACCTGCCAGGTGCCCTCAGACTCCTCAACAGCTTCGGAGTCTTCGGATGTGAACTCAGTGACGGCCTGCATTGCTTCCTCGCACCGCTCGCCGCCCTGGATGGCGATGACGTTGTATGCCTCTCCGTCGCGGGTGGCTTGACCACACATCGGGCCGACAGCCTCGCGGACGACGTCAGGGATGGGGCGCTCGTCGGCGGGAGTGGTCGCACTCTCGCCGGCCGTTTCGGTGGCCACGCTGGTCACGGTGGCTTCTTCGGTCTCCGGCGCTGCGTTCGTGTCCTCGGCGGAGCATGCTGCGAGCGACACGGTGGAAACGATGATGAGAGCGCCTAAACGCCACCTGCGTGAATTCATGCTTTTAAAGATAGTGAATGGCGGCCGCTAAGGGGCCGAAGTGGTGCATTCCATCACATGGGGTGTTGCGTTTGCGCTAAACTCCTCCCGTTAAACCGCATCCCACGGGGCCAGAGCGACGTTCCGCTATCCGAGACTAGGACAGCTCCCATTCGTGCCTCATACTTCGAAGGAGAATTGTGACAACCGGAGATTTTCTAGCCCTGATGGGGGTTTTCGTTGCTGCTGTCGCCGTACCCGGTCCGGATGTCGTGCAGATCATCCGGTTTAGCGTGAAATCACGTGCAGCTGGTGTCGCGTGCGCCACGGGAATCATGGTGGGTTACGCGATCTGGATCGCCACCTCTCTGCTGGGTTTGAGTGCCCTCATGCAAGCTGCACCGCATCTGCTTTCGGTACTGCAGTTAGTGGGTGGAGCCTACCTTTTGTACATGGGCTTCAGTGCAGTGCGAAGCGGCTTCAAAGCGTGGCGGTCTGGAATAGCTACTGATCTGCCTAGTAGCGGAGCTGCTCAGTCAACTGTATCCCAGAGAGCCTTCGTGGTGGGGTTGGCTACGAATTTGTCCAACCCGAAGTCAGTTCTCTTCTTTGGCGCGGTTTTTGCTCAATTTGTTAAACCGGGCATGGGATGGGAATGGATGTTCATCATTCTCGTCACGCTATTCGTGGTCGGTTTTGTCATGTCTGCCGGGTTCGCGGTCTTGGTCGACGTTTTCGCCGGTTTTTTGTCACGCTTCGGACACGCGGTGGACATGATCACCGGATCGATCTTCATCGGCCTAGGAACCTGGATGTTTTCCGAGGGCGCCGTGAACCTGAACAGCCCTCGGAAAGCCTGATTCACCACTACCGGCGGCAGCTATTCCTCGCCGAGATCGAATGCATCCACGTTCGCGAGGCTACGGGGATCCAACCGAGTGGTGATGCCGATCCGGTTCCACGCGTTGATAGTGACAATCGCCATGAGGAGATTGCGCGCGCCCTTCTCGCCGTGGTGCGCCTCAACGCGATCCCACAGCTCGTCCGGCACCGACTCTTCGCCGTGGATCTGCGTCACTGCATCAGTCAGTTCAAGCGCAGCTTGTTCTGCGTCCGAGAAGACGTCGCGGTGGTTCGTCCAGTCTTCAGCCTGGGAGACCTTGTCCTTAGACCAACCGTCTTTGCGTGCGTCACGACGGTGCATCGCCAGGCAGTAGACGCACTGATTGAGCGCAGACGCGCGGAGTTGGACAAGGTGGGAGAAATCTTTCTCAACCCGTGCCCGGACATAAGTTTCAAGGCCCAGCATGGGGGCGTAGGCGACTTTGGGGATGGGCTTTCTATTCCTGTCGGTCATGACACCACGCTACGCGCGAAGTAGTCGGCGGGGACTGTGCGCCCGGTGCGCTCGAGCACGGTAAGCAAAGCAAAAGCGCAGCAAATAGCTATAGATCGCGTGTTCACGTAGGCTTTGGCAGTGATGAATACAGATGACTTCGCGGCCGAGGACCAGGCCGACACCGCCGGCGAGGTTGCCGGCACAGAGGCTGATACGCAGCCTGACACCCACAACACCCAGACTGAAGAGAACACCGAAACTCCGGCTGAGGCTCCGGCCGAGACCTCTGCTGAAAACTCCGAGCCGAACCAGGACGGCGAGAACGCCGAGACTTCCGAGACCAAGCCCGAGGGCTTCAACGGCCTTGGGCTCCCAGCGCCGGTGCTCGACGCGATCAAGCGCGTCGGCTTCGAATCGCCGTCGCAGATCCAGGCTGAGACGATCCCGCTGCTGATGGACGGCCGCGACGTCGTCGGCCTAGCCCAAACCGGTACCGGTAAGACGGCGGCGTTTGCGCTGCCGATCTTGGCGCGGATCGATACGTCGGCACGCTATCCGCAGGCCCTCATCCTCGCGCCAACGCGTGAGCTGGCGCTGCAGGTGTCTGACTCCTTCCAGTCGTTTGCTGACCACCTCGGTGGCATCTCCGTGCTGCCGATCTACGGCGGCCAGGCTTACGGCATTCAGCTGTCGGGCCTGCGCCGGGGCGCGCAGATCATCGTCGGCACGCCAGGCCGCGTCATCGACCACCTGGAGAAGGGGTCGCTGGACATCTCTAACCTGCGCTTCCTCGTGCTGGATGAGGCAGACGAGATGCTCAACATGGGCTTCCAGGAAGACGTGGAGCGCATTCTGGAGGACACCCCCGACGACAAGCAGGTCGCGCTGTTCTCCGCGACGATGCCGAACGCGATCCGCCGCATCTCGCATGACTACTTGAACGACCCTGAAGAGGTCACAGTCAAGGCGAAGACCCGCACGAACACCAACATCACCCAGCGCTACCTGTTCACCGCGCACCGCAACAAGCTCGACGCCATCACGCGCGTGCTTGAGGTGACTGAGTTCGACGCGATGATCGTCTTCGTCCGCACCAAGCAGGAGACCGAGGAGATCGCCGAGAAGCTGCGAGCACGCGGGTTCTCCGCGGCTGCGATCAACGGCGACATCGCTCAGCAACAGCGCGAGCGTACCGTCGACATGCTTCGCGACGGGCGCTTGGACATCCTCGTGGCCACCGACGTCGCCGCGCGCGGCCTGGATGTGGAGCGAATCTCCCACGTGCTCAACTACGACATCCCGAACGACACGGAGAGCTACGTCCACCGCATCGGCCGCACCGGCCGTGCGGGCCGCACTGGTGAGGCGCTGCTGTTTGTCACGCCGCGCGAGCGCCGCATGTTGCGCTCCATCGAAAAGGTCACCGGCGCGAAGATCGAGGAAATGGACCTGCCCACCGTGGATGAGGTCAACGTCTCCCGCATGAACAAGTTCGCCGACTCCATCACCGAGTCCCTCGAGAACGACCAGATGGAACTCTTCCGCGGACTCGTGCGCAGCTACTCGGTCGACCACGACGTGCCAATGGAGGACATCGCCGCCGCCCTTGCCGCCCAGCAGCAGGGTGATGAGTTCCTGATGAAGGAGCCCCCGAAAGACAAGCGCGACCGTCGCGAGCGCGAGCGCTTCGACCGTGAGGATCGTCGCGACCGTGACCGCGGGGATCGTGGCCGCGGCCGGGACCGTGGCAACCGCGGGGGCAAGGGCCGGTTCCACAACGACGACGTCAACTTTGACACCTACCGCCTAGACGTGGGCAAGCGTCAGAATGTTCGCCCGGGTGCCATCGTCGGCGCGCTGGCGAATGAGGGCGGTCTGACCAACCGCGACTTCGGCCGCATCACCATTGGCGGCGACTTCACCCTCGTCGAGCTGCCGAAGAACATGGATAAGAGCGTGCTCGACCGCCTGTCCGACACCCGCATCTCCGGCCAGCTGATCAACATTCAGCGCGACACCGGTGCCCCGCCGCGCGACCGTGGTGACAGGGGCGGCCGTGGTGGACGCGGCGGCTACCGCAAGCGTGACGACGACCGCGACCGCGGCCGGGGGCGCGGCGGCCACGGTGGCCGTGGCGGTGGCCGGGGCAAGCGCGACTGGCGCGACTAAGGTTGCGCGCCTGGGCATGAGAAAACCCAGCTACTGAGAGGCGAGGATTCGTCGAAAAGCGAATCTCTTGTTCTTGGTAGCTGGGTTTTGCGTTGGGCCCGTGGAGGGCAGAGGGGTTTAAGCCGGGGATGGCAGGAACATCAGAATCAGCGTCAGGAACCACAGCAGGTTGAAAATGCCTGCGCCGGCAGCTGCCTTGACACGGGAGGACTCGAAGTCCGAGGCGACGTCGCGGGAGTCAGCCTCGGCCGGATTGAGGGCGCCGAGGGAACCCATGATCTTGCGCTGCTGCGGGATCACCATGCCGAACAGGAAACCCCACGCCAGGACGGACAGCACGATCGCGGTGTGGAACCAGTAGTTAGAGCGGTAGGCGTCCCAGTCGAAGGCCAGCACGGCGCCGCCGAGCAGCGGAACCAGCAGGGAGATCATGCCGTAGGTGGAAGAGATGCGGTGGTAGATGGAGGCGCGTCCAAGGGTCTCCTCGCCACCAGCCTGGGCCTTGGCGGCGGCGCCGGGGAACGCGGAGGTGGCTACCATGACCGGACCGATGAGAATGATCGCGGCGGCAACGTGCAGGAAAATGAGGAATGTGGTCATGGCACCTCACTCTACGGAATGCACAGGCATTTCTACATTTGACACGAGTCCCTGCAGGCCAGAACAGTGCCGGCGGATAGCACGTAGATCGGCGCGGGGGAGGGGAAGCTCGTAGCCGCGCGCAATGGCGGCGAGACGTTCCCCGTAGGCGCAACGCACGCGGCGGTTGTCAGGAACCCACTCACTGGGCAGCATGTCGGACTTCGCCTGGTTGGCCTTGGAGGATGTGACCACGAGGTTGATCGGGTCGTTGGCGAAGGCGACGCGCTTCTCCGCCGGCCACGCGTGCGCACCCATGTCCCAGGCGGCGCGCAACGGGAAAATGTGGTCGATTTCCACGTCGGCCGGGTCGAGCGGGGCGCCGGTGTAGGGGTCCGTGAAGGGCACCGTATCGGACGGGGCCCACTGGCGGTATGGGGTGCGGCATGAGTCGACGTCCCACGCATCGGCCATGACAGCCTCGCGGGTGGTGCACCCGGTGGGCTGCATACCCCAGTCGCCGAAGTCTGCGGCGCGGTCGTAGCCCAGGATGGTGGGGCGAGGGGAGGGGGTCGATGGGGCGTCGATAAGCGAACGCGGCGTGGGGAACGGAACGACGGCGACTGTGGCGGCGATGAGCACGGTGAGATAGAAGCGGAACCAAGGCATACCTTGTTGGACTGCGCGGCGGGGGCGATCGGTTCCGTGGGAGGCGCAGACGCCATGAACCTCTGCCTATGAACCGAGTAAACGGCAGCGGGCGGGGGAGGCCACTCAGTTCATAGGCAGAGGTTCATGGACCAGGGGGAGGCTGGGGGCCTGGACGCCGGGGCGCGACCTTGTAACCCAGGGCCCGCTACATCACCGCGGCTCGTGGCCGGACATCGCGTTGTCAGTCCCACGCACCTGAGTGTCCTTCAACGCCTGGTCGAAGGGGACTTCCGGGTGCGCCATGGCGTATTCGGTGAGGGCGCCTGCGCGGTCGAACTCGGCCTCGGCGGCGGGGTCCGGCTTGGTGGCCAGGGAGACAATGACCATGGCCAGAGTGGCCAGGATGAAGCCCGGAACCATTTCGTAGATAAGGCCAGATGTGGCCGGAATGGAACCCCAGATGAACACGGTCAGCGCACCGACGATCATGCCGGCCATGGCACCCGGCGCGGTGAGACGGCGCCAGAACAGGGACGCAATGATGACCGGGCCGAATGCGGAACCGAAACCGGCCCACGCGAAGCCGACCAGTCCGAGGATGGTGTCGGACGGGTTGGCGGCCATGAGAATGGCCACCAAAGCGACGATGACCACCATGACGCGGGAGGCGATGAGCAGGGTGCGCTGGGGCAGTTCGCGTTTGGTGAAGCCGCGGAACAGGTCTTCGACAAGGGCGGAGGAGGTGACCAGTAGCTGGGACGACATGGTGGACATGATCGCGGCGAGGACAGCGGTGAGCACCAGGCCGGCGAACAGCGGGTGGAACAGCACGCGGGTCATGTCCAGGAAGATCGTCTCGAAGCCTTCGCGGTCGGTGACGGAGTGCTGCGTTTGGCCGAAGAAGGATGCGCCGATGATCGCGGTGAAAACGGCGCCGATGTAGCAGATGCCCACCCAGATCAGGCCAGAGTTGCGGCCTGATCGTGCCTCGTGCGGGCTGCGCAGCGCCATGAAGCGGGTGATGATGTGCGGCTGGCCCATGTAACCCAGACTCCACGCTAGGTTGCCGATGATGGCGGCCGCGGAGACACCGGTGAAGAGGTTGAAGTACTCCGGGTTGCCGCTGTCCCACGGGCCGTAGGGGTTGTCCAGCGGGTAGGAGAAGATGCCGCCGGGGTTGTCGATGGCAAATAGGGCCATGACCGGCACGATGATCAGTGCTGCGAACATGACCAGGCCCTGGGCGACGTCGGTGTAGGACACGGCGAAGAATCCGCCGACGAAGGTGTAAATCACCGTGATGGCGCCGACGATGAGCATGCCGGTCATGTAGTCGCCGTCGAAGGTGGACTCGAAGTAACGCCCGCCGGCGACCATGCCGGAGGAGACGTAGAACGTGAAGAAGAAGATGATGATCACCGCGGCGATGACGCGCAGGGCGCGGCTGTGGTCGCGCGTGCGGTTTTCAAAGAAGCTCGGCAGGGTGATCGAGTTGTTGGCCACTTCCGAGTAGGCGCGCAGGCGCGGAGCGACCCACTGCCAGTTGGCCCACGAACCGAGAAAGAGGCCGATGACGATCCACAGCTCGCTCATGCCGGAGACGAACAAGGCACCGGGCAGACCCATGAGCAGCCAGCCGGACATGTCGGATGCGCCTGCAGAAATACCGGCGACGAACGGCGGCAGGTCGCGGCCGCCGATGACGTAGTCGCCATACTGGGTGGTGCGGCGCCAACCGTAGTAACCGATGGCGAGCATCAGGCCTAAGTAGATCACCAAAGCGATGATCATCCACGTACTTTCAGTCATGTGCGCTCCTTGAATGAAGTTTCGCAGCGGATAAAAAGCTTGGAATAGGATAACACACAGCTGAGTGCCTGAACTTTTCGCGCCTGCTCTGTTGGTCACCCAGGGTGGTAGAAAAGAGGATATGCCTAAATTCCTTCTCCACGGCCTGTGGCTTCCCGCCTCGGGGCTCAACCTGTGGGTTGAGCGGGTGGAGGGGCACAAGATTCTCTTGCCTTCGCAGGTTCCGGAAGGCACGTTCCCCCAGGTTGTGGAGTCGCTTATCGACGACTCACGGTTCCGCCGCCGCGACCCCATCACTTTGCAAACACCGAAGGGCCGGCAGGTGCAATTGAAGGTGCCCACGGCTGCGTTCTCGCCCGAGGAGACGGTGCGGTTTTTGAGCCAGGTGGCCATGCTGGATGAGCCGACGCCGGCCGCGACGGCTGCCCAGCGCGCCTCGATTGCCCCGGATCTGTACTGGATCATCCGTCTCTACACCGGTCTGACCCGGTTCGTCCGCGCCGGGCGGGTCAGCATTAGGGTCCGCCCTGATGACGGCATGTGGTTCCCCGAGTGGCAGTTGGGCACCGGGTTAGAGGAGCGCGGCTGGCTGGCGAACATGATCGCCGCCGCCCCAGGCGTGATCACGGTGAACAACTTGAACGTCGCGGAGGACGTTTCCACGAACCTGGTGCACTGGATCGCCTCCGGCTTGTTGGAGCATGTGCGCGGCGAACAACGCGTCTACCCGTGGCACGACTTTGCCGACGCTCTGTTGAAGTCCTCCCCGCTGCGGCGGGGTGGGGCGAGCGTGTCCAAGCAGATCGCGCACTGGAACGGCTCGATCACTGCGGTGAACGTGCAGCTGGTGTTCATCGTTGAGGAACCGGCGGACCCGCAGTGGTCTGATGCCGCCATGATGGTTGACGGATTGGGCGGGGAACGAGACGGCACGCCTGCCCCCGTGCAGTGGCCGGTGCGCGCCCAAGTCCGGTCCGGCACAGATGCGCCCCGGCCGATCCGCCTTGATGAGTTGGACATGTCCACCATGGCCAGCCTGCGCACTCAGCTGCGCAAGGCGGTCGACGTGACACCTTTGCTCGATCCAGAGTTGCACCCGCGCCACCCGGAAACACCGCGCACATCCCAAGACGGCGATTGGGATTGTTACCTGAGTACCGACGAGATCATGAACCTCGTCGGCCAAACCGCCTACGTCCTCGGTGGGCGCGGGATCAAGGTCATGCTGCCGCGGGCGTGGCAGCGGATGGAGACCACCGCGAAGCTCTCGGTGACAGAGCCTGCGGAATCAGAGCCGGGTGAAGTCAGCCGGTTCAGCTTCGACCAGCTGGTCGCCTACGACTGGAAACTCTCGGTCGGTGACACCGAGCTCACCCCGGAGGAGATGTCCCAGCTGGTGTCCTCCAAGTCCGGGTTGATCCGTTTGCGGGGCCAGTGGGTGCTGGCGGACCAAGCGAGCCTGCGCAAGTCGCGCAAGTACATTGAGTCACTGACGGAAAAGGAGGTCGAAGACGGCCTCATTACTGCCGACGAACTGCGCCAGCTCGCGCTCGAGTCGGCGGCGGAGCAGGAAGCTGGTGGGCTGGAAATCGCCGGTGACGTTGACGCCCCGGGGTGGCTTCACGCGCTCGTCGGCGGCACTGACCGCCCCGCACCAGAACGCCAGCCCATTCCGGACACCGTCCATGCGGAGCTGCGCGACTACCAGCGCCGTGGCGTGGACTGGCTGTACTTCATGTCACGTAACAAGCTGGGGGCGGTGCTTGCCGACGATATGGGCCTCGGCAAAACCCTCCAACTGCTCACCTTGCTTGCCGTGGAGGCGGACCAAGGCCGCAAGACTGGCCCGACGCTGGTGGTGGCTCCGACTTCTGTGGTGGGCAACTGGGCTAGGGAAGCAGAGCGCTTCGTGCCAGGCATGCGCGTCGGCGTTCACCACGGCTCTGGCCGCCTCAAAGGACAGGAGCTCGTGGACGCGATCGGTGAGCTCGACGTGCTGATCACCTCCTACGGCATTGCCGGGCGGGACTACAAGACGCTCGGATTGGTCGAATGGGACCACGTTGTGCTCGATGAGGCGCAGGCGATTAAGAATACGGGGACGCAGGCGTCGAAAAGCGTGCGGGCAATTGGAGCGCGCCACCGCATTGCACTGACCGGCACCCCGGTGGAGAACCGGCTGGCGGAACTGCGCAGCATCCTCGACTTTGTCAATCCCGGTATTCTGGGTTCGCAGGCGTTCTTCCGGAACCACTTCTCCAAAGTCATTGAGTCGCGCCGGGATGAAGCGCTGGCTGACAGTATGCAGGAGCGCCTGCAGCGGCTCACTGGGCCGTTCGTGCTGCGCAGACTGAAGACGGATCCGGCGATCATTGAGGACCTGCCGGAAAAGACCGAGCAAGTGGTCACCGTCGACATGACTCCCGAGCAGGCCGCGCTGTACACCGCGCTGGTCAACGCGATGCAGAAGGAGCTGGAAAGCCGCACCGGTATGGCGCGCAAGGGGTTGGTGCTGTCCACGATCACGCGGATCAAGCAGATCTGCAACCATCCGGCGCACTACCAGGCGGACGGCTCGCCCGTGACGGACAAGGGCAAGCACCGCTCCGGCAAGGTGGCCATGCTCATGGAACTGCTCGACCAGGCGATTGAGACAGACCAGCGTGTGCTCGTGTTCACCCAGTACAAGGCGTTCGGCGACATTCTCCAGCCGTACTTGAGCGACCGGCTGGGCCACGAGATCCCCTTCCTCCACGGGGGCTTGAGCAAGACGCAGCGCGACACGATGGTGGAGCGCTTCCAGGACCCGAACGGGCCGCGCGCGATGATCCTGTCTTTGCGTGCCGGTGGCACCGGCCTGAACCTCACCGCCGCGTCGATGGTGATCCACATGGACCGTTGGTGGAACCCGGCCGTGGAGAACCAGGCGACCGACCGCGCCTACCGCATCGGGCAGAACCGGAACGTGCAAGTGTACAAGATGATCACCCGGGGAACCATGGAGGAATCGATCCAGGACATCTTGGACGGCAAGCTGAAACTCGCCGGCGCTGTCGTGGGCGAAGGCGAAGGCTGGATCACCGAGCTGGGTACCGAAGAGCTGGCCACGTTGATGAGTTACCGCACAGCAGGGGAGGACTAAACCATGGCGCACCCGCAAGAAGGAAACGTTACCTGGGTCAACTTCGCGCAGCGCAAAAAGGTGACCAGTGCGGAAGAAGCGCGCAGCGAACAGGCTGAAGCCGGTGCTGAGACCGTCGAGGTGCCGTTCAAGCGCACCGCGCGTTCGCTGCGGCTCAACCCGGCAGCGGAGATCATTCTGCAAGCCGCTCAGCGCGGTGCTGACCAGGGGCGCTACGGCCGCGGACGCAAGTACGCCGATGAGGGCAATGTCATCGAGGTCCGGACCGAGATCGGTCGCTTCACCGGCTCTGTCGCCGGCAGCCAAAACGAGCCGTTCACGACGATGATCTTGCTGCCGTACCGCGATGCGGACGCGATCCAACAATCCCTGGAACTCATGGCGCACAATGCCAACGCGCTCAAGGCCGCCCGCACGGGACGCTTCCATAAAGAGCTGCTTAACGCCCTTGTTGCTGGAGACGGGGAGAAGATCCGCTTCCGCTGCGACTGCCCGGATAATTACGACGTGTGCAAGCACGGGGTTGCTGTGGCCATCAAAGCCGCGGAGCTTATCGACGCTGATCCCACCCTGATCTTTCGCCTGCGCAACCTCGACTTGAACACCTTGGAGCAGCAGCTGCGCGCCACAGCTGGCGAGCGAGCAAAGCAATCTGCGGCCGAAGGCTCTGAGCAATTCTGGACGGGCCACGAGTTGCCGGATCTGCCACAACCGAAGACCGCCCCGATGATCGAGGATTCGGACTTGGATCTGCTGCACAAGGCGATGCAGACGATCTCCTTCACCAACATCGACCAGTTGCGGGCGGTGTCTGATCTGGAGGATCTGTACGACGAGCTGACGCGCAGGTGAACGCCCCGCTCGCCAGTGCGTTCGAACGAATGTTCGGGGGTTGTGGTGGCGGTGTCCGGGTCGTTTGGTAGTTGTTAAAGCATGGGCTCAGGACAGGACTCCACACATGTGACCTTCATTCACACCTCGGACTTTCAATGGGGAATGACGCGCTGGTTCCTCGACGGTGAAGACAGCGACGCTCAATCGCGTTTTGAGGATTCCCGCCTGCGCGCGGTGGAAAAACTAGGGAACCTGGCCCAGGAACAGGACGCGGATTTCATTGTCGTTGCGGGTGACGTCTTCGACGCGAACGCGTTGAGTGAACGCACGATGGGCCGCGCCCTCGAAGTACTCGGCTCGCTGCCCGTGCCGGTGTTCCTGCTCCCGGGCAACCATGACCCGTTGTTGCCTGGCGCCGCGCTGGAACGCGCCGCTAAGCTCAGCAATGTCACCGTTCTGGCCGATAGCACGCCTGTTGAGGTCTGCCCGGGCGTGGAGATCGTCGGCGCACCGCTGCTGGCCCGCTACGCCAACGAGGACTTGGCCGCCCGCGCTCTTGCCCAGCTCGAAGCGACTGACAGTGTCCGCATCCTCGTCGCTCACGGACAGGCCGAAGGCAGGGGAGAGGACAACCCGGCACTGATGTCACTGACAGGTCTGGAGCAAGCCCTGGCGAACGGAGTGATCGACTACGTCGCGCTGGGCGACACCCACTCGGCCCAGCAGGTGGGCACCAGTGGCCGGATCTGGTTCTCCGGAGCGCCGGAGACCACGGACTTTCACGACCGGCGCGGCAATGTGGCCGGGAACGAGGTGAACTCGGGGAAGGCGTTGGTGGTGAGCGTCGATAAGCGATCGGCGACCGATGTCGACGTCGATGTCAACGAGCATGCCGTCGGCGAATGGACCTTTGATGCGTTGCACTGGGAGGTCAGCGACGGTGAGGACGTGCGCCGCGTCATTGCGGAGCTGGAGGCGTACCCGCACAAGAGTCGCACCGCGGTGAAGTATTCCTTGGCGGGCACGCTCGGCTTGGAGGCGACGCGGGAACTCGAGGAAGGCCTGGCCGCGCAGCGCAGTGTGTTCGGGGCACTGTATGAGCGCGAACGGCTCATGGACCTCCACCTCGAACCGAATGATGAGGAACTGGCCAACCTGCCGCTGTCCGGGTACGCCCGGGATGCCATGTCTGCATTGCTCGGCGCTTCCGAGACGAGCGATCCCCAGACCGCTCGTGATGCCGTCAACCTGCTGTTCCGTCTGAGCAAGGAGCCGAAATAATGCGCATTCACTCCCTGATCATTGACAATGTGCGCGCCGTGGAGCACCTCGAGCTGACTGATATTCCAGATACCGGCGTCATTCTCATCCACGGCGACAACGAGACCGGTAAGTCGACCATCCTGGACGCGCTCGACGCGGTGCTGAACATCAAGCACACCTCCACCAAGATCCGGAAACTCAACCCGGTCGGGCGTGATGAGCTGCCGGAGGTGCGTCTCAACGCGACAGTCGGCCCCTACACGTTCGAGATCTACAAGCGCTTCGCCAAAGGGACCAAGGGAAAAGCTGAGCTGAAGATCTTCTCCCCGCGGCCCGAGAACCTTACCGGCGAGCAGGCGCACAACCGCCTGAACGAAATCTTGGCGAACCATGTCGACCAGCAGCTGATGGACACCCTGTTCCTGCGCCAAGGGTCACTGCCGGATGCGATCGAGGCCGCCGGGATCCCCACCTTCACGCGTGCGCTGGGAACGTCGCAGGGCGCCGATGGCCAGTCTGCGCAAGAAGCGGAAGATTCCGGGCTCATGCGCCGCGTGGAGGAGGAGTACCTGCGGTACTTCACCAAATCCGGCAAGCCGACCAAAGACCTCAAGGAATCCGAGACGGCGGTTGAAGCCGCCGAGCAGAAGGTCACTGCCGCTGAGCAGTCCATGCGGGCCTACGAGACCGCGGTCGACGCGTATGCCCAGCACGGTGTGGACATGGCCGCCATCGAGGCCGAACTTCCCGAGGCAGAGCAGGCGCTGTCGCGCCGCACCGCCGAAGCCGAAGCTGCGCGCGAACTCGCCGCCACACTCGCCGCTGCACAGGAAAAAGCTGACCGTGCCGAAAAGGATCTCACACGCGCCAACGACGACGTCGAATCCCGCCAGGCTGTCATCGCCGGTGTCGAACACGCCGAAGCCGCCCTCAACACCCTCAAGGAGCAGCACGAGCCGACCCGTGAAAAGGCTGCCGCCGAAAGGAAGGCACTTGCCGAGGCAGAGAAAGCGCACGAGCAGGCCCGCGCGCACGCAGTTGCCACGCGAGAAAACCTCGGGTCCGCTGAGCAGGCGCTTGCCGCGGCCAATGCACGGGCACGGGTGGAGGAACTCGACGGAGTTGTCACCCGTCTGGACGCTGTCGAGAAAGAGATCGCCCGCTTGGTCAAGGCGCAGCCGGAGCGCCGAGTCACAGATGCTGACGTCCGCGCGCTTGAGGATGCCACGAGTACCCTGACCGTGCAGCGCAGAATCGTGGAGTCGACAGCAGCACGGCTTGATATTGCCGGGCCGGCCGGCGCCGCATTCACGGTCAACGGTGAGGAGGTCTCGTGCGGAGGCACAGACTCCATCGCGCTTTTCGACGGCACTGAGATCCGCATCTCCGACATCACCCTGACCTTCCGCGCCGCCACCGGGACAGAGACCGCCACCACGGATCTGGACAACGCGGTAGCGGACGTCAACCGCCTGCTCGCCACGATCGGCTGCGAGGACCTAGATGGCGCCCGCCGCCTACGGGATGAGCACCGCGAGTTGGCGGCAGCTCTAGAGGCCGCCCGTTCCCGTCGCGCCGACATCCTGGGCGGCGCCGAGGCTGACGAGCTGCGCGAGGAGCTGACCCGGCTGCGCGAAACCGTCGCGACCCACGACGGCGACATCCCCCCTGTCGAAGAAGCGCAAGAAGCACTCGACGCGGCCCGCCGTGCCGATGCCGAAGCCCGCGACACCGTGGCGGACCTTGACGCGAAGATGACCCCGCTGCGCACGAAGCCGCACACGCTTACTCTGACGGAACTGGAGACCCGCATTGAAGTGCAGCACGGCAATGTCGAAGCCGCACGCGCCCAGCTCGCCGCCGCACGCGAGAAGCTTTCCGACGAGCAGTTGGCCACCAACCGCGATACCGCGACAGCTGCGCAGACCGCCGCGGCGGCAGAAGCTAACGAGTTGAAGAAGCAAGTCGAACTGGTCGACCCAGAACACGCTGAGGAGCGCCTCCAGGGTGAACGCAACCGTTTGGACAATCTGAACCGGCGCCACCGCCATGCCCACGAAAGCCGCCTGCAGCTGCTGAGCACTGTCAACAGCGCCGACGGTGAAGCAGAGAACCTCGACCGCGCCCGCGCTGAACTGGAGACCGCGACCGTGCGCCGAGATGCGCTGCACCGCAAAGCGAACGCGGCGAAGCTGCTGCGTGACACGATGGTCTTTCACCGTGACTCTGCGCGCGCGAAGTACGCCGCTCCGTTCGCTCAGGCGCTGCAGCGTCATGCGAGCCGCGTGTTCGGCCCCGGCACCGAGTTCACCCTCGACGATCAGCTCCGGGTGCAGGCCCGCACCGTTGACGGTACGACAGTGGACTTATCGGAACTGTCCGGCGGCGCCAAAGAGCAGATGGCACTGCTCACCCGCTTTGCCATCGCTGACCTGGTGGCCGCAGGGGAGCAGGGGACAACGCCCGTGCCAGTGGTCATCGACGATGCCCTCGGCGCGACCGACCCGAAACGCCTGGAGTCCATGAACGCTGTGTTCACCAAGGCGGGCGAAACAGCCCAGGTCTTCGTGCTCACCTCCTTCCCGCACCGCTTCGACCGCGTATCGGCGGCGAAGACCGCGTCCATCCAGGAATTGAAAAGGTTCGCAAAGGGAAATTCTTAACCGGATCACAGTTTATAGTTTTTCGTATTAATGTAGAACGCCATGAAGGCAGAACAGCGCTGGCTTACCGACGAGGAACAGGTTCTGTGGCGTCTCATGCTGCAGGCCGCCCGCAAGGTCTCCCGTGTCATGGAGGACACGCTGCTCTGCAGTGCGCAGCTGTCGACGTCCGAGTACGCAGTCCTCGTCGCTCTCAGCGAAGCTGAGGGGGAGAGCCTGCGCCTGCGCGACTTGTGCACCGAGTTGGATTGGGACCGCTCGCGCACGTCCCACCAGATCACGCGCATGGAGCGCCGCGAATTGGTGTCGAAGGAAAAGAGCCCGGGTGACGCGCGTGGTGTCTTAGTGCGCCTGACGGAGACCGGCCGGGACGCGCTCTACCGGGCAGTGCCGGACCACGTGGAAAGCGTCCGGCGCGTGGTATTCGACCACCTCAACACCGAAGACATTCCCGCACTCGAGCGGTTCCTCCAGGGAGTCATGGACGTCGAAAACGTGCCCGGCGGTAAGCGCCAGGTCCCGGACGGGCCGGAGCTGACCTCAGGGTAAAACCCAGGGTGAATATCAGGGCAATCCCCGTTGTCGCAGGTGCCGCGAATGGGTTGAATGGGTGTTGTCAGCGTGAACAGAAGCTAACAACAACACCCACCCCCACCCGAGAAAGGAACCGCCACTATGACCTACCAGCCCAGCCCCCAGCCGCGTAACAACAAGAAGCTCGTGCGCTCCATGAACGACCGTTACATCGCTGGCGTGTGCGGCGGCATCGCCGAGACCTACAACATTGACCCGACGCTCGTGCGCCTCGTGTTCGTCGCGCTGTTCCTCGCGGGCTTGTCTGGTCTGCTCATCTACATCATCTGCTGGATCGTCATTCCTAACGCTGAGCTGTACTAATCTCAGCGAAGTACGCTAAGTGGTCCCCGTTGCCGATGCGGACGGTTGCGCAGCCGTCCACCCCGGCTGCGGGGATTAACACGTGGTCGATGTGCGAGCGCAGACCCGCGATACCGTCGGTGGGCCATGTGCCGTCCGGGTAGCGGGAGCACATTCGTGCCGAGTCCCGCATCGGCCCCAAATCTGCCATGGGGCCGTGGCGCATGGTGGCGTTGAAGTCGCCGGCGATGATCGCCTTTTCATCGACGTTGGCATCGACCCAGCCCGCGATACTGTGCAGGTCCCCGCGCCATTGATCCATGATGCTGGGCAGTGGGGCAGTCGTGTGCACGGCCACGATTGTTCGCCCGGCTCCAGTCTGGAACGCGAGCGAACCCCACGTCGTCGGCGGGGCATCGACGGGCCCCAGGTTTCCGAGGTCGGGGTGCACCGCCATGCTCGTTGGCGCGATCCCGCCACCCTGCTCCGAGGTGAAGACACGCTCCGCGAAGGGCGTCCCCGCGAATGCCGCTACCGCCTTGTCCTTGCTCGCCTCCGGAAGAACAACCACGTGCGGGTCGAAGCGTTCGATGATGTCGTGGGCATCCGCGGCGGTCAAGGTGTTTTGGCTGTTGTAGGTGACAATTCGCAGCGCCGTGCTTTGCAGCGGCCCACCGTCGGAGGTCCCTTCCCGCGCACTGATGGGCCCCGGCAGGATCGGGGGAACTGGCGCGGCGATAAAGCAAGCAGCCGCTGCGGTCAGAACGATCGGAGCAACGAGAAATCTGAATGCGCCAAGCCCCGCCGCGACGACGGCGAGCCCGATGCCGAAAGCAATGGGGAAGGAGACGGCCTGAGCCACCACGACCCGGGTGCTGAGCCATTGCGAAACGCCCGCCGCAGGAAAGAACGCGAGCACGCACATGAGCACCCCCGCAGCGATGAAGAGTGCGGAAAAGACGGTTTTGCCGGTGCTCGGACGGGCAGCGGATTTCGACATGGAAAGTCCTTTACTCGAAGTTCGAGCAGATCTCAGGGTCGGTGATATATCCCTGCTGGCAACCCCATTCGGCCTGCAACTCGCCGCTCGATGGATTGGGATTGCCGTATTCGTCATACCCGTAACCGTTCACGGCGGCACCTCCTGGAAGCAATCCGGACTGGCTTTCTTGCTCAAGGTAAGCGGGCCCGTCGTTGGCATAGAAGCAGTACTCGGAGTGTTCGATCGTTCCGTCCGACCATAATGCGGGGCCTGGCGTTCCTACGAGGCACTCGACCACGTGACGTTCAGCGTCGTTGGAGACATTCTCCGGTTCTGGGGGTGCTGATGTCGAGCTCACAACGGTCTCGCTCGCACTTGTTGTGTGCGTTGTTGTGACCGTCGCGGTGACCTCGACTGGTTCGCTCTGCTCCGAGCTGCACCCGCTCACGCATAGAACACCCGCGAGGATTGCAGGTAACAACCGGTTCATTGTCTCTCCCGAGAAGTTAGGACTAGCGTCTGTCTTCTTCAATCTAGCGGGAGCCCATGCGGTTCATGCCCGATTAAGTCTCTCATCGACGGCGGTGCTAGAGTCAGGTGCGCTGCTTCAAGCAGTACGTCTCCGTAGCTCAGCGGATTAGAGCATCGGTTTCCGGTACCGAAGGTCGCAGGTTCGAATCCTGTCGGGGACACCACTGTCATCAGTCGCGACATTGTTGACAGATGAGTCGCGACATGGTGGACAAACCGGCGTCTTGGTGTTTATTTTTTCC
>NZ_JAGPZA010000002.1:0-240742 GCF_024454095.1 Corynebacterium sp. CCUG 69979 | reverse complement strand
GATGTCGCGACTGACCTGTCAACCATCAGGAATGCTGTCCCAGGCACGCCGTGTCAACTATGTCATGACTTCAGACACCACATCCTCCGCCACACGAAATGCCCTGTCTGCACTGTTCAGGCCAGGGCATTTTGCTTATCGACGCCCCCGCTGCCCCCAGCTTTAAACTGACAACCTATGTCCATCAGTGCGCAGGCGGCGTTGGCGTGATCGCCGTAGTCATAACGGTGGTTGCCGTCGGGGGCCTTGTCATTGTCGCTGATGCGACGAGCGCCCACTCCGCAATCTTCGTCCTCATGGTGACTCTCACGGGATTCGGATGGGCGCCGTTCGTCGGCAATTCGCTAGAACGCTATATCCCGCACTCCCTGTGGGATCGAATGTCCATGTCACACGAAACCTCTCGTCGATGGGGAGTCTCGCAGTTCAATTCTTTCCTATCGCGGATCGGCTGGAACAAGCTCATCTTCGCTATGCGGGAGGATAGCGCGACCGGAGAGCGAGACCGCTGGGACCCACGGCACATGAGGTCGGCCGCTGCTGGCCATGGGTGGGGGTTCCTGCTTCATGCCGCGACCGCAATCTGGGCTGGCGCGTCCAGAGGGTGGGTGGCTTTGATAGTCCTTCTGCTGGCCGGGGTTGTCCTCCACTTCTACCCGGTTCTGCTGCAGATTCGTGTGCTGACCCGCTTGCGTGAACGCTAGTCCTGCACCCCTAAGGGTTTAGCGCTCCTCGTCGACTTCCTCTTCTGTTTCGGGAGTGACAGTGCCCGGGTTATCCTGGCCGATGTCACCGCGCCTCTTGGCGGGCACCCATTCCTCGCTGATCTTCCGAAAGAAGTCCTTCTCCTTCTTTTCAGAATCGGCGATGTTGTCGAGGACTTCCTGGATGCGGCCGGCAGGGACGACGGTGACACCGTCGTTGTCGGCGATGATGAGGTCACCGCCTTTGACCACCGTGCCCGCGCAGGCGACCGGGTAGCCCACCTCCGCCGGGCCGAAACGAGTCGGACCCATCGGCGTCGTACCGGTGGCGAAGACCTGCAGGCCGTACTCTTCCAGATCGTTCACATCGCGGACAGGGCCGTCGACGACGCAGCCGAGCACGCCCGCTTCCACCATCATGCGGGCGATCTGGCCGCCGATGATGGCCGATCCGTCAGCTCCGCGGGCGTTGATGACGAAGATGTCGCCCTCTTGCGCATCGTCAAGCGCACGCCACACGCCGAGGTTGTCACCGGGCGTGCAATTGATCGGGAAGGCGTTGCCAATGGCGCTGCCTTCGCCGGTGATGCGGCGGATCCGCCCCGCCATCGTGGTCAGGTGGCCGAGAGTGTCACCCACGACGGCGGCTTCGGCGTCGTGAAGGCGGTTCAGGGTGGACAGGCCGTAGCGCTTCCAAGGGTCATTGACACGGACGTTGGACAGATCAGCATCGAAGAGCATGCGCCCCACTGTATGCACAACTGCCGCGGTGGGGTTTCCCCCATTATTGGGCTTTCGCCAGGTCACTCGCTCCAAACTCACGGCTTGCGCGAACGCGCTAAACAGGGAGCCGTCTCCTGGCACCCTGAGAGCCATTAATCAGGGACATACTACCCAAAGCCAGCAACAACAGCCCAAATGCGCTTAGACGATGCACACCGGGACCGCCAGTTTTCGGGAGTTGTGGCTGCTCAACGTTGACAACTGTCAGAGCAACACCATCCACGCCGCCCGCATCTTGGACCCTTTGAGCTTTCGGATCATCTGGGGGAAGTGCCACGCCGATACTCGTCGGTTGACTAACTAGCTGCAGTTGAGAGCGACCATCCTGCCCGCGGGTGATCATGAACTCAATCGGTTGCGCAAGTCGAAGGTAGCCTGGGGGCGCTTGCGTCTCTACCAAAAGGTACGGTTTGTCGAATTCCAGGTCACTGACCGAGTAGCCGCTCGCCGGGTTAGGGACGATGTCTGAAACCTTCGCGCCCAGTCCATCGGCAGCATTCTCGTCTTTTTCATGAAGCGCGAACTTAGCTCCATCGAGCAGCTCCAAGTTGTCGCGTCCGTCATTATCGGCCATCTTGAACAGTGCCAACGAGGTTTTCTCTGCCCCAGTAGAGTTGCTGAACCTACACGTCACGGCCTGCAGGCCGGGGTTTGAAGGAATCGTCAGCCTACTCTCGATGTCAGACCTATCAGTCAGGTCTGACAGTGCTTCCGTCGGAACCACTGTCCCGTTCGCGGACCACGCATCGCCTTCAACACATTTGAGCGCGGACGAATACTGCTCAGTGTGCTCCTTGGCCAGCTTCTCGCCCTCTCCATCGCGGAACCCCTCAAAGATCCCGTATGTTTCACCTCGTTTGACGTAGCTAAAAGCAACTTGGTCTTGCAGGCCGGTCGCAGGCGTTGATGCTGTAACGGACCCCTCCAAGTAAGTACGCTTATTCGTCAGCGATGACGGGTCTCGAAAGGCGCCCAGTTGGAATTGGTCATCGTCTTGGACACGATCGCCCTTGACCTCTTTTTCGATCCGTAGAATCAATTCATTAGACGGTCCCGCATCGTAAATCGAGGTGGCCCCCCACAGAGATTGGTTTGGTTTAAATATTCCATACGGAGTACTTTCGACCGTTGCTTTAAGTTCATCACCCTCAAGGACGTAGCCACCCTCTCCATCCGAGACAAAGTGAGACCAAACGAGACCGGAGTTGGCAACGCTATCGTGAGTTCCCTCCGTTTGCGTCGAAAGAATGTACTCACCAAAGCGGCCCATGCCATAAGTTGGACGGGGAAGGGTTCCTACAATTTCTCCTTCATTGCTGCGCCCCGCAGCCGGGTTACCCGGTTCCAAAGCCGGCCAGCGGACAATAACGGACTCGGACCTGGAAAATCCCGAGTCAGTAGTACCGGCTCCAAACAGGCTCCCGTCTGACCCCACGAAGAAGTCACCTGCAGACGATACTTCTTTTCTTCCACTATTTGGCCACCTAAGGCCCAGCTCTTCGATATCTGCGCCAAGCTCGCATACAGAGTTCAAAGCTGGATCCTTCACACACGAGGGATCGAGCTTCCAAATGGGGCTGTACCCCTTAGTCGTCTTCGGCGTGGAGAAGAGCAGCTTGCCGTCATAGTCAAAGGTCAAAGAATTGAGCTGCCCACCATCTGTTAAAGCGCTACCGGCCGCAGATGCTCCCAGATTGAACGAACCGCGGCCAACGTGAGCGCCGGTACGAGCGTCGTATTTATCCATGACGAAGCCGTTGGAGTTTGCAGTTCGACCTACAAACTGGACGGCATAGAGGTACTTACCGTCCTTAGTGACCGCGATATCGCCGTACCCGAGTTTGGCGGGAAACTGCCGACCGATCCTTATGGACCCTAAATCCGGGGAAATGTCGTACCTAGTGAACTGGGACGCAGTATTCACCCAATAGGTATGTTCTGTCGGGGTTCCGGAGAGCCCAGAATCAGGCTCGACCTCATACCCTTCGCGTGTGAGTTTGTAGCGAACCGTGAGGGTGTCACCGTTCTTAATCGTTGGCCTTTTACTGGAGATTAAGAAGTGAGTGGAAGACCAAACATCGAGAGGTGCGCCCGCTCCCTTTTCGTCCACTGAGTGCTCGACCAACTTCCTGAGCCCCCGTTCCTGCGCAGACAGCGAATTCTCCGGGTTCGTGTCCTTACTGTCGTTGAGCCACATATACTCCAGCCCCTCGAGCTTGGCCCCTTGTTCGAGAATGAACCAACCGCGGGGGTTGAATCGAAGCTCGTTGAACGGCCCACCCTGGGGACCCATGCCGTCAACTTGGAACGTGAAACGAATCGTCGCTACCTTGCCATCATCCTCTTCTGGCACGATTTCTGTCAGCTGGAAAGTCGGATTCTTACCGAGGGAGAAGTTGTCCCCGCCACCCTTGTACTCCTGAATCTTCCATATATCCGCTTGCGGATCGTCTGCCGCTGCATACTGTCGGCTTCGGAAGAGCTCTAGGGAGATGGAAAGCTCGCTGTCGAGAGCCTCATCAGCCGTTTCCAGATGCCATGACTGCCCGCTGAGGACATTTCCTGCATCCACCTCGACATCCACTTCAACCAGGTTCGTGTCGGTCACGTGAGTTGGGCGTTGAAGGCTAATGAATTGCCTATCCTGATCATCAACGCCTTCTGATACCTCAACTTCATCCGAGTTGAAGCGCGCTTCTACCGCGTTCACTTGGGCTCCGGCATCTTGACGGACGAGCCTGATGTGTTCATCTTGACCCAGCTCAGCGGAAGACACCTCACTGGCGAGTGTGTACAGAAGATTCCCCTCGGCATTGGATCCCTTGGGAATCGAGATGACATCACCAAAGCGCGCCGAGTTCAACGAATCAATGGTTTGGTCTCCGGCACCCGACTTTCGGACGTCGAGTGCGTCGCTCCCAGACGCAGTCCCACCACCG
This sequence comes from Corynebacterium sp. CCUG 69979, assembly GCF_024454095.1. Lineage (NCBI taxonomy): Bacteria > Bacillati > Actinomycetota > Actinomycetes > Mycobacteriales > Corynebacteriaceae > Corynebacterium > Corynebacterium sp. CCUG 69979. The sequence continues at coordinate 236,316 of NZ_JAGPZA010000002.1, read as the reverse complement.
TTATTACCCATTCCGTCAGTCGGCGTATCCCGGGGAGTTTCTCCCTCTTCGGAAACCGATGCTTCTTCCGAGACCGACTCGGTTGCGGTTTGTGAGACCGCAACCGGCGCACCACTACCAATAAACAAGGCACCGACAACCGAAACTGAACATAGTAACCCCCGTACACGAGTATGTGAACGTTTGGTCATAGTCCTAGCTCCTTTAGTTTCCGGTATCTAGCCGTGCCCAAAAAGCTTGACTCCAGTTTCGAGCGAACAGGATCGTTTAGGTTGGGAAAACTTCTTTTGCGATCTCTCTGGGGGGCGGTAATCGTGGTCGAAGCTAACCCACCCCTTGCAATATGTCAATTACCTGTCATACCCCTCGCTACATGCGTAAAGAAGATTTAAAACTAGACTTAATCCCGGTTAGTTAACCGCTTTATGTTCTCTCGGAACCCTCTGACATTCTTCGGGGATGCTTCTCACAATTGCAGCTAATGCTCCGCAGGGATAAGGGAAGAAAACTCAAGGGTGCCTGTCTCGGTGCTGTTCTCAGTCCCGCCACACGAACGGCTCTCGCGGCAGCGCTTCTGGGCGGAAATTCATCAACAACGAGGCCATGTCCGCACCGGGGCAACCCAGCGACTCGGCGATCGCGGCCACGACATCCGCACCATTGGCCACCATCTCACGAAGGGTGACTGCGCCGTCGCGTTTGGCAAGCCTGCGCCCTTCCGCATTCACCACCAGCGGCACGTGCACGTATTCCGGCTCGTCGTATCCCAACTCGTGCGCCAGGTAGGCCTGCGCCGGTGCGGAGGCGAGCAGGTCATCCCCGCGCACTACCTGGTCGACACGCTGGTCGCCGTCGTCCACGACCACCGCGAGGTTGTAGGCCCAGTCCCCTGCCTGCGCCTGTTCAAGGTTGCCGCCGCGGCGCAAGATGACGTCGTCGACGGGGCCGGTGAACTCGCCGTGATAGAAGTCCCGCACCGTCCACTGCTCCGCCTGGGACTTCAGGCGAAGAGCGGGAAGGCGGTTTTCGGCGCGGAGGAGGGCACGTTTCTGGGCGCGGGTCTCGTCGTCAAGCTCCCGGCACGTGCCGGGGTATATGCCGGGCTGAACGTGCGGGGCGGACGCTGCTTCACGGATGTCGCGGCGCGTGCAATAGCACTCGTAGACCAGGCCGTTTGCGGTGAGCGTGGCGAGTGCGGCCTCGTACGCCTCGGAGCGATCCGACTGATAGATGACCGGCTCGTCCCACTCGATGCCGACCGCCGCAAGATCCTCGAGCTGGCGCCGCGCCGATTCCGCCGACGACCGCTCCGAATCAATGTCCTCCACCCGCATGTAAAATCGTCGGCCCGACTGGCGCGCGAATAGCCATGCCAGCACCGCCGTGCGCAAGTTGCCGAAGTGCAAATCTCCACTGGGGCTGGGGGCGTACCGGCCGGCGGGGGCATCGAACGGGGTCATATGCTCATACCTCTGATCCCCTCGTTGAGCCCGTCCAACAGAGAATCTACTTGGGCTCGCCTGCGATCCTTTGGGAGAGAGTGTTCACCACGACAGGTCAACTCTTTGGCAAGGAGTTCAATGCCATTCTCAGACTCACGCTCGAACCTCTCATGCAGAATGGACGCGGCCTCCACACCCAGCTCTACGGCTACATCTGCCCCGAGGACGAAAGCGGCCAGTTGGTCATCTGGGAAAATTTCCTCCGGCTCCCGGTATTCCAAGAACCGATCAAACAGTCGTTCAGCTTGAGGCTCTCCGTACCAAGCCATGATCAGGGTGAGGTCATAAGCGTCTTTGTAGTTCCCCTTCAGATAGCGGTCTAACCATGCATGCAGCTTTAAAGCCGCTAGACCAGGAACAGTAGGAATCTTGATCTGCATACCGTTAGACAACGTGTGGAGGTCTGCATTATCAAACGCTTCCTGAAATCCGGCGACATTCATTTGGATCCCGTCATCTGTGACGACAGTCCCAGGAGGGGTCTCCAAGGGCCCAAAGGGCACCAGATCAACAGGGATATCACCGATCTTCACCTCTTGCCAGGCGCTCGAGTGTGGTGAGAACGCAGAACGGAGAGCCAAAAAGGCACCCCAATCTTCAACCGCAAGGCCTAAATCCACATCCCCGGTGGCGCGAGCCGGTTCCGCGTTGCGGAAACTGGACTGGTGAATGTCACGACAGGCCGCCCCAACGATCATCACGCTATCGAGTGAAATAAACTCCCCCACCTGCTCTAAGACAGTGCACATATGTTCATCGTTGTGCATCGATATCCCTAAGCAACTGCGCTCTGATGGTTTGCGACACTTCGACCAAGCGAGGATCACGAGTCGCCGCGAGGTCAGCAATCAGGAGGATGCGCGGGGCAACCGACCATCCGTGCATGTCCGACTCAGAATCGATCACCCGCTGAAGATCAGGTGCCCACGGTTGTGACCAAAAGGCCCTCCGAACGAGCACATTCCCTTGCGGATCGTTGCGCATCCTTGAGTCTTTTATCAAGCTCTTCAGATCATTTCGATGATCGACGTACAACGTGACAGAGTCGCCACCGCGCACCAATTCCGGAACAGCCGCTTCCCCGCTGACCCAGCCACGTGGATCTATGTCTCCCAGGCGAGACAGCTCAGCTTTCCCGTGGAACAACTCAAGACGCTTCCCGAGACCTGTCGAGTAAGCGTCCACCCACGTGTCCACCAATGTCTGCACCTTGTTGGGCGTGAAGCTGAATCCGCTGCCCGATTCGAACAAATACCCCGTCTCCTTCAACAGGGAAAGCGTTTGCGAGGTCGTTCCTACAGAAGTGTCTGAAGCCTTCGCCAATAGCCGGGTCGGTTCGCCGAGCAGCTCCGGAAACGACAAAAGCACAGCTATCACTTGCGCACGCCGCGGTGTGAACAAGTTTTGCGCCGAATTCACTGGACCAGAAAGCTCCCCGCCTCTCGCCCTTCCGGAGCTTTCGGGGGCGCGAGTCCGGCCTCGGATATCCACAAATATCGGACCCTCATTGACGAAACAGTTGCCCCGCGCATCGAGGTACATAATGTTTCTCTGGCGCAGCGATTCAGCGACTGCAGGAGTGATGTTCTCCGATAAAAAAAGGAATCGCTCCCCCGTCCGTTGCTCTGGAAAATACTTAGACGGCAGTGCTCCCATGAAACCCACCACCGGGTAAGCAACCGCTTCCGGATCCCGAACGTCGATGAGATTAAGGAGGCCTGAAGGCGGCTCAGATCCGAACTCAGATCTAAGCTCCAGTCGGACCGGCAGCCCTTCGAGCGCAAGAACCCGATTCGCAGCGTCGATTTCACGCAACATAGCAATCAAATTAACATCCAAACGCCCTCATCGCTCATTTTTATTGAACGTTCATTTTTACTGAACGTTCAAAGTTTATAAACGCTAGCCACTTATGCACGCGATCGGGTTAAAGCTAGAGATGTGTGCAAAGATCATGCGCATGAGTCATCCCGTTTCGCGTTCCCCGTACCCCTACCTGCTCGCAGTGTTCTGCGCGGTGTTCCTGATCTCCAACATCACCGCGCAAAAGGGCGTGCAGATCGGCCCGCTGATTACTGACGGCGCGTTCTTCCTCTTCCCGATCTCCTACGTCATCGGTGATGTTATCGCCGAGGTGTACGGCTTCAAAACCGCACGGCGCGCCGTGTTCACCGGTTTCGGCATCGCGGTGCTCGCCGTGGTGTCTTTCTACATTGCAATCTGGCTCCCGGGCGCGCCGTTCTACGACATGCAGGACACTTTCGAGGCGGTCCTCGGCCTGTTGCCGCGCATCGTCGTCGCGTCGCTGACCGGTTACGTCGTTGGCCAGCTGCTCAACGCGTGGGTGCTGCAGAAGATGAAGGACCGCTTCGGCACTGACAACCTGTGGGCGCGCTTGATCGGCTCCACAGTCGTCGGTGAGTTCGCCGACACGCTGCTGTTCTGTTCCATTGCGGCCGGCGTTATCGGCATCGACTCCGCGGGCGCGTTCATTAACTACGTCGCGGTCGGCTTCTTCTGGAAGACCATCATGGAGATCGTCCTGCTGCCGATCACTTACCCGACCATCGCTGCCGTGCGCCGGAAGGAAGAAGAAGTCAGCTCGACGACGGCCTAGCAGCCCCTTATCCGCGCCCCGCGTAGTACCGCCCCAAGAATTCGTCGCGGTACTCATAGAACCGGCCCTCGTCGATGGCGGCGCGGATGTTGTCCACCAGGCGCAGCATGAACTCGAGGTTGTGCAGGGTGCACAACGTTCCGGCGAGGAATTCCTTCGCCTTGAGCAGGTGGTGGATGTAGGCGCGGGAATAGTTCTCGGAGACGTAGCCGCCGAACTCCTCGTCAATGCCGGTGAAGTCGCGTTTGAAGCGGGCGGCCATGAGGTTCATTCGCCCGTCGAGGGTGTAGACGCCGCCCCGGCGGCCGAGGCGGGTCGGCGCGACGCAGTCGAAGGTGTCGGCGCCGTTCTCGATGCAGGTGAACAGGTCGTCGGGTTCGGAGATGCCGAGCATGTGGCGGGGTTTGTCCTCGGGAAGCTCGTCGGTGACCCAGCTGGTGATGGTGCCTAGAATCTCCTTTTCCAGCGCGCCGCCGATGCCGAAGCCGCCGAATCCGCGCCGGCCTTCCGCGCGTGCCTCCTCGTCCAAGGCAAGCAGCCCACGTACTGCTTGGCGCCGCAGGTCCTCGTAGTTCGCGCCCTGCACCACTCCCCACAACGACTGCAGAGGCTTGCCCTCGCGCTCCCGCGTGAGCCGATCATGTTCGCGCAAACACCGCTGCGCCCACAGCCGCGTGCGCTCAACAGAGTGCTCTTGGTAAGCGCGCGTATCGACGAGCGTTGTCAGCTCATCGAACGCGAACATGATATCCGCACCGAGCTGGTGCTGGATCTGCATCGACTTCTCCGGGGTGAAACGGTGGGCGGAGCCGTCGATGACGGATTTGAAGTCCACGCCGTCGTCGTCGACACGCGCCATGCGGTCTTTGTTCGCGGCGCGGATGTCGCTCTCGGTCAGGTCGGTGATGTCCATCGCGAGGATCTTTTTGAAGCCGACACCCAGGCTCATCACCTGGAAGCCGCCGGAGTCGGTGAATGTCGGGCCGCGCCAGTTCTCAAACGCCGCCACTCCCCCGGCCTCGTCGACAATGTCGGATCCGGGCTGCAGGTACAGGTGGTATGCGTTGGACAGAATCGCCTGCGCGCCAGCCGCCCGCACCTGCTCCGGGGTGAGTGTTTTCACCGTCGCTTTCGTGGCCACGGGAATGAACGCGGGCGTGCGGATGTCGCCGTGCGGAGTATGGATGACGCCGGTGCGGCCGTTCGCGCCGTCGAGACGCGTGCCCAGGGTGAAGCTCAGATCCACGCTCTGTTCTGTCATGCGTGGACTCCTCGTTCCTCGAACTGCTTCTCCAGTGCTTCACCCTCAACATCCAGGTTGGGCAGGATGCGGTCGAGCCACCCCGGCATCCACCACGTCGCCGTACCCAGGATGAACATGGTGGCGGGGACAAGCGCCATGCGGACGAAGAATGCGTCGAAAAGCACGGCGGCGCCGAGCGCGAAGCCGAAGATCTGGATGAACGGCAGCGGCTGGTCGATGAAGGCGACGAAGACGGCGATCATGATGATCGCGGCGGCCGTGACCACGCGCGCACCGCGCACAAAGCCCTCCACCGTGGACTTTTCGACGGCGGCGAGCGTCGCCTGTGAATCGCCGCGCGCGCCGTGCGAACGCGCCCCGGTGTACTCCTCCCTCATGCGTGTGACCAGGAAGACTTGGTAGTCCATCGCCAGGCCGAACGTGACGCCGATGAGGAGGATGGGCAGGAAGGACAGGATCGGACCCGGCGTGTTCACCAGCCCAAACAGGCCGTACTGGAAGAACGCGACCGTGACGCCGAACGCCGCGCCGACGGAGAGCAGGAAGCCCAGCCCCGCGACCAACGGCACCATGAGGGACCGGAACACCAGCACGAGCAGGATCACCGCCAGGCCCACGACAATGCCCAGGTAGAGCGGCATCGCGTCGGCGAGCTCTTCGGTGATGTCCATCTGCACGGCGGTGAACCCGGTCAGGCCGATGTCAGCGCCGGTGGCGTCGGTGATCTCGCGGTCGACCTCGCGCAGCGCGTGCGCGGTATCCACCGTGTAGGGGTTATCCGGGCCGGTGGTGGGCGTCGCCAAGATCTGCGCGGCGGTCATGTCCTCGTTGACCGCGATGAGCTGCGCGTGGGTAATGCCGTTGACGGATCCAGCGCGCTCCATCGCATACAGGAAGGTAGACAACTGCGCCTTATTCTCTTCGTCATCCGGCAGCAGATTGATGTAGGGCTGCAGTGCCTGCGCCTCCGCCTTCACATCGTGCGCGTCGACGACGAGCAGGAACGGCGCGTTGACGCCCTCACCGAAGCCCTCCGCCATGAGGTCGGCGGATTTACGCTGCGTGGTGTCCAGGTTGGAGTTGGAGTCCGACGGCAGCGACATCTCCATCCCGAGCACCGGCGCCGCGAGCGTGCCCAGCATGAGCACGACGCTGGCCATGACCAGAGCAGGTGCGCGCTTGATCGCGTTCACCCACGACCTGCCCAGGGACCTTTCCTGCAAGTTCTTCCCGGGCCGGTCGCCGGGGCCGGGGTTGCCGGCCACACCGGGGATCCTCACGGAGAACATTTTGTCGCCCATCGCGCCCATGAGTGCGGGCAGCAGCGTGATGGCCACGAGCACGGCGATCGCAACGGTGACGGCGGCGGCGATGCCCATCCAGGACAGGAACTCGATCTGCGCCAGCACCAGAGCAATGAGCGCTGTGAACACTGTCGTGCCGGCGAAGACGACTGATGACCCGGCTGTGCCCACCGCCAAGCCCGCTGCTTCCGGGCCGGGTAGTCGACTGCGCTCGGTCTTGTAGCGCGACAGGATGAACAGCGCGTAATCAATACCGACAGCCAGGCCGATCATGATGGCCATGGTCGGCGTGACCTCGTTCAGATCGACCCAGTGCGTGGTCATGAGGATGAGGAACACGCCGAGCCCCACGCCCAGCACCGCGGTGATCACCGGCATGCCTGCCGCGATGAGCGAACCGAACGTGACAATCATGACCACGAAGGCGATCGCAATGCCGACGATTTCCGAGGTGGCCTTGATCTCGATCGGGTCGCCGTAGCCCGGCCCGCCTGCCTCCACCTGGAGGCCCTTGTCGCGGGCGAGCTCCATTGCCTCCGCGACGACTTCGCGTTCTTCGGCGGTCACCTGCATCGAAGTTTCGGCGCCGAATTCGAAGGTGGTGTAGCCGATGCGGCCGTCGTCGGAAAGCAAGCGCACATTGTGGGCGTCGGCCTTGGCGCGCTCCTCCGGCATGCCCATGTCCGTCATCATGGACACGATCTGTTCGGTTTGGGCCTTGTTGACCGTGACCGGGTTACCGAAGCGGTCTGTGCCAGTGAGCCCGTCGAGGTTGTCTTCGATGTAGGCGATGGTCTCGTCAATCGCCGCCATGTTGTGGGCGGCGTCCAAGCGCTGACCCTCCTGCGCGGCGAAAACGAGGTTGACCGACGGGGCTTGGACCGGATCGCTCTGGTCAGGGAAGTTCTCGTTCAGCGAGTACAACGCGTCAATCGACGGTGTTCCCGAGATTTCGAAGTCGCTTGTCAGCGGCTTCATCAGTGTCAGTGCCCCGGCCAGTCCGGCGACAAACAGCAGCAGCCAAGCGACGATGACCTTCCATTTGTTCAGGAAGGACCATTTGCCGAGCCGGTAAAGAAACGTCGCCACATGTACCTTTCAAAAAAGTTCGGAGCCTGGGTGCGATTCAGCCTGTTGTCGACTGAATATTACCCAAACTCCGAACTTCAAAATTTTTGGCGGTAGCGGCGGGATTTGAACCCGCGGAGGTTTTACCCTCACTCGCTTTCGAGGCGAGTACCTTCGGCCGCTCGGACACGCTACCGCAGAACAGATTAACGGCAACGCGTCCGGCGAACCAAATTCGCCTTAAGGGGCTACTTAAGCCTCGTCGCGCTTGTCCTGGATCTTGCCAGCGACCTCGTTGAACTTGTCCTTAGCAGCGTCGCCAGCGTCGGAGACCTTCTCCTTGATGTCGCCGCCGAGCTGGTCAGCCTTGCCCTCGTTCTTCAGCTGGTCGTTGTCGGTAGCGTTGCCGAAAGCTTCCTTAGCGTCGCCCTTGAGCTGGTCTGCCTTGCCTTCAAAATCAGCCATGATCTTCTCCTTTATCTAAGTGAGTTTCGCTTACGTCGCCCATGGTAGAGAAAGTCGGCTGTGGCGTGGGTAACGATTTCGTTTCAATCGCCTTCAAGCTCGCCCATCGGCCGTGTGACCACGGACTTCACGCGCAAAGAAGTCCCGCATCAGTGAGGCGGTTTCAGTCTCCAGCACGCCTCCGCGCACTTCGACGGTGTGGAGATGGGGCGGGTCACGCAAGACGTCGATAAGCGATCCGACAGCTCCCGTCTTCGGCTCGTACGCGCCGAAGACCAGCGATTGCACGCGCGCGCCCAGGATTGCGCCGGCACACATCGTGCACGGTTCCAACGTGACCACGAGCTCGCAGCCATCCAAACGCCAGGTTCCCAGTGCCTGCGCCGCCTTTCGCGTGACGACGACCTCCGCGTGCCCCACCGGATCCCGATCCGTTTCACGCCGGTTCGTCCCGGTGGCAATCTCTTCACCGTCCGGGCCGTAGAGGACAGCACCGACGGGAATGTCGCCGATGGGTGTGGTCCGGGCGACTTCGATGGCGCGGCGCATCCGCTCCTCGGCCTGTGCCTGTCGCAGGCTCACCGCGGGATCACCGCCTAATCACGCGGTCCAGTTCGTCGGCAAAGCCGAGTTCGTCCGCAATGGAGTCGATGATGGTGGAGGGGTCGGCGGAGGTGTCGTCGATAAGCACTGCGAGCACCTGCTCGGAGAGACCAACGTCTTCCAGAATGGCGAAGTCGCCGTCCGCCCACCCGTCGACATTGTCCAGCTCATCCGGGTCAATGTCCGGGATGTCAATGCCTGCCTGGTCGAGGATCTCCGCAGCGAAATCATCGTCCACGCCCATCGTCGCGTCCGAGATGAGCACGCGCACGTCACTCGGGCCGGGGCGCACAATGACGAGGTACTCCTCCTCGACGTTCAGCAGTGCGAAAGCAGCGCCCTCGCTACGCAGGTTGCGGACTGCCTTCACAGCGGTGGACAGGTGCTCGAAGTCGTCGTCGAACCCTGCGACAACCCACTCGCCACCACGCATGGCCACGGTCACCGCGTAGCCGTCCTCAAACTCTGCACCCATGCCTAGTCAGACTACCCGCGTTGTGGAACACTTGTCAGGGTGAACGGCCACAATCTGAGCAAGCGCGAACTCCCCCCTACCTGCGTGATCGGGCTAGGGCTCATCGGGGGATCCATCATGCGAGATCTGGCCGCCGCCGGCGTAGATGTCTACGGCTACAACCACTCCCGCTCCGGCGCACGCGCCGCCTCCCGCGAGGGTTTCGACGTCCACGATGACCTTTCCAGCGTGCTGTCCCGCGCCGCCTCCGACAACGCCTTGATCATTGTCGCCGTGCCGATGCATGCCGTGGAAGATGTGCTCGACGGCATCGCCCTGTACGCCCCGAACTGCGGGGTGACAGATGTGGTGAGCGTGAAGAAGTCCGTTTACGATCTGATCCGCGAGCGTGGCATGCAGCTGCGCTACGTTGGCGGGCACCCCATGTCCGGCACCGAAGATTCCGGCTGGGGCGCCTCACGCGAAGGCTTGTTCACCCGCGCGGCCTGGGCCGTCACCTACGACTACGCCGTCGAGTGCGACAACGCAGGTCGCCGGGTGCCGGCGGACTGGATCGAGCTGTTTGCCGACGTCTGCGAGCTCGCCCGCATCTGCGGCGCGGAAGCCGTGCCGGTGTCTGTGGCTGCCCACGACGAAGCTGTCGCACGGGTCTCCCACCTGCCCCACGTGCTCGCCGAGGCGCTGGCCATCGTCGGTGACCGTGGCGGCACCCTCGCCCAGTCGCTGGCGGCTGGGTCCTTCCGCGGAGCGACCCGCGTCGCCGGTACCGAGCCCGGACTCGTGCGCGCGATGTGCGAGACCAACGCCGATGCCGTGGTGAAAACTATCGACGAGATCTTGGTCCTCCTGCAGGATGCCCGCGACTCCCTCGCCGACCCGGACCGCCCCTCCATCGAGCAGCTCGCCGGTGCCGGCTACCGCGCCGCCACCCGGATGGGCGCACGCAAGGGCGCCCGCGCCGAATCCGTGTCCCCGGTGAAAATCTCCTCCCGCCCCGTCATGCGCATCCAGCTTGGTGCGCACGGCTGGGTCAAAGCACTGCGGCAAACCGAGTCGCTCGGCGGGCGCATCGACGTCTTCTAGTCCACGCGTGCCCTCGTCTATGCCCCTGTTTCATCGTGCGGCATGTCGTGATCTCCACTCTCTGAGCTCGATACTGGGTGAAGTATGTGGAAAGATGAAATCCCTGAAGAACCTGAATTTTCAGTGTAATTTTTCTGGAGGCATGCATGACAACGATTTCAGCTCGGGGACTCTATAAAGTCTTCGGCAAAGATCCGCAGAACGCGATCGCCGCCCTTGAAAACGGCGTGAGCCGCGAAGAACTAATGAAAAAGGGCAGCACAGCCGCCGTCATCGACGCCTCTTTCGATGTGGAGCCGGGCGAGATTTTCGTCATCATGGGCCTGTCCGGCTGCGGCAAGTCCACGCTCATCCGCATGGTCAACGGACTCTTGCCCGCCTCCGGCGGCACCCTAGAGATCGACGGCACCCCGTTGACGGAGATGTCCGAATCCCAGCTGCGCGACCTCCGCCGCGACAAGATCTCCATGGTCTTCCAGCATTTCGCGCTGCTCCCCCACCGCACCGTGCTGCAGAACGCAGCCTACGGCCTAGAAATCAAGGGCGTGCCGAAGGCCGAGCGCGACGAGAAGGCGCACGAGGCGCTGCGCATGGTCGACCTCGACGGATGGGCCGACTACATGCCGGGCGAACTCTCCGGCGGCATGCAGCAGCGCGTCGGCCTCGCCCGCGCGCTCGCTGCGGACACCGATGTCCTGCTCATGGACGAGGCATTCTCCGCGCTCGACCCGCTGATCCGCAAAGACATGCAGGACCAGCTCATCGAGCTGCAGGGCAAGCTGAACAAGACCATTTTGTTCATCACCCACGACCTCAACGAAGCAATGCGCATCGGCGACCGCATCGCGATGATGCGGTCCGGCCGCATCGAGCAGATCGGCACCGCCGAAGAAATCCTCCAGAACCCGGCGAATAACTTCGTCGCCGACTTCGTCAAAGACGTCGACCGTGCGCGCGTGCTCACCGCCGACAACATCGCCGAGCAGCCGAAGGAGACCCTCGGCGCAGCCCACGGCCCGCTCGCCGCGCAGAAACTCCTGCGCGAGACGCAGAACCCGTGGCTCGTCGTTCTCAACCGCGACCGCACGCCCGCCGGCATCGTGTGGGAAGACGCTGTCGCGCGCGCCGTGCGCAACAGCGAGAACGCGCTTCCGCTTAACGACGGCCCGGCAACTCACACCGTCCACAAAGACACCCCCCTTCACGAGCTGTTCCAGCTCGCCGCGGACTCCCCGACCCCGATCGTGGTCACGGACAACGACGGCAAATTCTGCGGTGTCGTCCCACGCGTGACGCTACTGTCCGCCGCATCCACTGAGAGCAGCGATCCCGCCGCGGCGGCCGCCGCCGACGATGCCGATGCCCGCGCTGCAACCACTGCACACACCACGACCAACGAGGTGAACGAGTAATGGACCAGACTTTGATTCCCCGCATCAACGTCGGCGACTGGGTCAACGACGGCATCGACTGGCTCACAGACAATGCCACAGTGCTTTTCGACGCCTTCAGTGCCGTCATGACATTCCTCGTCGAGGGCTTTTCCAACGCACTGTTGTCCATCCCGGTCTTCATTCTGCTGGCCATCCTGGTGCTCATCGCCTGGTTCGTCCGCTCCTGGCGCTTGGCCCTCGGCGCTTTGATCGGCTTCCTGCTGGTGATGGGCATGCGGCAGTGGGAGACCATGCTGCAGACAATGTCGCTGGTGCTCGTGTCCACCCTGACCGCGGTAATCATGGCGATCCCGCTGGGCATCTGGGCGGCGAAGTCGGAGACGGTGAGCAAGATCGTCCGCCCGATCATGGACTTCATGCAGACCATGCCGGCATTCGTCTATCTGATTCCGGCCGTGACCTTCTTCTCCATCGGTGTCGTGCCGGGCGTGTTCTCCACCATCATCTTCGCGCTGCCCCCGGGCGTGCGCATGACGGAGCTGGGCATCCGCCAGGTGGACGAGGAGACCGTCGAGGCCGGCCGTTCCTACGGCGCGACCCCGTGGCAGATTCTGCGCGGCATCCAGCTGCCGCTGGCAGTGCCGACGATCATGGCCGGAATCAACCAGGTCATCATGCTCTCGCTTTCCATGGCTGTCATCGCTGGCATGGTGGGCGCCGACGGTCTGGGCAAAGAAGTCACCGCCGCGATCTCCACTCTGGATGTCGCCCAGGGTGTCGAAGCGGGTCTGGCCGTGGTCATCCTGGCGGTCTACCTCGACCGCCTCACCGCCGCACTGGGCGATTTGAATGCATATAAGTCGTCTCTTTTGACCCAGATCCGGAATCGAAAAAACTAGCGCACTCCGCCCTACCTGTAATTTTCCTTGGCTGAAGATTGGATCATTCTCTATAATTGGTGGAATAACCCCACATCTGCTGGAGAAATGCGCGCGCCGCTTCACCGCTGAATCACTCGGGGTGAGGCGGCGCCGCCTTTTCTGGCGGGGACGGGGGGCACGGAGATTTTGTCTTACACAGTCGAAGAAGGGACTTACTTTCAATGACCATCCGTAAAACGCTAGCTACGCTGTCTGCCGCCACGCTCATCTTCGGGCTGACGGCATGCTCCGACTCTGGCGACACCGCTTCGAGCGAAGGGGGCGACGGAGACAAGGGCACCATCACCCTGGGCTACCTGCCGTCCTGGACCGACGGCCTGTCCACCGCTTACCTGCTGGAGAACAAGCTCGAGGCCGCCGGCTACACCGTCGAGCACGAGACCCTCACCGACGCCGCCGTCCTCTACGCCGGCCTGGCCAAGGGCGATATCGACCTGTACCCGTCCGCATGGCCGGAGAAGACCCACGCGCAGTACATGGACAAGTACTCCGACGACATCGAGGACCTCGGCGCGTACTACGACAATGCACTGCTCACCTGGGCTGTCCCAGAGTACATGGAGGACATCAACTCCATTGAGGACCTGAAGGGCAAGGCGGACGACTTCGGCGGCAAGGTCGTCGGCATCGAGCCGGGCGCCGGCCTGACCAAGGCCTCCGAGGAGGCCATCACCGAGTACGGTCTGGATGCCGACGGATACTCCCTGTCCACCTCTTCCACCCCGGCTATGCTTTCCGAGCTGCAGACCGCGGTGGACGGCGAGAAGGACATCGTCGTCACCCTGTGGCGCCCGTTCTGGGCCAACTCCAAGTTCCCGGTCAAGGACCTGGAGGACCCGAAGGGCGCACTCGGTGAGCCGGAGTCCCTGCACTGGCTCGCACGCGGCGGCTTCGCCGAGGACAACCCCGAGGTGGCCAAGTGGCTCGAGGACCTGAAGCTCTCCGACGACGAGTACGGCTCCCTCGAGGACACCGTGGTCAACGAGTACGGCGAAGGCAAGGAGCCTGAAGCGATCGAGGCATGGCTGGGCGAGAACCCCGACATTGTCAAGGATCTCGAGAGCTAGTCTTTTGAGTTCCTAGCAGCTCCGCGCTCGCTGCAGCGCAGGGGTAGGCAAAAGCGAAGGGCCCTACCTGAAACACCAGGTAGGGCCCTCATTTTATTGGTGCGCCCGGAGGGATTCGAACCCCCAACCTTCTGATCCGTAGTCAGATGCTCTATCCGTTGAGCTACGGGCGCGTGCTTTTTGTAACGAGATGTAACGGTACACCACGGTGAACAGCAGGCAAAATCAGCAGGTCACAGGCCCAGGACCGAGGTAGCGATGAGGAAGTAGATGATCAGACCCGTCGCATCGCAGAATGTGGAGATGAACGGGTTGGAAAACACCGCCGGATCCGCCCCGACGGTCTTGGCCACGATCGGCATGGCTCCGCCCACAGTCGCCGACATTGTGCAAATGGCCAGCAGGGTCGACCCGATGATGATGCCGATGTCCAAGTCGTAGACCAACGAGGCCAGCACGAAACCGATCGAGCCGAGAACGGCCCCCAGCATGAACCCGACGCGGATTTCACGCCACATGACTTTGAGGATGTCGGACTTGTGGACGTCGCCAAGCGCAAGGGCACGCGTCACGGTCGTTGCCGCCTGGTTGCCGGTGTTTCCTCCGGTGCCGGTGAGCAGCGGAATGAACAAGGACAGCACCACGGCCTGCTCGAGCTTCCCCTCGAACACGTCCAGGACCTGCACGGTGAGAATCGCCGAGATCGCCAGCACCAGCAGCCACACGATGCGCGAACGCATCAGGGTGAACACGGGCGTGGACAGGTACGGCCGCTTCAGTGCTTCCGAACCACCCTGGCGGGCGCTGTCCTCGGTGTCCTCGGACTCGACCACGGCCTGAGCCTCGTCGAAGGTGAAAATGCCCACCAGGCGGTTGTTGTTGTCCACCACCGGGATGGCCAGCAGCGCCAGCGGGAGGAACCAGCGGGCGGTGTCTTCTGCATCATCCTCCGCCTGCGCCCACGGCGAATCCTGCACTAGGTCAGACACGAGGTCGTTGGCGTCCGCGAGGAACAGGTCGCGCATTTTCACAATGCCCACCAGCTGCCGGTCTTCATCCATCACCGGGATGGTGTAGATGGTCTCCAGCTCCTCGGCCTCTTCGCGCAGCAGGTTCGCGACCTCTTGCGCGGTCATGTCCCCGTAGATCTCCGGGATCTCCGGAGACATGACACGGCCGACCGAGCCCTTTTCGTAGCCGAGGACCACATTCGTGTTCTCTTGGTCCTGCTCGTTGAGCTCTTTGAGGAGGCGGTCGGCCACCGGGGCGGGAAGCTCGTCGAGAAGCATGACGCGGTCTTCCGCACCCATCTCCTCGAAGAATGCGGCGACTTCATCGTCGCCAAGCGCGCGCACCATGTCGGCCTGGTGGTTGGGGTCGAGCGCGTCGAAGACAGCGCCGGCGCGCTCGGGCGACAGCAGGCGGAACAGCACGGCACCGCGCTTGACGGGCGAGCGTTCAATCAGCCAGATGATGTCGTTGAGCTGGGCCTCTTCTAATAGGCCGGAGATCTTTTCGGCGTGGTCGCCGTCGATGTCGTGCGAGTCGATCATGCGCTCGAGCTCAACCAGGGCATCGTGCTGCTCAACGGTGGCCATGCTGGTCCTTTCACCTCGGGATATTCCGAAGCTTGAGGGTAGCGGAATATCCCGGCCAGCGAAGTCCGAGTAGGAGCTAAAAATGGTGCGCCCGGAGGGATTCGAACCCCCAACCTTCTGATCCGTAGTCAGATGCTCTATCCGTTGAGCTACGGGCGCGTGGCGGAGATGACAGGATTTGAACCTGCGGACCTCGTGAAAGGTCAACTCCTTAGCAGGGAGCCCCAATCGGCCACTCTGGCACATCTCCAACGGCCTTCAGCAGGCCTGGACTTACATTACCCACATTCGTGCGGTCGGCCAAAACACCTGTCTAGAATCTTTGAGCATGATCCGCCCTGACCTCGCCGCCATCCCCGCCTACGTCCCCGGCACGTCTGATCCGGAGGCGCTGAAGCTGTCCTCGAACGAGGTTGCCGGCCAGCCTCTCCCGGCGGCTGCAGAGGCGATGGCCAAGGCCGCGATCACCGGCAACCGCTACCCGGACATGGGCACGACGCAGCTGCGCACAGCTTTGGGCAAACACCTCGGCGTCGACCCGGGCAACATCGCCGTCGGATGCGGTTCGTCTGCGCTGTGCCAGCAGCTCGCGCAGGCCACGTCCACACCGGAGAACAACATCGTCTTCCCGTGGCGCAGCTTCGAGGCGTACCCCATCTTCTGCCGCATCGCCGGGGCCGAGCCGCGACCGGTGCCTTTGCTTGACGACGGCCACCTCGACCTGCACACCATCGCGTCCACCATCGACGAACGAACGTCCCTGGTCTACCTCTGCTCCCCCAACAACCCATCGGGCGCAGTGGTGACCCGCGCCGAGTTCGACGACTTCATGGCGCGCGTTCCGGCTCATGTCACCGTGGCGCTCGATGAGGCGTACGTCGAGTTCAACCGCGACCCCGATGCCGTCAACGGCTGCGACGTTTGGCGGGAGCACGACAATGTCCTGTGTTTGCGCACCTTCTCCAAGGCGTACGGTCTGGCGGGCGTGCGCATCGGATACGCCTTCGGGCACCGGGACCTGATCGACGCCGTGAACAAAGTCGGCGTCCCCTTCCAAGTCTCCGCCATCGCCCAAGCCGGGGCGCTGGCTTCGCTGCACCACTCCGACGAGCTGTTGGCCCGCCTCGAAGACACCGTCGAGGTCCGTGACGAGGTCGCCGACCGCATCGGCGCCGCCCGCTCCCAGGCCAACTTTGTGTGGCTCCCCGCCGAGAAGTGCGAGCGCGAACCAGCCGACATCGCCGCTGATCTTGCCCGGCGCGGTGTGCTCGTGCGCGCCTTCCCCGAGGGGCTCCGCGTCACGGTGACTAACTGCGAAGAAGCCAACGAGTTCCTCTCCGCGTGGGACGCGGTCACCTAGAAAAATCCGTACGCTGGTGCTCATGCAGCTGAATTACTCTTTGAACTCCGGCTTCGCCACCGGCGACGGCTCTGCCCCCACCCGCGACAACGTTTCCGCCTGGATCGCGTGGGCCCCCGCGCCCGACGCGACGACTCTTTACTTGGCCCCGCGCGCGATGGCGCTGAACGACGACACCGTGCTCCTCGGTGTCCCTGTCGGCGACCTAGACGGCGTGGCAGATGCGCTGGCCGGGCGGAACATCGACCCGCAGCAGCTCTCTTACGGCCAGCCCGACGCACACGCTACGGTAGAGGTAGCCTCGCCGATTGCATTGGAGCAGGTGAAGGTAGTGGTCGCGAAAGACGGCCCGACGCGACGGAAAGCTCAGCGCGAGTTCGCCGAGATCCCCGGTGAGCGCCAGTTCCACATCATCCACGAGTTCTTCGAACAGTAAAAACAAGACCACTAAAGAAAAGGTAAGTTCATGCGTTTCATTGTCGACCTCGTAGTTACAGCACTGGCCCTGTGGCTGGTCACCGTTATCGTCCCGGGCGTAGAGATCTTCGGCGGCATCGGCGCGTTCATCTGGGTCGCCCTGGTGTTCATGTTCGTCAACGCGTTCATCTCCCCGCTGGTGAACCTGATCAGCTTCCCGCTGAAGGTTCTCACGCTGGGCTTGTTCTCCCTGATCGTCAACACCCTGCTATTCTCCCTGACCGGCTGGATTTCCGACAGCATCGGTAACGGCCTGCAGATTGACGGCTTCTGGTCCGCGTTCTTCGGTGCCATCGTCATGGCGATCGCGTCCTGGATCGTCGGCGGCATCTTCCGCGCCATCGGCGGCGACAAGGTGAAGACTGACGCTTAAGTAACGTCCACTCCCCCACACAAGGCGCCCCCGCTGGGGCGCCTTTCGTCTTTGAGCGAAAATTCTGGCGGAGACGAGGGGATTTGAACCCCTGGAGGTGTGACCCTCGCTGGTTTTCAAGACCAGTGCATTCGGCCGCTCTGCCACGTCTCCTTGCTGCCCGATCAGGGCGCCCACAAAACTTTACTACCCTGGGGCACCATGAAAGCAATTACCGTCACGGACCCAGAGAACCCGCGTTCGCTCGAGCTTGTCGACGCCCCCACCCCCGTCCTCCGCGAAGGCGAAGTCCTCGTGAAAATTCACGCGACCGGCGTCAACCGCGCCGACCTTGTGCAGGCGGAGGGCAATTACCCACCGCCGAAGGGCGAGTCTGAGATTATCGGCCTGGAATGCACCGGTGAGATCGTCGACGCGGGCGACACTGACCGCAAGGTCGGCGACGAGGTAGCGTGCCTGCTCGCCGGCGGCGGCTACGCCGAGTACGTCGCTGTGCCGGAGGGCCAGCTCATGCGCATCCCGGACGGACTGTCTCTGATCGAAACCGCTGCTGTCATTGAGGTGGCCACCACCGTCTGGTCCAACCTG
Source organism: Corynebacterium sp. CCUG 69979 (assembly GCF_024454095.1). Taxonomy (NCBI): domain Bacteria; kingdom Bacillati; phylum Actinomycetota; class Actinomycetes; order Mycobacteriales; family Corynebacteriaceae; genus Corynebacterium; species Corynebacterium sp. CCUG 69979. The sequence continues at coordinate 218,137 of NZ_JAGPZA010000002.1, read as the reverse complement.
GGCATGCTCGCCGGCGTCGGCGAGGGCGACCGCGTCCTTATTCATGGCGGTTCCGGCGGCATCGGCTCGTTTGCCATCCAGCTGTGCAAGGCACTCGGTGCGGAAGTCGCGGTCACCGCGGGCTCGGCAGAAAAGCTCGAGTACTGCAAGGAGCTTGGCGCCGACATCCTCATTAATTACAAAGAGCAGGATTTCGTCGACGAGCTCAAGGGATCCTGCGACGTGATCCTCGATGTCGTCGGTGGGCCGTACCTCGAGGACAACATCAAATCCCTGGCGACCGACGGCAAGCTCATCGTCATCGCTGTGCAGGGTGGCCCGAAGGGCGAGCTCTCGTTGGGCCGGATGATGCCGCGCCGCCTGTCGGTGCACGCCACGACCCTGCGCGCTCGCCCGCGGGCGATGAAGGCAGATATTTGCCGCTCCACCGAGGAGCACGTGTGGCCGCTCATTGAGGACGGTTCGATCAAGCACCAGCTGACTAAGACGTTCCCGCTTGCCGAAGCCGCAGCAGCCCACGATCACCTCGACTCCGGCACCTCCACCGGGAAGGTCGTCCTTGTTGTCGATTAGCCCGAAGCCAGCTACGCCAGCGACGCGACGACGCGCATGACCTGCTCGATGTCCTGGTAGGTATTGAACGGCCCGAGGCCGACGGTCACGCCGCCGCCGATTTCCTCCAGGCCCATATCCGTCAAAAGCGGGGTCGGCCGGGTCAGGGTGGTCACGATGCCGTTGTCGAACAACCGCTCATACACCGTCGGTGCCGGCACGCCCTGCACGCCGAAAGTCAGGCGCGGCAGGCGTTCCGTCGTCGCATCCGCTGCCGCCTCCCCGGAGCTGCCGAGAATGTGCACGTGCGGCCACGTACCCAGGAAGGTGTACAGGTCATCGCGCAGGCCACCCAGGTAGGTCGACATCTCAGCCATCGAACGGTCGAGGCGCGCCCGGCGCGTGCCCCGGCCGGGCAGCTCCGGCGCGAGACCCGCCAAGTGGTCCACCGCAGCAGTGACACCGCCGGCAAGACCGGGGGCCACGCCGGCGCTGACGATGCCCAGCACCTGCGAGTCGACACGCTTAAGCATCGCCGCGTCGCGCAAGACGAGCGCTGCGACCTGCGGCCCACCCAGCGCCGCCATATCCAAGGCGACAATGTCGGCGTCCCACTTATCAAAATCGATGCGGTGGTACGGGGCGTACGCCGTCGCGTCGACAAGCACCCAGGCGCGCGAACGGGAGCGGACACGCTCGGCAATCTCGGACACTTCCGTCACCGACCCCAGTTCTGCGTGGGCGGCGGGAATGGAGACGAGGCGGGTGGAGCCGTCGACAAGCTGCTCGTATTGCCACGATGGAAGCTCGCCCGTGCCCAGCTCAGCGTGAGCCGTGCGGACCTGCGCCCGCGCCCGCGACACGGCCGTGCGCAACTCGCACCGGTCCAGGCTGCTGACCACCACAGACGAGTCGTACCGGAACTGCGGCTCCATCGACGTGACCAGAGCGCTGTAAAGCACCGGCAGGCTGGCACCGAGAATCACCCGGTCCGCGCTCGCCCCCACGAGGTCCGCCACAGCATGACGCGCGGCCTCCAGCAGATTGTCACCCTCAGGACGACCGACAGACTGCCCCGAGTGCGAACCGGAGTGAAACTCACGCGCCGGCACCTGCGGCGCCATCCGGAACGACCGAGACACAGCCGCGGAGACTCGCTCTGGGATCTGTGGGCAGTCGTGGGAATTCAGGTAAGTCCAGCCGTCGGAAAGCGAGGCGTACAGCCCGCGAACGCGGTACACGTCATACTCCGCACCGTAATCCACGGTCTCCTCCTTCCGAACTAAGTGTTTCACTAGTATGCACCCATACCAGGCGGGACGCACCATCGGCCCCTTAGCAATATTTAAGGATCTTGGCACTAAGCTGTTAAGTGTGCAAGACAAGGCAACATTGCTTTCCGACGTCTCCCGCATGACGTCCTCCGCCGACGAGACCACCCCAGCGTCGAAGTCCAAAACCTTCCGCGCTGCGGCAGCCGACCTCACCCGCGGGTGGGGCCAGTACGAACTGTGGCTGCAATTGGGCTGGCAGGACATCAAACAGCGCTACCGCCGCAGCGTGCTCGGCCCACTGTGGATCACGATCGCTACCGGCGTGATGGCGCTGGCCCTGGGCCTGCTGTACTCCATGCTGTTCCAGATTCCGGTGCGCGAGTTCCTGCCGCACGTCACCGTCGGCTTCATCGTGTGGGGCTTCATCTCCGGGTGCATAAAAGACGGCGCGAATGTATTCATTGAGAACGAAGGGCTGATCAAGCAGCTTCCGTCGGCGCTGTCTGTCCACGTGTACCGCCTAGTGTGGCGCCAGCTGCTGTTCTTCGCGCACAACATGGTCATCTGGCTCGTGCTCGTGCTGATCTTCCGCCTCGAGCTGGGGTGGGATCTGTTGCTGTTCATCCCGGCACTGGCCCTGATGATCCTCAACGGGGTGTGGGTGACCATGCTGTTCGGGATCATCGCCACGCGTTTCCGCGATGTCGCGCCTCTGCTGGAGGCGCTGGTACAGCTGCTGTTCTACGTCACCCCGATCGTCTGGACCACCCAGACCCTGAAGGAGCAACGCGGCGATGTCGCCCAGCGCGCCATGCTCGCCGAGCTCAACCCCCTCTACCACTACCTCGAAATCGTCCGCGCGCCCCTGATCGGCCGCGACCTGGCCGCTTATCACTGGTGGATCGTGCTGGCCTTCACTGCTGTCGGCCTGCTCGCCGCCCTGCTGGTGATGCGCCAGTGGCGCTTCCGCGTACCGTACTGGGTGTAAGGAGTTTCACGTGGTTTCTATTGACACCTACAACGCCTGCGTCGACTTCCCTATCTTCGATGCCAAGTCCCGCTCCCTGAAGAAGGCCGTCATGTCCTCGGCCGGAGGGGCGATCGGCAAGAACGCCTCCAACACGGTCGTCGTCGAGGCGTTGAAGGACATTAACCTGCACCTGCGCGAAGGCGACCGCGTCGGTCTAGTCGGCCACAACGGCGCCGGCAAGTCCACCTTGCTGCGCCTTCTTTCGGGCATCTATGAACCCACCCGCGGCGTCGCCGATGTCCGCGGCCGCGTCGCCCCCGTCTTCGACCTCGGCGTGGGCATGGACCCGGAGATTTCCGGCTACGAGAACATCATCATCCGCGGACTGTTCCTCGGCCAGACCCGCAAACAAATGAAGGCCAAAATGGACGAAATCGCTGAGTTCTCCGAGCTCGGCGACTACCTGGCCATGCCCCTGCGCACCTACTCCACCGGTATGCGCGTGAGGTTGGCGCTCGGAGTGGTCACATCCATCGAGCCCGAGATTTTGCTTCTCGACGAAGGCATCGGCGCCGTCGACGCCGCCTTCATGGCCAAAGCCCGCGTCCGGTTGGCTGAACTGGTCAAACGCTCCGGCATCCTCGTCTTCGCCTCCCACTCCAACGACTTCTTGGCGCAGCTGTGCAACACCGCACTGTGGATCGACAAAGGGGAAGTACGCCAGGCCGGGCTTGTCGACGACGTCGTCGAAGCCTACGAAGGCAAAGAAGCCGGCGACTACGTCCGCGACCTGCTCGTCCGTTTCGACGATGAGGACCGGGACGATCAGGCAGACCAGGAGGACTAGGGACCTAAACTCCAGGGCCTCGGGCCCCAGCCAAAGCACCAGCGGTGAACGATGTGAGCATTTCGGCCCCGTATCGTTCAGGCCATAACCCCCTGACCTGCACTTACTGCTCGGGGCTTATAGGTCGGTGCGCTAAATCGTTCACACCGCCCGCCGCGGCCGCCGCCCGGGCCATAACCGCCTGGTTCACAACCGCTGGGAGATCAGCTCCCTCAGCAACTGGGCGATCTTGCCCATCGTTCCGGCGGTGAATCTAAGTACTGTCCACCCTTGCATGACGCACCTGAGGTTGATGGCCGAGTCCCGGTCGCGCTGACTACGCTGCAGGTGGTGCTCGCCGTCATACATGAGGCCGATCCCTAGTTCGGTAATAGCCAGGTCAAAGGTAGTAATGATGCCGTTGTCATCGGAGACCGTCACCTGCTCACACAGTTCGACCCCGAGTTCTTCGCAGATCTGTTGGGCGATCAGCCGCATTTCGGTCTCTTTCGGGGAATCGGCGAGATCACTGGACGCTTCGACGATCCTTTTCAGCCATGCGCGGGGCAGGCGGTTCCGGGCAGCGTTGTAAATGAGGTCGGGGTGGATGTTGAGGTGGCGGCGGGAAGCGTCGATAAGCTGCAGGGCTCTGAGGTCCGCTGGACTCCACCCGTCAACCGTGGCGACGGGCCACCGGATCTCCCCGGCGCGGATGCACTGCAGGGCTTCCACGACGGCGGACCCTGGCTCTGAGATCCGAATCGGCTGCCCCTGGTAGCGGACAGTCCATGTATTTCGTGGGCGGGCTCGGGTAATCCGCGGTGTGTATTGGGTCGCTTCGACGGTTTTTCGGACAGCACCATGCAGTGTCGTATGGAACGAATCCGCAAAGAACCTCAGGCCGAACACGGCTAACGCGCTGAATCCGCTGACTGAGCAACCGGGGTGCTCCAACACCATCGCAACGGCCCGTGTGGCTGCGGGCGCCCGGTGCCCCAGCTCCGAAGAACGTGCCAAAGCGAACGGCTCCGCCATCCAGAACCGCCGCGAAACCTGCACCCCAGGACCGTCCAGGTAGAAGCCGCCGTGCACATTGGCGGTGATGTCCATGTTGTTGCGCAATGCCATGGACTGTTAGACAGGCGCTGACCCCGTTACGGTTCCCTCACCGCAGCGCTTCCCTTATCCGTTCCCTCCGCCGTGGCACAATAGTCCCCATGACTTCCACCACCGATGCGCTGCTGAACCCGAACGGCACCACCGCGGCGGTGATTGTCACGCACAAGCGCGCTGGGCTGCTCAGGCACTCGCTGGAGATGGTGGCGAATCAGACTCACCCGGTCGATTGGGTGATCGTGGTGGATAACGGCGCAGAAGACGAAGTCCGTGAGTTGATCCAAGACCTTGCCGGCGACAAGGGCGTTTACATGGCGTCGCACACGAACCTCGGCGGCGCGGGCGGATTCGCATACGGCTTTCTGCACGCGCTCGCCCTCGGCGCGGACGCGATTTGGTGCGCCGACGACGACGGCCGCCCCGCCGACCCGGGCGTGCTGGAGGAGCTCTACCGCGTCGCCGCGCGGGAGGGTCTGACTGAGGTCTCCCCCGTCGTGGCCAATATCGATGACCCTGACCAGCTCGCTTTTCCGCTGCGCCAAGGCCTGATCTGGCACCGGCGCCGCAGCGAGCTGGAGGGAGACTACCTCCCGCAGTACGCGAGCCTCTTCAACGGCGCTCTGATCAGCGCAAAGGCGATGGAGCGCATCGGCGTGCCCGACTACCGCCTGTTCATCCGCGGCGACGAGGTCGAATACCACCGCCGCCTGGCCCAGTCCGGCATGAAATACGGCACCGCGCTGACCACCAGCTACCTGCACCCGGACGGCTCTGCCGAGTTCCACCCGATCATGGGCGGCCGCGCGCACGCCCAGTGGCCGGATAATGAGGTCAAGCGCTATTTCACCTACCGCAACCGCGGCTACATCATCGGTCAGCGCGGCATGAAGAAGATGCAGCTGCAGGAGCTGGTGCGTTTCGGTTGGTTCTTCTTGATCCAACGCAAGAACCCGCGGGAGTTCCGCGAGTGGCTGCGCTTGCTGCGGATGGGCGCGAACGAGGACTTCCGCCGCCCTTGATCCGGGCCGACGTCCGGATCAAGATGGATCAGTCTCGGCCACGACCTTCGTCGGCTGCTTAAAGATAAGGACGCGCTGGAGGATGAAGTTGGTGATCGTCGCCACGCCTTGGGCGATGACGAAGGCGATGAAGTCTTTCCACGGGTCCTCGACGCCGAGCGCGATGAGCGGCGGGTTAGTGATCCAGTAGAGGAAGACTTGGATGCCGAATGTGGAGGCGTAGAGGATGAACACGGCTAGCGCCCGCTTGCCGGTGATCTTCGCCTGGAACGTGAACCGCGAGTTGAGCAGGTACGCGACGAGCGTGCCGAAGCACCAGCCGACCACTTTCGCGGACACGCGCGTGAAACCGAAGGAGTGGTCGAGCAGGTACGTCAGCCCGAAGTCGAGCATTGCGCAGAAGATACCGATGATCACGAACCGCAGCAGCTGCCGCTTCGCGCTCATCGGGTGTGTCGTTTCAACCTTGGAGGTCACAGCGGTTCACCTTACCCCCACCAGTCACCGTCGCAGCAAAGCGCGGTACATGTCCAGCTTATCGACGGCACTCACGCCCCCGGCCCCGTACCCGCCCACCGACGCCAGCCGCACGAGGGATCCGGCGCACAGGGAGCGGATCTGGCGGGCGGAGTATCTCTCGCCGCCTGGGTTGGCCCAGTTCAGGGCGCTCATGGTGGTTTCGATGACGTCGTCGGTGGTGTCGTCGTCAGCCAAGCACGACAGGGCGAGAACGGTGGACCAGAAGGCATCGCGGGCGAGCGGGGTGCGTTCGCGCGGCAGGCTGGCCAGCGTGTCGGCCACCAGCGGGTCGAGCTCGCACGGCCGCGGCAGGTCAATTGCCTGCAACAGGGGAAGGAAGTCGAGAGTGTGGGAGCGGTCGACGATGTCGACGACATCATCGCGCGCGCCCGCGAGCACATTCTCAATTGCGGACGGCCCGAGCAGCTCCGCGTTGATGGCGGGGATGTCAAAGGGCTGATCGGCGAAGTCTCCGTGCCCGGCCACACACAGCGCGCTCGGGGTCGCGCTATCGCGCGGGTAGATATCCAGCAAGGTGAGTTCGAATTGCCACAGCCCCCAGTGGAAAAACAGCCGGTCGCCGCCCCGGCGCAGGTAGGAACCGATCTGCACGCCAGCATCTAGGCGGCCTGGGTCCTCAGCGTCCGCGGTGAAGCGCGTCGGGCTCGGCGGGCCGTCCGGCATCGCGAAACAGACTTCCAGGACGCGCTGTGCATCCTCGAGAGTGCTTTCGGAGTTCAGGCCGATGTGGCGGAAGACGGATTCGTCGGCAAGCATTGTGGCGCAGCGCACGAGCAAGGTGCGCTTGAGCTCGACCACGACCGACATGACCCCACCCTAGCGATTGCACGCCCCGTAGGATGTCAGCCATGCAGCAACCAGACAAACCCCACATGTCGGCGCAACTTGCCGACGTCCCCCTCGACGACTTCATGACGCGCCTGATCGCCCAAGAACTACCCTTGCTGGACAGCACCTCCCGGGGCATCGTCTACGAAGAGCTCCGGGCACACAAAAATGCAGGCAAACCGGTGATCACCAATCAGGGGGAGCTGCCAAAAAGGATCCGGGAGATCATGGAACTCTAGCGGTAGGGTGGGGTTTATGGAACTCCACACCACCACCAAGTCCCTCTACGGCTGGGGCCGCACCGCACCGTCCACCGCGCAAGTCCTAGCCACCGCCGACGTGGACGCGATCAAGGAGGCAGTGCGCCACGTCGCCGAAGACAACGCGACCCTGCCGGAAGGCAAGCGCCGCGGTGTGATCGCCCGCGGAATGGGCCGCTCCTACGGTGACCCGGCCCAAAACGGTGGCGGCCTTGTCATTGACATGCAGCCGCTGAACAAGATTCACGAGATCAACCCCGATACCGCGATCGTGGACGTCGACGGCGGCGTCACCCTCGACCAACTGATGCGCGCCGCGATCCCCTACGGCTTGTGGGTCCCGGTGCTGCCCGGCACCCGCCAGGTGACCATCGGCGGCGCGATCGGCCCGGACATTCACGGCAAGAACCACCACTCCGCCGGTTCTTTCGGCGACCACGTCGTGTCGATGGAGCTGCTCGTCGCCGACGGCCGCGTCCTGCACCTCGAGCCTGCTGGCACCCCGGATGACCCGGACGGCACCTTGTTCTGGGCCACCGTCGGCGGCATGGGCCTGACCGGCATCATCCTGCGCGCCCGCATCAAGATGACGCGCACCGAGACGGCCTACTTCATCTCCGACACGGTCCGCACCTCCACCCTCGACGAAACGATCGAGGAGCACTCCCACGGCCAAGAAGAGGGATATACCTATTCTTCTGCATGGTTCGACGCCATCTCCGCCCCGCCGAAGACCGGCCGCTCCACCATCTCCCGTGGATCGCTGGCCACACTGGCGCAGCTCGAGGAGTTCGCGCCGAAGCTGGCGAAGGACCCGCTGAAGTTCTCCGCCCCGCAGCTGATGACGGTGCCGGACATCTTCCCGTCCTGGACCATGAACCAGCTGACTCTGCGCGCCATCGGTGAGGCCTATTACTTCATGGGCAAAGACTCGAAGAACGACATCTTGAACTTGACGCAGTTCTACCAGCCGCTGGACATGATCGCGGAATGGAACCGCGGCTACGGCCCGGCCGGCTTCCTGCAGTACCAGTTCGTTGTGCCCACCGACGCTGTCGAGCCGTTCAAGCAGATCATCTACGACATTCAGTCCTCTGGCCACTACACCGCCCTGAACGTGTTCAAGCTGTTCGGCGACGGTAACAAAGCCCCGCTGTCCTACCCGATGCGCGGCTGGAACGTGTGCGTGGACTTCCCCATCCGCGACGGCCTGCACTCCTTCCTGGATCGCTTGGACGACCAGGTGATGGAATTCGGCGGCCGCCTCTACCTGGCCAAGGAGTCCCGCACGTCTGCCGAGAAGTTCCACCAGATGTACCCCGGCATGGCCGGCTGGCTGGAAACCCGCAACGCGATCGACCCGACCGGGGTGTTCGCCTCCGACATGTCCCGCCGACTCGAGCTGCACTAGTTGGCTGCGTAGCCCGCTCAAGAAACCGAAAGGAACCGCAATGCTGAACGCAGTAGGACAAGCACAGAATATTCTCCTTCTCGGCGGCACGTCCGAGATCGGCCTGGCCATCGTCTCCGAGCTGACCAAGCGCGGAGGCAACCCGACCGTCACCCTGGCTGCCCGCCAAGACAGCCCGCGTATCGACGCCGCTGTCGAAGAGGTCTCCCGCCACGGCGCCGGCAAGGTCCGCATCGTCGACTTTGACGCCTTTGATACCGACTCCCACCCGGCCGTCATCGACGCAGCCTTTGCGGCCGGCGATGTCGATGTGGCCATCGTCGCCTTCGGCACCCTCGGCGACCAGGAAGAACTGTGGCAGAACCAGCAGGCCGCCGTCGCGTCCGCCCAGACCAACTTCACGGCGCCGATCTCCGTCGGCGTGCTGCTGGGCCAGAAGATGAAGCAGCAGGGCCACGGGACCATCATCGCCATGAGCTCGGTCGCGGGCATGAAGGTGCGCCGATCCAACTTCGTCTACGGCTCCACCAAGGCCGGCATGGACGGCTTCTACACCCAGCTCGGGGAGGCGCTACGCGGCAGCGGTGTACACGTCACCGTTGTCCGCCCTGGCCAGGTGCGCACTAAGATGACCGACGGCCTGGACGAGGCACCACTGACCGTGGACAAGGAAGACGTGGCCAAGGCTGCCGTCTCCGCAGCTCTCGACGGTAAGAGCCACGTGTTCGTGCACAAGCTCTTCGGCCCGATCTCTCTGGTGCTCCAGCACATCCCGGCACCGATTATGCGGAAGCTGAGCTTCTAATCGCTTCTTCTAATACCTGTTTGCGGCCGAGTCTGTGGGAGACTGTTCGGTATGACCACGGCCGTCACGGACACAAAGAAAGAGCCCAAGGAAGAGCTTCGCGGCAGCACGCGCGCCATCCGCGTCTACGACTACGAACCGGACAGCATCGACACGGTTGGCACGACCGTGCGCATGTTGGTCTACCCCCTGGTAGGAGGGGCACTCACGCTTGCCGCGTGGTACTTACTGCGTGCGTCGAGCTTGGCGGCGTTCAACGTCTCCATGGTCCCCCGCGCGTTGGCCACAGCGTGCTCATTCGTGGTGATTCTTGCGGTGGGCGCGTTGTTGCTCGCGTGGCTTCGCGACGAATCCACCTCCCGCCGGCGCCCCACCTGGCGCGTTTGGCTCACTGAGTTCGTCTGCTCGTTCGCCCCTGCGGGGTTGGTCGTGTCCACGCTGGGGATCCCGCTGGCCTCCACGAAGCTCTATCTCGACGGCATCCAGGTGGACCAGGGTTTCCGCACCCAGTTCCTCACCCGCATGGCCGACACCATGTCCAACCAGGACATGAACTACGCCGACTTGCCGGCGTTCTACCCGATCGGCTGGTTCTGGCTGGGCGGACGCCTGTCCGATGTTTTAGGCATGCCGGGCTGGGAGGTGTACCAGCCGTGGGCTCTTGTTTCTTTGGCGACCGCCGCGTCGCAGCTGGTCCCGCTGTGGCGCAAGCTCACCAGTTCGCTCCCGATCGCCACGGCGATTGCACTGGTAACCATCGCGATCATCCTCACCCAGACCCCCGACGAGCCGTATGCGGCCATCGTCGGCATGTTCGTGCCCGCCGCAGCTGTCCTCGGCTACTACGCCATGCGGGGATCGTGGGCGCCGACTATCACCTTGACTCTTTACCTGGGTCTCTCGGCCTGCTTGTACACCCTCTACACAGGCATTGTTGCTGTGACCATGATGGCGTTTGCCCTGACGGGGTTCTTGACGATGGAAGGCAAGCAGCGTTGGGTGCCCCTGAGACAACTCGCTTTGATGGGCTTCGGTTCGATCCTCATTGCCCTCATCGCGTGGGGCCCGTACCTCATGGCCGTGCTGCGCAGCCCGGAGACCACGCGCTCAACGGCGCAGCACTTCCTGCCGTCTGAAGGCGCGGAAGTACCCTTGCCGTTCTTTGACCTCTCCCTGGTCGGGTTGCTCAGCCTGGCGGGTCTGGTCTTTCTTGTGGTGCGGTTCCGCCGTCCGGAGATCGCACACATCAGCATTGCCGTGGGCGTGTGCTACGTCTGGGTGGTCGGCTCAATGGTGATCACGCTGGCCGGCACCACGCTGCTCGGCTTCCGTGTGGAGGTGCTTGTGGCGCTGCTGCTGTCCACCGCGGGCATCCTCGCGATCGCAGATCTGCGTTTGTCCGGTCTGGCCGTGCTCTACCCCAACTCGATTAGCAAGCGCTGCAGCCATCTCTTGACAACGCTGTTTGTCCTGCTGCTCGCTACGGCGACCTTGGGGTACGTGCAGCAGATCCCGGCGGAGAATGAATCCTTCATCGACGAGGCCTACGCCAGCACCGACGGCAACGGTGAGCGCTCCGACCTGCGCGAATCTGACGTCGGCCGCTACTACAAGCAGATGGACGAATACATCCAATCCCGCGGCTACACACCGGGCGAGACCGTGCTGTTCACCGACGAGATCAACTTCATGGCCTACCACCCCTACCGTGGTTTCAACGCGTTCACCAGCCACTACGCCAACCCGCTCGGTGAATTCGACGCGCGCAACGAGTCCTTGAAGCAGTGGGCGAACGGATCGTTCAACGAGTTGTCGAACCCGCAGGCGTTCGCCGCAGCTATTGACGACGCACCCTGGGCCCCGCCCCAAGCCTTCATCTTCCGCGGCAGCGAAACCGACCCGGAAGCGCCGTGGAAAACCCACATCGCGCATGACATCTTCCCCAGCCAGCCCAACGTGCACTATGAGGCTTTGTTCTTCAACCCGGCAGCCTTCAACTCGCCCGAGTGGGACACCCAGCAGTTCGGCCCCTTCGTGGTGGTGGTCCGGAACCGATGAAAGGTAGACGAGTGAATAACGTCGAGACGCAAACCGTGGTTGAGCCGACTGGCGGGTCCACCGCGTTCACGCCCGAATCCGACCCGCTGGCGCATTCCAAACGCGCGCCCCGGAATCTGGCGCTCACCGCGATGATGTCCGGCCTGCTCGCCTTCATCTTCTTCGCGCTGCTGCCGTTTTTGCCGGTCAAGCAGGTGCAGTCCTCGTTCGACTGGCCGCAGAACGGCTCGCTCAACTCCGTCAACGCGCCGCTGATTTCGCTGGCGCCGGAATCGCTCGAGCTGACCATCCCCATCAGCGTGCTGGAGGAGCTGGCCCCCGGCCAGTCGAACGTGCTGTCCACGCTGCCTGTGGACTCCACGGAAGCGCTCGACCGCGGCCTGTTCGTCACCGCGCCTTCCGACGGCAGCGTCAACGTCTCCTCGCTCAACGAGGTCGTCTTCGAGCTCACCGCCGAGGAACTAGCCACACTGGACGGCGACGCCGTGCTCGAAGTCTCCGCCACCGACGAAGCGCTAACGGTTTCCGTCCCGGGCACCGATCTCAGCGAAGAAACTGAGGACGACATGCGTCCCCAGGTCACAGGCATCTACAGCGAGCTCACGGGCGACGCTCAAGCGCTTATCGACACTGGCCTGACCGCCCACGTCGAAATCAACTCCCGCTTCACCTCCAGCCCGTCGCTGGTGAAGTGGTTCGCCATGATCGCCGGCACGATCGCCGCCCTGATCGCCCTGTGGTCCATCGCTCGGATGGATTTGTTGGACGGCCGCCGCCTGAGCGTGTTGCGCCCGGAGTGGAGGTCGTTCAAGCCGTTGGATGGGGTCGTCGTCACGCTGTTGCTGTTCTGGCACTTCTTCGGCGCGAACACCTCCGACGACGGCTTCTTGCTCACCATGGCGCGGGTGGCCAACGAGTCGGACTACATGGCCAACTATTACCGCTGGTACGGCGTGCCCGAGGCTCCGTTCGGCTCACCGTTCTACGACTTACTGTCGCTGCTGTCGAAAGTCAGTACCGCGTCAGCCTGGATGCGCCTGCCCACGCTCATCGCCGGCATCCTCATCTGGTGGATCCTTTCGCGGGAAATCCTGCCGCGGCTCGGAGCCACCATCGCGACGCGGCGCGTGTCCTATTGGACCGCCGCGTTCATGTTCCTCGCGTTCTGGCTGCCGTACGACAACGGCCTGCGCCCGGAGCCGATCATCGCCCTGGGCACCCTTGCTACCTGGGCGTCGTTTGAAAGCGCCATTGCTTCACGACGCCTCCTCCCCGCCGCCCTAGGAACCATCTTCGCCGCCGTCACCCTGGCCTGCGGGCCGACGGGTCTGACGGCCGTGGGCGTCTTCCTCGTCTGCTTGCCGCAAGTGCTGAAGATCCTGTCGGAGCGGCGCGTCATCGCCCCGCTGGTGTCCTACGTCTTCCCGTTCCTCGGTGCTGGCTTCGCCGTCATGGTGCTCGTGTTCAAGGACCAGACACTGGCGACCGTGCTGGAGTCCACATCCGTGCGCTCCGCCGTCGGCCCCGCTCTGGAGTGGTACAACGAGTACGTCCGCTACGCGACACTGCTGGAAGCGACCGTCGACGGCTCCCTGACCCGCCGCTTCCCCATGCTCATCCTCGTCCTTTGCCTGGTGCTGGTGCTGTGGAGCATGTCCCACTACGGCGCGGTCCCCGGCGCGAAACCGGCACCGACGCGCCGCATGCTGGCGATCTTCGGGTTGTCGATGTTCTTCCTCATGTTCACCCCGACGAAGTGGACCCACCACTTCGGCATCTACGCCGGCATCGCCGGTGCCGCTGCAGCCCTAGGCGCGATCGTGCTGGCACAGGTTGCGGCACGCTCCCCGCGCGCAAGGACCTTCGCCCTGGCAGCGGTGATGTTCGTCTTCGCGCTAGCACTCGGCGGATGGAACGCGTGGTGGTACGTTTCCTCCTTCGCGGTCCCGTGGTGGGACAAGACAGTGCAGTACAAGGGTGTGGAGGCCAGCTCGGTCATGCTGGCGCTGTTCCTGCTCACGCTCGTCGTCGGGATTGTGCAGTCCCTGTGGCACAAGCCGCGGCCAGGTGCGGGCGAAGGCCCCGTAGCCGGCGCTGGCGGCACCAGCAGCACCCGGATCTCTCGCGCCATGACCGCACCGATCGCGCTCGCCTGCATTCTCATCGTGGCGTTCTCCTGCCTGACCTTCCTGAAGTCCTTCATGGACCAGTCGCCGGCCTACTCCGTCGGCATGGGTAACGTGCGCTCGCTCAAGGGCGAGACCTGCCAGATGAGTGCCGACGTGCTCTTGGAAGCCAACACGAACGACTCCTTCCTCACCCCCGTCGACGGCGTGCCGCTGGGCAAGTCACTGGAATCCGGCACGGTGCGCGGGTTCCACCCGGAGGGTGTCCCGGCCTACATCAACTCGGACAACGAGGGCGCCGCTAACGTCGGCGCCATCCAGAACACCCCGGCGACAGACAGCGGTGCCGGCAGCCCCGCCACCGGCGCCACCGGCGCAACCAGCGGTAGCGACCAGAACGCATCGACCGCGGTGACCGATACCGGCTCCGACACCCAGAGCGATGACGCCGGCTCCGACACGGTCCAGTCCACCTCCCGCGCCACCACCCAGGGCAACCGCCCGTCGGACCAGATCGGCGTCAACGGCTCCACGGTCCGCCTTCCGTTCAACCTGGACTACAACCGCATCCCGGTGCTGGGCACGTTCAGCGAGAACGCGTTGAGCGCCTCGGAAATCAAGACGTCCTGGTTCGAACTCCCCGACGCCACCGAGGAAGCCCCGCTGCTGGTCACCTCCGTCGCTGGCCGGCTGGAGCACCGCAACATCAGCGGCGAGGAAAAGGAGGGGCAGACCCTCAAACTCGAGTACGGCACGCGCGATGAGGAAGGCAACGTGACCGAGATCGGCGACGTCGAAATGCTGGATCCGGGCCCGACGACGAAGTGGCGCAACCTGCGCTACCCCATCGCGGATCTACCGGAGGGCGCAAACGTCGTTCGCCTCGTCGGCGAAGACGTCAACCTCGACCCCGAGGAGTGGATGGCCCTGACTCCGTTGCGCAACCCCACGTTGGAGCCGCTCACCGAGGTCTTCGGTCCCGACGTCCCTGGCTTGCTCGACTGGCCGGTCGCGATGCAGTTCCCCTGCAACCGCACCTTCAACCACTACGCCGGTGTGACAGAGATCCCCGAGTTCCGCATCGCCGCCGACGCGAAGGCGAAGGAGCAGCTCTCCGGCTTCCAGGACTTCCTGGGCGGAGGAGCCATGGCTACTGCGGAGGCGGTCAACTCCGCCTACGAGATGCCCGGCTACCTCAACCAGGATTGGCACCGCGACTGGGGCTCGGCCTACCGCTACGTCCCGCGGACCAACTCCCGCGGTGAGACACCGGACGTGGCGGAGATCAACCACGAGACGATCACCCGCTCTGGCTTGTGGCACCCGTCCGACATGAAGATCAGGGATCCGTACGAGAACGAAGACTAGTCTGGAGGTCATGAACGACCTCTACCAACTAGTCAACGGCCCCTGGCTGGAAAGCCACGTCATCCCTGAGGACCGCGGTGTGGACGGCACCTTCCACGCCTTGCGCGACAAGGCGGAGGAGGACGTCCACGCCATCGTTGAGGCTGGCGATGACCGTGCAGCCGATCTATACGCCTCCTTCATGGACGTCGACGCGATCGACGCCGCCGGCCTGGACCCCCTTACCGACGATTTCGCCCTGCTCGACGTGGACACGATCCAGGATTTGGTCCGCGTCTTCGGCGAGCTGGAGCGCTCCGGTGTGGGCGCCCCGCTGACGTACTGGGTGGAAAAAGACTCGCTCGGCGAGGAGTCCGTGCCCTACGTGATCCAGTCCGGCCTGGGGCTGCCCGACGAGGCCTACTACCGCGAGCCCGCCCACGCCGAGACGCTCGAAGCGTACCGCGAGCACGTCGAGCGCATGCTCGGTTTCCTCACCGACGAGCAGCGCCGTGGATTCGGGGCGGGGGACGCGGCGGAGCGGGTGTTGGACGTCGAAAAGCGCATCGCCTCGCACCACTGGGACGTGGTGACCACGCGCGACGCTGTGAAAACGTACAACCCCACTGAGCTGGCGGAACTACCCGAGATCATCCAGACGCTCCTGCGCGCCTCCGGCCTTGAGGACGGCAAGGTCATCGCGATGATGCCCAGCTTCATCGACGAGCTCGCGCAATTGCTTGTCGACGCCCCCCTCACCGACTGGCAACTCTGGGCCACCTGGGCCATCCTGCGCTCCCGCGCCGGCCTCCTCCCGCAGCACATCGGGCAGGCGAACTTCGAGTTCTACGGCACCGTGCTCTCCGGCGCGACCCAGCAGCGCGACCGCTGGAAGCGCGGCATTGCGCTCGCGGAATCGCTGGTGGGTGAGGATATGGGGCGCGCGTACGTCGCAAAGCACTTCCCGCCGGAGCACAAGCAGCGCATGCTCGACCTCGTCGACCACCTCGTGCGCGCTTACGAAGAGCGGATCAGCCAGCTGACCTGGATGTCGCCCGAAACGCGCGAGCGCGCCCTAGAGAAACTGGGCAAGTTCACCGCGAAAATCGGCTACCCCGACAAGTGGCGCAACTACGACGGCCTGACGTTCGACCGCTCCGGCGCCCAGCTCGTAGCGAATGTGCGCGCCGGCGCCGCCTTTGAGCACGACTACCAGCTGTCCAAGATCGGCAAGCCGGCCGACCGCGGCGAATGGGTCTCCACCCCGCAGACCGTCAACGCCTTCTACAACCCGGTGGTCAACGACATCACTTTCCCGGCCGCGATCCTGCAGCCGCCCTTCTTCGACCCCGACGCGGACGCCGCCGAGAACTTCGGCGCGATCGGCGCCGTGATCGGCCACGAAATCGGACACGGCTTCGACGACCAAGGCTCGCGTTACGACGGCGACGGCAACCTCAACTCCTGGTGGACCGACGCCGACCGTGCCCGCTTCGAGGAACTGACCGCCAAGTTGATTTCGCAATACGACGGTCTCGTCCCCTCCGTCCTGTCCGGCCGCGGAGGAATCCGCGGGGTTAACGGCGAGTTCACGCTCGGCGAGAACATCGGTGACTTGGGCGGGCTTGGCATCGCCGTCGTCGCGTACAAGGACTACCTGGCCGAGCAAGGTCTCGACCCCGCCACCGACCAGGGCCCCGTGCGGACCTTCCACGCCCCCGGCGCCAGCGACACCATCGACGGGCAGGAATTCACCGGCCTGCAGCGCCTCTTCCTCGCGTGGGCGCGCGTGTGGCGCACCGCCATCCGGCCCGAAATGGCCGCGCAATACCTGGCGATCGACCCGCACTCGCCGTCTGAGTTCCGCTGCAACGTCGTCGCCAGCAACATCGCCGAGTTCTATGAGGCCTTCCCCGACGCCGCCGAAGCCCCGGACGCAGTCGCGGAAGCGGACCGCGTGGTGATCTGGTGATGCCCGACCAACCTGGCCAACCCGACCAACCGTACCGCGAGGCGCAGGACCGGATGCGCCACACCCCCTCCCCCGAGGAACCTGCCGCGCCACTTCCCGCCGGTGAGGCTGGGCCGTTGAACGATCAGGGTTCGCCTGAGTTCAACGTCGGTGGTGTCGAGCGCGCCCTGTCGCCGAAAGAGCAGCTCGAGCAGCTGATCAGCTACATGAACGCCACCTACCCCGCACCGGATACGCCCCCGCCGTGGGAGGGCGGCACCGGCGACCCGGCCGAGGCAGACCGCTACATGGGACACCTCGCTGACCGCATCACCCACGCGTCCATGCTCATGCTCGGTTCCGGGCTCGACCACACGATGCCAGGGGTCGCGTACGGGATGAACATCGCCAAGATCCGCGATCTGCCCGCCCTTTCCGACATCCCCGACACTCCCGGAGAGCCGGAACTGCTTGCCCGCGTGTTCGTCCCCAGTTCCCCAACCCGCCGGTGGGCCGTCTCACTGCACCCGGGTGGCTTGTGGCGCGGTTCCGGAATCTCCCTTGAGCAGCACTGGCGCCCCGATGTTGCCGCGGCAGCGGAGTTGTCTGGCACCACGATCCTCGACTTGGACTACCCGCTGCTGCCCGGCGCCACCCTCGACGAGGTCGTTTCCAGCGTGCACAAAGCGCTTGACTACGTCGCAGCCCAAGAGCCGGCGTCAGTCACCCTTTGGGGTGCCGGCTCCGGCGCTGCGCTTGCCGTTCTCGCTGCTGAGCAGCGCAGTGTGGATGGGTTGGTGCTGACGAATCCGGGGCTTGGGAGCGTCGATAAGCTACCGGCGGAACTGCGTGGAAACCGCACCGTGCCAGCTCCGAGCGCATGGCCGCGCACGCTCGTGCAACTCGCGCTTTACGACGACACCACCCCCCACCCCACCACCACCGAGGCCCACAACGCAACTGTCATTGAGTACCACTCAACACACACCATTGCGACACCGGAGGAATCACGCCGCCGCATCCGCGGCGTCGCCGATTTCCTCGCGACCGTAGACGCCACAAACCCTTATTAGACTGCCGTAGAGGCCCGTCCGGTTCCTTGAATCCGGGATTTGTGACGTATTCCAAAAACCCTTTCCTAGCTGCAAAAATGGGGTTAGTGTTGCGGGCATGGACACTTTCAATGACCTTGTCAGCGCACACAGCGCCCCAAGGTTGGGGGCGCTGAAAGACTTCAACAAACAACAAGCGTTGAACGCCGGCGTGGAACCGTCGGTGGTCAACAACTGGAAACTCGTCCACGACGCCTACTTCGGGGAAGGCTTATCGGACACCAAGCAAGCCAAAGCGGTTGCGAAGGCGACCGCGCTGGGCTTGTCCATCGGGATGCTCGCCACCATCGAGCGCGCCATCCGCCACATCAAACACGCCACCCGACGGCACACCATGCGCATGAAAGTGCTGTCGGCGGCCTCCCGCATCGGACGCACATGCGCCGCCATGTCGAAGCTGCTCAAGAACATCGTCCCGCCGAAGGAGCCGCCCGCTCGCCAGGAGCACGCCAGTATCAGCGAGCCGAAAGACGGGTACGCGACGTTGACGTTGACGGCGTCGGAAAAGTTCATGGCCGACTTGAAGCACTTGCTCATGTCCGGGCTGGACAGCGTTACTTCCCCCGGTCGCCATATGGCCGCCAAACTCATAGCACTGCTCAGAGACGGCGGCGGTGTACCAGAGGCCGTGCCTCGGCCCTTGCTGCTCGTCGGGTTGCCCGATTACACCAAGATCATGGACGGCGAGGGGGACGACGTCGTCCTCGGCCTCACCAACGGCACCACCATGACCGGCGCCGAATACCTCAACCAGATCGCATCCAACACCCCGCACCTGGAGGCGGCGCTGTTCCACCCGACTCAAGGGGCCGTGAACATGTACCGTTCACAGCGCCTGGCCAACGACAAGCAGCGCGACCTCGCCCGCGCGGTGCAACCCGTCTGTGCGCATCCCGACTGCCACCACGCCGCCGACCTGTGCCAAGTCCACCACGCAGACGCCTGGAAGAACGGCGGCGAAACCAACGTGTCCAACCTGGTCCCGCTGTGCCGCTACCACAACCGCATTAACGACGACGACCCCTCCATCCGCCGCACCCGCGGCCGCATCGAGATGCGTGACGGCAGGCCGGTGTGGATCTCCCCATACGGCAACGAACGGATCAACCCTCGACACCGCTTTGGGGCAATGGACGTCCTTTTCGGGGCGGCCCCTGGTGAGCGAGCATTAGCGGCTTAACCTGGCCAGCAAGAGCGATAAGCGCCGTCTAGTCGTCTGTGTCGCGGTCGTCGGCGTCCTCTGTGTCGCGGTCGTCGGTGTCGTTTTCAGGGATGATCGGCCGGATCGTGGGCACTGGTTCGCTGCGGCCGTAGTCGCTGAGCCACACCTGAAGTCGGTCGGTGCCGTCGGTCAACCCGCGCTCCTCGGCTTCCTCGTGGTCGAGGTTGAAAATCAGATCGTCCTCGCTCTGGTCGATCCAGTCATGGACGTCATTGGTGTGCTCGTCGACATCGCCGTAGGACATAGCGGCGATGACCCAACTTGGGCCAAAGGACACCGAGCCGAACGCGCCGGAGCGATCATCGGACCAGCCGAACTTCGAGCCAATCACACCGGCCATTTGATCAGTGCCGAAGTCCTGTTTGAAGCCGTCCTCGGCAAAGGGGGCGTGGTTGGCCATGCCGCGGATGATGGGTTCAGCGACGGGATCGTCGATAATTGCGGTGATGAAGCGCGCGAGGTCGTACGGCGAGGTCGACGACCGGCCCCAAAAGCCACTGCTGTAGGTGTTGGTCAGCTCGAAAAGCTCGGCGACCTCGTTGATCGCCTCTGGGTACGCAGCATCCAGCTCGCCGGCGAGGGCATCGGACGACGTGCGAATCATCCGCAGGACCTTCCCCTGATCCTCCGGTTTTCCCTCGAGCAGGACCCAGTAGCCAAGGTACAGCTTGGCCAAAGACAGTGCTGGTCGGGGGTCTTGGGCGCCCGGGGACCCGGTCCACCGGCCGTCGTCATGCATGACGACGAGATCAGTGCGCTCACCCGGATCCCCCGGCAGCACATCGACAGCCGCCGCAGGAGGCAACGGCGCGACTACGAAGGCCGCACCGACTACGCATGTTGCACTGGCTACGCCGGCAGTACTGACTGCTCTGGCTACGCGTGTCGCCGCGGCGGCAAAAAACCGCTTCACAGCACGCAATTATGCCTGGTGACGGTCAAGAACCTCAAGCACGGACTCGGCTTCGTCGAGTTCGTCCTCGTCGACAGGTTCATCGACTTCGCACAGCGTGACGACGGCACCCGTCGAATCCGCCACCGTCAACAGCACCCCGAACGGTGAATTCTCCGGACCGCGCACAATCTCCCCGCCGAGCTCCTCGACCCGGCCGCGCACCTGAGCCACGTTGGCGACGCCAAGGAAGGTCTGCCAAAAGCTCGGCACCTCCGCCGGAATCGTGTCGGATGCATCCCACACACCGGCAAATGCGGCGCCGTCCTGCATGGCGAGGTGGTAACCGTTGTCGTGGTCAACCCCCCACTCGAAGAGCGAACGGTAAAAGTCCACCACGGCCTGCACATCCCCGGTGCAGGTGTACTCGTGCCACACGGGGGTTCCTGGCTCGCCAGCGGCCACGAACGCATCCTCTCCCGATGGCTGGAACAGTCCGAACCACCCACCAGCAACGTCGGCGCACAGAGCCATCTTCCCCAAGGACACCTGCGCCGGCTCTGCAAGAACACGTCCACCGAGCTGCGCCACCTTTTCCGAGTCGCGCTCAATGTCGGTGGTATAGAAGTACGTCACCCACGCGTCGGGCATGTCCGTGCCGGTGGAATCAGTTTTCTGGGCGACGAGACCTGCAACCGGCAGCCCCTGAACGCGGGCAACCCGGTAGGAACCGTCGTCAGCGCCCTGGTTATCTGCGCCTGGCATGTCTGTACCCTCCACATCCCAACCGAGGATGCGGGAGTAGAAATAAGAGGACTTTCGCAGCTCGCTCGAGAACAAGTCGATCCAATACGGCATGCCCGGACGGGCTTCGAAAGCGGGCATGGGTTAGAGGTTCCTCCACTTCTCAGGGTCGAAATCGTCGTTCGCGGTGCGCTCGTCAAAGTAGTCGTCATCGTCGTCTGCACCGGTACCGGTGACGGTGATGGTGTGGCCGGGGAGGGAGACCTCGTCGCCGTCGTCAAGCGAAAAGCCGCGCGACGTGACTACCTCACCATTGACCGCGACCTCACCCGCGGCGATGAGCTCTTTCGCTTCGCCTCCGGACTCGACGAGATTGGCCAGCTTGAGAAACTGGCCGAGCTTAATGGGCAGATCCATTAATCGAGTCTCACGGCAGTGCCGGTCGCCGCAACCAACATCATCGTGTTGCCCTGCCCCATCGGGGAGTAATCCAACTCAATGTTGACCACCGCGTCAGCACCGATCTGGCGGGCACGCTCCCACAGCTCGTTGAGCGCGCTATCGCGGGAACGGACCAGCTCCTGCTCCCACGAGCTGGCGCGGCCACCGACCATGTTGCGGAAACCCGCGCCCATATCTTTGAACATGTTCATGCCGGCAATGGTCTCGCCGCCGATGATGCGCATGTACTCCGTGATGCGCCGGCCTTCGACGGTAGGCGTCGTTGTAAGGATCATGGCCTGAATTGTACCGGTCCCGCGGGCACGAGGACATCGCGCGGAACGGCGTCACGGATCTGGTACGGCACCTGCGGGGGCAGAATGTCGCGGAGCGGGACGAGCGGGATGCTCCACGGGCCCACCGAGCTCATCGGTGCAGACGGGGCCGGTTGCGCCGGATCGATCATGGCCAGCGCGTCGTGCGTGTTCGCACCCGCATCACCGACCGTCATCGCGGCGGCGGTCCAGCCGGGGCCGAAACTGACGGTGGCGGTGTAGGAGCGGCGGTCGTCGGACCAGCCGAACTTCGTCCCTTCGGCGCCAGGGAGACGCGACGTTCCGTAGTCCTGGCGGAAGCCGTCCTGCGCGATCGGGGAGGCGGTCCGCATGCCGCGGATGATCGGCGCGGCGAGCGGGTCGCGGCGGATGCTTTCGACGAACTTGGCAGCGTCATAGGTCGAGGTCGCCGTGTTACCCCAGCGGCCGCGGCGCGCGGTGTTGGTCAGGCCGAACTGCCGCGCGACAGCGTCAATGGCCTGCGGGTACCGGCGGTCAAGGTGTGCCGCGATCGAGTCTGACGACACACGAATCATGTGCTCTACCTGGGCCTTATCCACGGGCGCACCGTGCTGGAGTACCCCCTAGCCGAGGTAGAGCTTGCTCAGCGACAACGCCGCGCGCGGCTGGTGCGCGTCCGGCGACCCGGTCCACGATCCGTCCGGGTGGTAGACGGCCACCGCGGTTCGTCCGCCTGGCGCGCCGCGCTTCACATCTACTGCGTGTGCGGCCGGCGCCAGACCGACGGCTATCACCAGCACGAGTACGAGCGCGCACATTCGTTTTGCCATGGTTCTCACAGCGTTGTTGTACCCCGTGGACTCACGTTCTGCCCAGCGGCCCAAGCGCGGTTCCAGCTTCCCCAGCTCACCTGTTACTGGAGGTGAAGGTGTGTCTAGGTGTGAGAATTTAAAGGCTTGCGGCGATACTGAGCGCGCCTTCGGCGATCATCCACACCGCCAGCGCCACGAAGATCACGCCCGTCACAACGTCAACAATGTGCCCCCAGCGCGCCAAAACGCCCGCAAACTTATCGACGCCCACCGCGAACCCCACAAACCACGCCACCCCAATTAGCACCAGTGTGACGAGGATGAGGGCCACCCACCCCCAGCCCATCCCCGGTGTCATGAACTGAGCGAACACTGCCCCGAAAAACAGCACCGCCTTCGGGTTGGAAAGATTGGTGAGTACACCGGTGGCGAACGCCCGGCGCGCGGATAGCACGGTGCCAGCCGGTGGCGCATCGGTAGTGTCTGTCGCGGCGGCGGAGACACTGGAAGCACCCTGGCCGCGCGCTGCCAGCCCGGAACGTACCGCGCCCACACCCATCCACAGCAGATAGGCCCCGCCGATCAGCTGCAGCACGGCGAGCACCTGCGGCACAGCCTGGATCAGGGCGCCAAGCCCTAGCAGGGATGCCGCGATCCACAGCGCGTTGCCGGCCATAATGCCGAACGCGCAGGCGACACCGGCGGCGCGCGACTTCGCACCGACGCGGATGATCTGCACGAGATCAGGCCCCGGGCTGGCGATTGCGGCGATCCAAATGCCGATCAGGGCGAGATAGGTCGAAACAGTCACTACTAGCTCCTAATGTTTAGCGTTCTGCTTGGTCGCGCGGCATGATGTTCATCGTGTCGATGTTGACGTGCGGTGGCAGTGACGCAACCCACCGGATCGCTTCGGCGAGATCCTCGGCGGTGAGGTTGAGTTTATCGGCATAGACCTGCGCGGCTTTTTCTTCATCGCCGAGGCGGTTGAAGGCGAAGTCGGTTTCCACCCGGCCGGGGTCGATTTCGGTGATGCGGATGGGGGTGGCGGCTTCTTCTCGTCGAAAAGCGCGCGTGAGGGCGCGCAGACCGAACTTCGCCGCGTTGTATCCGGCGCCGCCGACATAAGCGTCCCATCCTGCGACCGATCCGACGTTGATGACCAGGCCCTCAGCCGCCACGAGCGCGGGGTACAGCGCCTTGGTCACGCGCACGGTGCCCATGACGTTGGTCTGGTACATCCAGTCCCAATCCTCCGGCTTCGCGTCGCGCAGAAAATCAAGGCCCTTCGCGCCGCCCGCGTTGTTGACCAGCAGATCCACGCGCGGCACAAGCTCCGCAAGCTTATCGACGCTCCCCTGATCCGTCACATCCAGCTCCACCGCGACACCACCGATCTCGTCGGCAATAGCGCGGCACCGCTCTGCGCGCCGCGCCGCAACGTACACGGTCCACCCGTCACCCGCGAGCGCCCGGCACGCAGCCTCCCCGATGCCAGCGGAACCGCCCGTGACTACAGCAATTTTCTCCATGCGGGGAAGTCTACCCTGGCGGACATGGACTACACCCTCCGCGATCTCGCCGCCGGCAACTGGTACCAACCTGGGTCACCCGAGCCCGAGGCCGCGCACGCAAAGGTGTGGAAGCTGATGCGTGAATTCAACGCGCTCGGCAACACAGATCCCGCCCGCGCCGAGGAGCTGCTGCGCGCAATGCTTGCCCAAGGTTCCTCCCTCCCCGGTGTCTTCGCCCCCATCCACTTCGAGTTTGGCATCCACACCACCTTCGGCGAGGACTGCTTCCTCAACTACAACTGCGTCATCCTCGATGTAGCCGAAGTGACGGTGGGCGAGCGCACGCTGTTCGGGCCGGCCTGCCAGATCATCACCGTTGAGCACCCGGTCGACAACGCCCAGCAGCGTGCCGACGGTTGGGAGCGCGGCCGCCCCGTCCGCATCGGCGACGACTGCTGGTTCGGCGCCGGCGCCATGGTGTTACCCGGCGTGACCGTCGGCGACCGTTGCGTCATCGCGGCGGGGACGGTGGTCACGCGCGACATCCCCGACGACTCGCTGGTCGCCGGGGTGCCGGGAAAGGTCGTGCGGAAGCTGAACGGTGCGGGTGAGGAAAGCGCGGGCTAGGCGCTGCGCTCCTCAAAGTCGTCGAAGTCGTCGAAGTCATCGAGGTAGTCCCAGTAGTCCTCGATCTCGTCGTCGAATTCCTCAGCGCTGTCGCCGAAGTGGGCCACGTAGAGGTCAGTGATTCCTAACTGGAGGGCCTTGTGAATGTTGCGGGTGTGGTAGTGATCGATGCGGAATACACCGAACCGCGGCCGGTCGAGCCTGCTCAGTGCCTCTTGGGCGTTACCGGCGTTGAGGCGGTGGAAGAAGGCGTCCATTTCGCGTTTGATTGTCCGCTTTTGCTGGCGGTTGAGGCGCGGTAGGAACGGGTTCGGTTCCGCAAGTGCGAAACCGGTGAACCGGCCGCTGGTCTGGTGGTAGCTGAAGATCGCCAGCGGGTAGTGCTCAGTCTGGTTCGGCCGGTAGTCGATGGTGAGCGTTTCGTATGCGCCGGCGGCGAGCTGCGCTGGGCCGGTCACGTGGACCTGCATGAGCATGGTCAGCGCGGCGTCAATGTCGTCGCCTTCGACGTCCGGGTTGCATTCGCAGGTGATGTGGTCGCCGGTAGGCACTTCGTGGAATGGGATGCCGATGGTGAAGTTGGCGTAGAACTCGTCGATAAGCTTGTGCAATGCGGCGACGGCGCGGGCGTCGTGCGCGGCGGGCGCGGCTGGATGGTCGACGCGCAGGATGGCACTGACTGTCTCCCCCGTGGACAGGTCGGTGGCCATGATGGCGGCTGGGTAGCTGTAGTCGTCGTTGAGGTCTGGCTGGTAGTGGAATGTGTGGCTGTGAAATGTCATGTTTCCCCCTTCGCTTCCTGACACTAAAGCGCCCCGCAGACCCGTGTAAACCGCGCTTTGCGCACTACAGTGTGCATTTCGACTACCCTGGTCCGACATGTTCGACCTCTCCGTGATTGGCCAGGGCCTCCCCGTCGCCGGCGTGATCGGTGACCTGCCCGCGCACGGCCCGTTGGTGGTTGAGGCTCCGCCCGGCACGGGTAAGACGACGCTGGTCCCGCCGGCGATCAGCAACAAAGTCGAAGGGTTGACGCTGGTCACGGCCCCGCGCAGAGTTGCGGTGCGTGCGGCCGCGCGACGCCTTTCGCTTCTCGACGGCTCCCCCCACCGCGTCGGCTACTCCATCCGCGGTGAGCACCGTGATGGGTCGCTAGTCGAGTTCGTCACGCCGGGGGTCCTGCTCAATCGCCTGCTGCGCGACCCAGAGCTGACCGGTGTCGGCGCGGTGATCATCGACGAGGTTCACGAGCGTCAGCTAGACACCGACCTTGTCCTGGCGATGGCCATGGAGGTCGCTTTCCTGCGCGAGGACTTATACCTGGCGGCGATGTCGGCCACCCTCGACGCGGCCGCCCTGGCGGAGCACATGGGTGCGCGGATCCTCTCCACCGAAGCAGTCACCCATCCGCTGGACGTCTCCTACCACCCGCATCCGGGCCGTGCTGAGGGGTCGCCGGAGTTCTACGCGCATGTTGCCGACTTAGCGCGGGGTGCTAGCGAACGCACCCTCGTGTTCGTTCCCGGCGTGCGCGAAGTGGACCAGGTCTGCGCGCACCTGCCGAACGGTTCCGCTGCGCCACTCCATGGCCGGCTGAGCTCGAAAGAACAAGATGACGCGCTAAACGGTGATGCCCCGGTCGTCGTGGCGACATCCATTGCCGAGTCCTCCATTACCGTCCCCGGTGTCCGTCGCGTCGTCGACGCCGGGCTGTCGCGCGTCCCCCGCCGCGACGCTGCCCGCGGCATGACGGGCCTGGTCACCGTTTCAGCGGCGAAGACGAGCGCAGACCAGCGTGCCGGCCGCGCGGGACGTCTCGGACCGGGTGAGGTGCTGCGGGCGTACTCGGAATCCGACTACCAGCACTTCAGCGCCGATATTGTGCCGGAGATCGCCACGTCGGACCTGACCTCTGCGGCGTTGACGTTGGCGGCGTGGGGCTCACCGGATCTACCGCTACTGACCCAGCCACCTGCCGGCGCACTGGAAGCCGCGCATCGAACGTTGGAGGCGCTCGGCGCGCTCGAAGGCGGAGCCATCACCCCCTTCGGTGAGCAGCTATCCCGCCTCCCGCTCGACCCGCGCCTCGGTGCCGCGCTGCTAGAACATGGCTCCGGAGCCGCCCCGACCGTCGCTGCGCTCGCCGAGGGAATCGGCGGCGACCTTGCCCACGCCCACGCCCGCGCGCCGAAGAACCAGGTCCAACACCTAGCGAAGATGGTGCCAGATTCTGCGCCCGTCCCGGCCGGCGATGTGGTCGCCTCCGCCTACCCGGAGTGGGTGGCGAAGCGTCTCGACGAGCGTGAATACTTGCTGGCCAGCGGCACCCGCGCAACTCTCGACTCGTCCATCCCGCCCGCCGACTGGATCGTCGCCGCCGAAGTACAGCTGACGCACAAGGGCGCCATCATTCGCGCGGCGGCGGCGACTGACTTCCCCGCACACCGCGTCACCACCGAGACCACAGCCACGCTCGAGGGCGGCAAAGTGCGCGGCCGCCGGGTTCGTTCCATAGGCGCCATTGAGCTGGATTCAACACCCATTCAACTCACCGCCGAGGAAGCGGCGGAGGCGCTGAAGCACCTGAGCTTCGAGCAGTTCCCCCTCGACGACAAAGCCAGACGACTCAAAGAGCGGCTCGATTTCCTCCACGCCCAGCACGGCGACCCGTGGCCGGACGTTACAAAGGGCGACTACTCGCCAGAGACCCAGCAGCTCGCCCACGGCACCCCACTGGACAAGCTGGATATGCACGCCGCCCTTACCCGACAGCTCCCGTGGCCCGAAGCCGCCAGGATGGATGAGCTCGCCCCCGAAAAATTGGCGGTGCCGAGCGGCTCGCACCCGCGCATTGACTACAGCAGCGGCCGGCCGGTGGTGAAGGTGAAGTTGCAGGAGTGCTTCGGTTTGGGGGTGAGCCCGTCGATAAGCAATGAGAGGGTGCTGTTTCACCTGCTCTCGCCCGCGGGCCGCGAACTCGCTGTGACCGACGACCTGGAGAGCTTTTGGAACGGGCCCTACCAGGACGTGCGCAAAGAAATGCGCGGCCGGTACCCGAAGCACCCCTGGCCGGAGGACCCGTGGACTGCGCCTGCGACAGCGCGGACTAAGAACCGGATGTGAATTTTATAGGCTTAACACAGTAAGTTATTTATCTATGAGTTAAGTTATTTATCTATGAGTACTGCCCATAACCAGCGCGCGCCCTCAGTGACGATTTGGACGCTGGTCTCCCTCATTATTGGTTCGACTGTCGGCTCCGGAATTTTCGCGCTGCCGCAGAATATTGCATCGGTGGCCAGCCCCGGCGCGATGCTCATCGGCTGGGCGATCGCGGGCGTGGGCATGTTGTCCGTTGCTTTCGTCTTCCAGACCCTCGCTCGGCGCAAACCGCACCTGGATTCCGGCGTGTACTCCTACGTGCGCGCCGGCCTCGGCGACTTCATCGGTTTCACCTCCGGTTGGGGCTACTGGCTCGGCTCGGTGATCGCGCAGGTGGGGTACGCCACGCTGTTCTTCGGAACGCTGGGCCACTACATCCCGTTCTTCGACCCGGACAACACGTGGGTGATGGCCATTTCGGTGTCGCTTTTGACGTGGGGTATCTTCTTCGCGCTGACACGCGGCATCAAGCAGGCGGCGGCGATGAACTTGATCACGACGATCGCCAAGCTCGTGCCCATCCTCGCCTTCATCGTGCTCATCGCGTTCGTCGGCTTCAGCTGGGACAAATTCACGCTCGACTTCTGGGGTGAGAACTCCGGCATTCCACTGTCCGAGCAGCTCCAGGGAATCATGCTGTTCACCGTGTGGGTCTTCATCGGCATTGAGGGCGCGTCGGTGTACTCCAAGCAGGCCCGCTCCCGCCAGGACGTCGGCCGGGCGACCGTGATCGGCTTCCTGTCCGTGCTGGCGCTGCTGGTGGCGGTGTCGACGCTGTCGTATGGCGTGCTTACCCGCGAAGAACTCGCCGCGCTGCCAGACAACTCGATGGGCGCGGTGCTCGAAGCTGCAGTCGGCCCGTGGGGCGGTGTGCTCATCTCCATCGGCCTGTGCTTGTCGGTGCTCGGCGCCTACATCTCGTGGCAGATGCTGTGCGCGGAACCGATCGTCATGATGGCCACAGACGGCCTGCTGCCGAAGCGTCTGGCCACCACAAACGCCTCGGGCGCGCCATACATCGCACAGCTGATCTCCACGGCGGTGGTGCAGTTCTGCGTGATCCTCTTCTTCGCCAACGAGACGTCGTACAACGCGATGGTGCAGCTAGCCACGATCATGTACTTGCTGCCGTACATCTTCTCGACGCTGTACCTCATTCTGCTAGCGGTGCGCGGTAAGGGGCTGACACACCCGCACGCCGGCACGCTTTTCGACGACTCCGGCCCCGAAGTCTCCGCAGCCGACAACCGCCGGCACCTCGCCATCGGAATTATCGGCTTCATCTACTCACTGTGGCTGATTTACGCAGCTGACCCGGTGTACGTCCTATTCGGTGCGTTGGCCGTCATCCCGGGCCTCATCGCCTACGTGTGGACGCGCCTAGCCGTGAAGGAAAAGCCGTTCAACACCTTCGAATGGGTCGTGGTGGCGCTCATTGCAGTCGGTGCTGTCTTCGCCGTGATCGGTCTGGTCAACGGCTCGCTTGTTCTCGAGTAAGTTTCAGGACGAAGTCGGAGGAGACGGCGACGAACTCGTCGTTGAGCTCGTGGCCGGTCTCCACAAGCACGAGGTTATCCGGGATGTGTTCCCGGGTGGCCAGGGCGACGGCGAGCTGCAGCATTTCCTCCGGCTCGGCAATAAGACGAAGTTTCTCCGCGCTGGTTTGACGCGCAAACCATAACGCCGCTTCCACGACGTCCTCGACGTCTGCGCAGTCCTCGCCGCCCAGCGGGCCGACAGTCACGGCGACCGCATTCATCGTTCTAAGCACACACTCACCGTAACGCCGGGGGCTGAACGCGAGCTGTGGCCCGCTACGCGATCTGCTGGTAAATCAAATAGCCAGAAAGCACCACCACGAGGGCCAGCAAGGCGTAGCGGACCAGCCGCGCCCCGCCACCGAGGACGGTGCGGGCACCGATCTGCGCGCCGACGATATTCGCGGCCGCTAAGGCGAGCGCCAGCGGCCAGTCCACGAACCCGGCCGAGATGAACACCACCAGCGCACCCACGTTGGTGGCGGTGTTGACCACCTTCGCCATCGCGGCCGAGCGCAGAAAGTCTTGGGCGAATAACGCCGTGAAACCCATGATGAGGAACATGCCGGTGCCGGGGCCGAAAATGCCGTCGTAAAACCCAATTGCCGCCACCAGGCACGCGCCCAACACGACGCGGCGGCGCGTCAAGATCGGGTTCGCCGACGCCGTCCCGAACGACGGGTTGAATGCCACGAACACCCCCACGGTCAGAAGAAGGGTGATGATGAGGGGGCGGAGGATGGAAGCGTCGATAAGCGAGGCGAACGCCGCGCCGCACCCTGAGAGTAACCCCGCAATGAGCGCGTAACCCCAGATATGCCGCGGCGCGCCTACGCGACGGACCAGCGTGACCGCCGCCGTGCCCGTGCCGGAGACCGACGCGATCTTGTTCGTCGCCAACACCGCCGCCGGCGGGAGCGACGTGCCGGCCATGAGCGCCGGAATGAGAATCAGCCCTCCCCCGCCGATGACCGCGTCCACCCAGCCCGCGAGCGCAGCGGCGAGAACGAGAACGACAGTCACGGGGAGTAGCATAGCGCGACGTGAAGCAGTGGCAGCGGTGGATGATCGTCGCCCCGGCGTCCGTGGCGCTGGGGCTGCTGCTCGCGCACTGGGATGTGCCGGCGGCATGGATCCTCGCCGCGATCATCGTCTCCGGGATCTCCGCGCTGGGCACGGGCCGCGAACTGCACGTGAACAAACAGTTCTACGCGTTCTGCCGCGGGATCATCGGCGTGCTCGCCGCCGTGCCGCTAGCCGGGGTGCCACCGCGCGAACTGCTGCACTACCTGGTGCCGGGGTTGGTGTCGGCGGCGGTGATCGTGGGCATCGGGTTCTTCGGCGGGCTCGCATTGGCCGGATACTCCCGCGGGCGGGTCAGCCGCGAAACAGGCGTTTTGTCGATGCTGTCCGGTGGGGCGTCGATCATGCCAGCGCTGGCGAGCGAGCTAGGTGCCGACATGCGCTACGTCGCCCTGACCCAATACCTGCGGCTGCTCGCGGTGTCGATGACGCTGCCGCTCGTCGCCTCCCTGCTGGTCACGCCCGGGGGCGACCATTCCGCGGGTGCGAGCGGACAGTGGTGGATGTGGCTGCTCATCCCCGCGATCTCGGTGGTGGGCAACCGGCTCGGCTCCTGGGCGCGGTTGCCCGCGGCGAGCGTGTTCGGCCCGCTCATTCTCACCGCCGTGCTGGCGGCTGTGTTGCCAGTGCCGATCATCCCGCCCGAGCCGCTGGCCGTGATGGCGTTCATGTCCGTCGGGTGGATCTGCGGCGGCGGCCTGGACGTGCCCGGCCTGAAACGCTTCGCGCAATTGCTGCCCGCCACCATCACGTTCATCGTGGTGGTCATGGCATCCTGCGCAGCCATGGGGTGGGTCGTCTCGCTCTGGCTCGGGATCACCTATTTCGAGGGCTACTTAGCCACGAGCCCCGGCGCCATCGAAACCGTCCTCGCCCTATCTAGCGAAGGCGGCGGCGGGCCGGCCGTGGTGTCATTGCAGCTGATCAGGTTGATCTGCATTCTCGTCTTCGCGGCAGCGCTGCCGAAGATCCTCCGGCGGCTTTCGCGCGGCTAGTTGGCCGGTCAGTAGCTGGCTAATGTCCCAGCACCTGGTGGGCCAACATGTCCATCGGCATGGAACCCAGGCGCAGCGCCTTGTCGTGGAACTCGAGCAGTGTCATGCCCTTCTCACAGGCCTTTTCG
The DNA here is from genome assembly GCF_024454095.1 of Corynebacterium sp. CCUG 69979. Lineage (NCBI taxonomy): Bacteria > Bacillati > Actinomycetota > Actinomycetes > Mycobacteriales > Corynebacteriaceae > Corynebacterium > Corynebacterium sp. CCUG 69979. The sequence continues at coordinate 186,488 of NZ_JAGPZA010000002.1, read as the reverse complement.
CGCAGGTCCATCCAGTCACGGTAGCCGAGCGCGTAGGTGGTGGCTTGTGCCGGCCAGCCCATGTAGCGGTCGAGCTCGAAGGTGAGGTTCAGCTCGTTCATGGCGGTGTTGTCGCGTAAGAACGCCTTGGCGTAGGACACGTCCCAGTTGCCGACACCGTCCGGGGTCTTCTTGTGCAGATGCACACCAATGTCGACAGCGACGCGAGCCAGGCGCAGGCGCAGGGAATCAAGAAGGCCCATGCGGTAGCCCGGGTCCTCGAAGAAACCGAGCTCCTCCATCATGCGCTCCGCGTAGACGGCCCATCCCTCACCGTGGGCGGCGTTCCAGTTCAAGGTGCGACGCCACAGGTTGAGGGTGTTGCGCTGCGTCATGGCAATCCCCTGCTGCACGTGGTGGCCGGGCACGCCCTCGTGGCAGATGCGGGCCAGCTGCTGCCAGGCGTGGAAGCACTCTTGACCTTCCGGCACCGACCAGGACAGGATGCCGGGGCGCAACAGGTCCTCTGACGGAGGGGTGTAGCGCAGGCCGCCGCCGAGGTTCTCGTCGACGCGGCAGTCAAGCGTCTTGATCTCCTCTGGCAGGGTGAACATCGTGCCGTCGAGCTGGGAGATCAGCCGGTCGCTCATCGCCTGCATCCAATCGACCAGAGCAACGTCGTCGTTGACGGTGTAGTCGGGGTCTTCGTCGAGACGTCGATAAGCGCTGCGCGCCGTGCACTCGCCGTACAGTTCGTCCGCGACCTTCTGCTGGCGTTCGACCAGCTCAGCGAGGGTCTCCAGCGACCAGTCGTACGCCTCGTCCAAGTCAACGGTGCGGCCGAGGAAAAACTGGGAGAACAGCTCGTAGCGCTCGCGGCCCACCGCGTCGGTGTGCGCGGCCAGCGGGGCGAGCTCCAAAGAGAGCCAGTCCGCCATCTCCGCGAACGCCTCCTTCGCCTGGCGCACCGGCTCGGCATCAGCCTCGAGGCCGAGCTCCTCGAACATCGAGCCGTCTTCGGCCAGCGCCTCGCACTGGCTAATCACGGCATCGATCTGGCGCTGGGAGGCGACATCACCCTGGCTCGCCGCCTCCGCCAAGGACTCGCGGTAGCCCGCCAGCGAGTAACGCACCTGGCCCAGGCGGGAGGCGATGTTGTCGAAGTCCTCATCTGTCACCTTCGGCATGATGGTGAAGGCGTTGCGGATGACCTGCACCGGCGAGGTAATATTGTTGAGCATCCGCAGGTCCTCCCCGCGGTGGTGCAACTCCAGCTCGACGGCCATCCGGTCGCGCAAGATAGCGCCGGTGACGTAATCGACTCCATCGAAGTCATCGTCATCGTCGGAGTCGTCGGTGCCGTCGTTCAGCGCGTCGACGTCGGCGATCAAGTCGCGGATGCGGTCAGCAATGGCGTGCCAGTGCTCGGGGCTGAAGTCCTGCAACCCGTGGTCGTGACCGGGAATGCCGATCTCGGTGGCCACCGTAGGTGAAAGCTCCGCGAGGTCGTAGACGAAGTCTTCACACGTCGCGTCGAGGAGCGAGGGTTGGCGGTCGCTCTCCGCAGAACCAACCGAGATGGATGAACTCATAGACGCAGAGTCTAACCCTTCAAGGCACTTTGCACGTAACGGTACAGTGGGGCCCATGGACGGACTCGAATATGCACGTCAGCTTGTCGGGGACGCGAAACGGGTGGAAGTCTTTACCGGTGCTGGCATGTCCGCCGACAGTGGCATCGCCACCTACCGCGATGCCGTTACGGGGGTGTGGGAAAACGTCGACCCGCAGGCAATGGCTTCGATCGATGCCTGGGCACGCGACCCTGAACCCATGTGGGCCTGGTACCTCTGGCGCGCCCGCCTGGCCAGCCGCGCCGAACCGAACGCCGGGCACCTCGCTATCGCTGAATGGGGCCGCCGCGAGGGAGTGCGGGTCACTGTGACCACGCAGAACATCGATAATCTGCATGAACGCGCCGTGCTTGTCAACAGCACCCCTGACGGCCCAAACAACCCGGACGATATCGTGCACCTGCACGGCTCCCTGTTCGAGTTCCGCTGCTCCATCTGTTCGCGGCCGTATAAGGGGGAGATTGAGCTGCCGGAAGAGCCCGTCGAAAAGCTCACGCCTCCTTCGTGCCCGCTGTGCGGGAACCTGGTGCGTCCGGGGGTGGTGTGGTTCGGTGAGCCGTTGCCCCCGAAGGAGTGGGACGAGGCGGAGCGGCGCATGGTTGAGGCGGACTTGGTCGTCATCGTGGGCACATCCGGGGTGGTGTTTCCGGCGGCCGGGTTACCGCTGCTCGCGCATGAATTGGGGACTCCCATTATTGAGGTCACCCCAATGCATACCGAGCTGTCTAGAATTTCAAATGTAACTTTGGTTGACACGGCAGCAAAAGCCCTGCCAGAGCTGTTACGGGGGCCTCGATTAGACTAGCCGGTCTAGTTCCGTTCTATGATGGAAACTATGAAATCCTCGTGGTCCGCGTTCTCGCGCCCCCACAACCCGACGGCGAAATGCTTGCACATGGTGCGGTTGAGTCCCGTGACGTCCCGCAGTGAGCTCGTCACGGCGACGGGGCTGTCCCAGCCGACCGTCACGCGCGCCATCGCGGCGCTCATGAGCGCCGGATATGTGACAGAGCGGGCGGACCTATCGAAGTCGAAAGGCCGCGGCCGCCCGATCATTCCGCTCGAGCTGAGCGACACGCACCCCGTCCACGCCGGGATTTCGGTGGGTACGGCGGCCACGTACATCGCGCTGTTCGACATCAAAGGCCGCACCATCCGCGACACAGACGTGGAGATCGATGTCGCCAGCATCAGCCAGGACGATTTCATCCAGCACATCATGGCGGGGTTGAACCGGCTCATGGCGGATCTTGACCGCCCGCTGGCCACCGTCGGGGTGACCACGTCCGGCTCAGTCAGCCCGCAAGGCGCGGTCACAGCGCCGAACCTCGGCTGGCACGACGCTCCGTTCGCCGCCCAGCTGCGCGAACAGTTCTCCGTCCCGGTCACCGTGACCTCGGCCGTCGCTGCCATTATCGGCTCCGAGATCCAGTCTGACCAGCACCCGGGCAGCGGCTCCATCATGGCGATTTTCGCCGACGACTCCATCGGCGCTGCCGTCACCGAAGACAAAGGCGTGCTGCCCATCGCGGTCGACCGCGAGGACCTGACCACGCACGGGCTGCTCGAGCGCATTGAGGAGCCCACCAGCTCGCTTATCGACGCTGTATCCCACGCCTCGTCCAACTCCTCCACCCGACAGACCCTTGACGAGAGGGCTGAGGAGCTGGGCGCCGTCGCGGCGGACTTGATGGCGCAGCATGACGCCTCCACGTTGGTCGTCGCTGGCAGCGCGTTTATCGACGACCCCCACGCCCCCGCCGTCTTCGCCCGCACCGTCCGGGCGAACCTGCCGGATGGGGCGGCCGCCAGCTTGCGGATGATCCCCACGCACCGCGAAATGGTGCGCGACATCGCCCGCGCGGTCGCGCTAGACCTCGTGCTCCGTGAGCCCCTCAGCGTGACGACGGCCTAGGTCCGCGTACATGGCGGCGTGATTGACCAGCCCGGCCTTTTCGTCGTCGGAAAGCTCGCGGCGCACTTTCGCTGGAACTCCCGCGGCGAGCGAGCCGTCGGGAATTTCTGCCCCTTCGAGCACGACAGCGCCGCCGCCGATGATGCAGCCTGAGCCGATCTTCGAGTAGGCCAGCACCGTCGCCCCCATGCCGACCATCGTGCCGTTTCCGACTTCTTCACCGTGAACCATGGCCATGTGGCCGACAGTGACATCGTCGCCGAGCACGGTCGTTGTGCCGGTCTGGACGTGAATGACGCTGTTGTCCTGGACGTTCGTGCGGGCACCGATGCGGATGCCGCCAACGTCACCGCGGATGACCACGCCCGGGAAGATCGCCGCGTCCTCCCCGATCACCACGTCGCCGATGATGGTCGCCTCCGGCGCCACAAACGCCGATTCAGCGATGACCGGTGTTGTGCCCTCGAAGCTGTAGATCATGCTCCTCCACTGTAGTGACAGTGGAGCCGTCAGCGCCTGCGCCTGCGTCTGCGTCTGCGCCTGGGGAGCGAGTCGCGGCACGGTCGGCGGGTACGCGGCCGTAGCGCTTTTCCTGCAACAGGTAGTACCCCACCGTGCCGAGCATCATGATCAGTGCCCCAGCAACGTAGCGGAGCATGTGGAAGCGTTCAGACAGTTGCAGCGGCGTGGAGCTTTCGTCCGCGAGCCACCCCGTTGCCACGTTCGTTGCGCAGTACGGCAGGATGACCAGCAACAACGCCGCAACCGAGAGCACGCCCGCGGCCTGCCAGCGCACCGGATTGTTCTGCGCGTAACCGGCGCCGGCGCGGTTGGCTGCGACGAACACAGCGATGCCGAACGGCACGAGCCACACCCAGTGGTGGTACCAGCTGAACGGGGACACCATGCACGCACCGATGCCGGTCAGTCCGACCGCTGCCGGGATGTTGTCGTGCTTGACGCACAGCCACAACGTCCAGACGAGCAGGACCATCATGGCGACGACGATCGCCGCCCACACCGCGGTGGAATCTACCCCGTAGACGCGGATCAGGATGGAGCGCAGCGACTGCGCCCCCGGGTTGGTGTGCACGCCGACGCGCTCGGAATCGAACGCCGCCCGCGTCCAGAACACGTGCGCATCTGGGACGGTGAGGTACCCGACGACCACTGTGACCAGGAACGTCACAAAGCTGATCAGGGCATCGAGCCAACGCAGTTGCACAAGAAACAGCAGTCCGAAAAACGCCGGGGTGAGCTTGATGCCCGCGGCCAGACCCACCCCGATACCCGGTAGGCGGTACTTAGTCGGCAGGAAGTCGAGGCAGACGAGCACCATGAGCATGACATTGATCTGCCCCCAGAACATCGTGGCGTGCAGCGGTTCGGCCATCAGCACGAACGTGGCGGTCAACAGCGGGATGAGCACAGCGTGCAGCGGCGTGACCTGCACCTTCAACCGTTTCAGGCAAGCCCAGATGACCCACCCGATACCGATGAGGGTGCCAATGTGCCACAACATGGTCACGGTCTCATCGCGCAGCAGGCTCAACCCCGCGAACAGCATGGCGGAAAGCGGCGGGTAAGTGAACGGAAGGTCGTCATAGATCGGGGCGTCGTAGACATTGACCCCGTCGAGCACCCGCTCGCCACCGCGGAGGTAAATCCACAAATCCAGTGGAATATCTGTTTCGAAGACACTTGTGCCTTCGAGATGATTGGCCCAGTAACGGTACAGGGCGAAAACAATCACCACGATGAGTGTCACGGCGATGCTTACCCGCCCAGCCAGCTGTTTCACGGTTCAAACGCTACTTGCCCTCGTCGCATAAACCGTGGATTATCTACGCGAGTCCCGAAAAGTCACCACATTTTGAGGGCTGATTCACAGATTCGCCGCACAACCGGCCCGCACTCTGGCCGCACCTAGAGCCCGAGCTCATCCAAAATGCTGTCCAGCGCGTCGCCGACATTGCTGCGCCACAATGTGGTCACTTTCTGATCGGCCCGACCGGGACCACCGTTGACCACCGCGGCCGGCTTCTCCTGCGCGCGTGCGTCAAGCACGAGGCGGTACCCGCTCATCACGGCTAAGGACGTCCCCACCGCAATGAGCGATGTCGACTCCGCCAGCCACTGCCCCGCCTCGGCGCGGCGCTGCCGCGGAACATTCTCCCCGAAGTAGACCACGTCCGGTTTGAGCCGCTGGCCCCCGCAGGCCCCGCACGTCAACATGGTGAACCGCTCCACCGCAGAATCGGGCAACTCCACGTCACCGTCGGGGTTGATCATGCCCTCAGTCACGGTGACGGATTCGAAGTAGCCGGGATTGGCGGCGTCGAGGCGGGCGTCGAAAAGCGTGCGTGTTTCGCGGCGGCCGCAATCGAGGCACACGACGTGCTCCATGTCGCCATGCAGCGCAATGACATTCTGGGAACCCGCCTCGAGGTGAAGCCCGTCGACGTTTTGTGTGACAATGCCGCGGATCAACCCGGCGCGCTCCAGCTCCACTAGCGCGAAATGGGCACGGTTTGGGTGAGCGGCGCGCATGTAGCGCATGCCCACGAAGGCGCGGGCCCAGTAGCGGCGCACCGCAGCCGGCGAATGGGCGAATTCCTGGTACGTCATCGGGCGGCCCTTGGACAACCGGCCACCGGGCGAACGGTAGTCGGGAATGCCGGACTCCGTGGACATGCCAGCGCCGGTGAGGATGAGGGCGGGGCCGCGGTTGAGCATGCGGGCAATCTCCGCGAGTGCCTGCTCGGGCGGAGTTGGCTGCGCTGTTTCATGCACGACGCGCTCGATGGAGCGGATCGCGCTGCGGTGAGCGAGCTCGACAGCAGGGTCGTTGAACTCCGGGTCGTGAAAAGTCACCGGAACGGGACCTCACCCTGCGCACGGCGCAGTTTGCGGGTACGCAGGCGCTCAGGGTGCTCGGCGAGGCGTTCCATCGCGCGGACAGCGCACATCACGTGGGCTTCCTTCGAGTTGGAGTAGAAGGCCTGCGCCGCAGCCGGCAGCTTCGGCACGGCGTGCAGCGGCAAGTCGGACACGGCGAGCAGTGCGCCGTAGGGAACGCGGTAGCGGTACCCGTTCGCCGCGATGGTGCAGGACTCCATATCCACGGCCACCGCGGTGGAGTGCCGCAACCAATCCCACAGCTCGCGCGGGGTCTGCCACTCCCAGTTGCGGTCGTCCGTGGACAGCACCGTGCCGGTGCGCATGAGGGACTGCTCCTCCTCGCCGTAAATCTTCTTCACCGATTTCTCTAGCGTGCGCTGGATCTCCGGCACGGCGGGAATGGGAAGCTCAGACTTGATGTGGTTCTGCAGCACGTGGTCGCGGCGCTCGTAGGCGTTGCCCAGAATAAGGTCGCCGATGCGCATGCGGGCATCCAAGCCGGCGCAGTGGCCGATCATGATCCAGCACTCGGGGCGCAGAACAGCGAGGCAGTCCGTCACCGTCTTCGCGTTCGACGGGCCCACGCCGATGTTGATCATGGTCACGCCGGAGTTATCCTCGGCGGCCAAGTCGAAGCGCGGCATCTGGTAGCGCGAAGCCAAGTCCATGGCCAGTTGGTCGATGTCGGCGACATCCCCGCGCGTGATCGTGCGCCCGTTCGGCAGAATCAGCGCCGAGTAACGGGTCTCCTCCCCCGCGAGCTGCGACAACCCGAATTTCACGAACTCACGCGTGTGCATCTCGTAGTTGGTGAACAGGATGAACCGCTGCACCGAATCGACCTCGATGCCGGTGTAGTGCTCGATCCGCGCGCACGCGATGTCGAAGCGTTGCGGCCCGAAGTGGAACAGGGGTTTCTCCGGTCCGTGAAAGGCATCCCAGTCGCCGTCGATGATGGCATCGTGGACGTCGTCAAGCGTCGGCCGCGGAATGACGGTGCCGGACCGTGAGCGCCGCGCTTCATTGATGCCTTCGAGCCCGCGGATGTACTCCGGCGGAATGCCCACGTCGGAATAGCCGACGGCGATCTCGCAGTCGTAGTTGATCACCAAGCACTGCAGCTGGTGGCGCAAATAGCGGGCCATTATGTCCGGCCGCGACAGCACCGCCGAGTACACGCCAGCTTCATCGACATAGCCGAACGGCTGCGAGCGGTCGACGGGGTGCCACTCTTTGACCTCCACGGCGATCTTCGGGTACTTCACGCCCTCATAGCGCGCAACGTCACCGGAATCGAGGCTTTCGCGGGCGAGGAGGCACGATGCGCGATACAGCTCAATGAGCTTATCAACGGCTTCCTCAACACTGCCTACGACCTCAAGATCACCCATGTCTGTTAACCCTACTGAAAAGGGGCTACAGTATCAGTCTTGTGAAGCGTCCCACGCCGACTGCGGCACTGCTGTTATCCACGTGTCTCGCTTTCCCGCTGGGGCTTAGTTCCTGCGGAAACAAGCCTGAGGATGCTCCTCCCGTCACACCCGGACCGGCCCCTGCGCCACAGCACCTGGACCTCGACGACATGGCTGAGGCCGTCGCCGCCATCGAGGAAGATACAGGCACCCAGGCAGGCATTTCGCTTTTCGACGGCACCACCGACGCCTCCGCAGGCTCCGTCGGCATGCTACCCGCCTGGTCAACCATCAAAATCCCGATCGCTGTGGCCGCGCAAGACTACTGTTCCTACGACGAGGAAACACTTGCGGAGCTGACATCCGCCTCCATCGAATACTCCGACAACGACGCAGCCTCAAGCCTGTGGTCGTGCTTGGGCTCCGACGACGAAGCCAGCCAGCTCGTCGGCGAAGAGATCGCCAAAGGCGGAATGTCCGTCCAGGTGGGACCGTATTTTGGAACGACCGTGTGGCCCGTTCCCGCCCAGGCCCGCTATGCCCGCCACCTGGCCTCCCTGCCGGAGGACCACCCCGTGATCGACGAGATGCACAAGATCAACCCGGAGCACTCTTACGGCCTCGGGCGCATTGCCGACATGCCCTTCAAGGGCGGCTGGTCTGATGCCGACGACGGCTCCTGGCACTCCCGCCAAATGGGCTTTACCACCATCGGCGACACCACCTACGGCATCGCTATTGCGGCCCGCTCACTTGACGGCTCGGAAGAAGACTGCCAGAACGCGTTGGATAAGCTCGCACAATACATTCTGGATTCCAGTCCGACCGGCACCCTCACCCAAAGCCCGAAGGAGCACTGACACCGCCAATGACAGACCGCACCCCCACCGACCTGACCGACACCACCGTCGACCTGCTGCAGCAGCTCATCCGCAACACCTGCGTGAACGACCTAACGGCAGACTCCGGCCAGGAGGTGCGCAACGCCGAAACCCTCGAGGCTTTCTTCGCGGAGGCTCTCGGGGAGGACTCCTCGGTCGTGTCCGTGCGCCGCTTCGAGCCGCACCCGGGCCGCGTCTCCGTCGCCTTCACCATTGAGGGCTCCGACCCGTCCGCCGAGCCGCTCACCCTCCTCGGCCACACCGACGTCGTCCCTGTCGACGAACCGAAGTGGACCAAGGACCCCTTCGGCGCCGAGCTTATCGACGGCCGCATCTACGGCCGCGGTGCCATGGACATGCTCTTCATTACCGCAGCGATGGCCGCCGTCACCCGCGAAGTCGCTATTGAGGCGCAGGCAGGCAACCCGCCGCGCGGCACCCTGACCTTCGTCGGCTGCGCCGATGAGGAAGCCCGTGGCGGCCTGGGTGCCGGCTGGATCTCCCAGAACGAGCCCGAGGCCTTCAGCTGGCGCAACTGCCTGTCCGAGACAGCAGGATCGCACTTGCCGGTGGTTGGCGATGGTGACGCGATCGTTGTCGTCGTCGGTGAGAAAGGCGCAGCTCAGCGCCGCCTGACCGTGCATGGCGACGCGGGCCACGGCTCCGCACCCTACGGCCGCGAGATGACCGTCGGGCTGATCGGCGAAGTGGCGCGCCGGCTGGCCGCGCTCGAGCCCGACGTCGTTTCCGACGAGCTGTGGCAGGGCTACGTCCGCGCGTTCCGCTTCGACCCCGAGACCGAAGCACAACTGCTGCGCGGCGAGAACTACGAGGCCTTGGGCGACCTGGCCCGTTACTCCCACGCGATGAGCCACCTAGCTGCCTCCCCCACCGTGCTGCGCGCCGGCGGCGCTATTAATGTGCTGCCGTCGACCGCGTACCTCGAACTAGATATTCGCCCGCTGCCGGGACAGACCCAGGAGGAAATCGACGAGCTGCTGCGGAACGCCTTGGGTGACCTCGCTGACCGCGTCACCATCGAACACCTCATCACCGAAGATGCCACGGTGTCGCCGACGGAGGGCCCGCTCTACGACGCTATCGTCGATACGCTTGACGAGTTCTTCCCCGGCGTCCCCGTCGTACCCACCATCGCCGCAGGAGGCTCCGACCTGCGCTTTGGTCGGCGCCTCGGCGGAGTCGGCTACGGGTTCGCGCTGCACGCCCGCGAGCGCAGTTTCGGCGAAGTCCTCGACCAGCTGCACTCCCACGACGAGTACATTGACGTGGAAGACGTCGCCCTAACTGCGGCGGCATACCGCTCGTTGGTGCGCAGGTTTGTCGGGGTGGGCGGAGACGTCGCTAAGTAATTTTTTGGCGCAAACTACCTGTACCGTCGCCGCCAGGTGCACTAGATTTGGGGGTTATGACGACGAGCGTGAACAACAACACGACCATCACCATTAAAAACCCCGCCGACGGCACGATCGTGGGCACCACCAACTACTACGGCGCCGACACGGCACTCGAAGCCGTCGAGCGCGCCCGCGCCAAGCAGCCCGAATGGGCCGCCACCGCAGTCAAAGAGCGCAAGAAAATCATGCTGCGCTACCACGACCTCGTGCTCAAGCACCAAAAGGAACTCCTGGACATCATCCAGGACGAAAACGGCAAAAACCGCCGCGCCGCCTTCGAAGAAGTGCTGGACAACGCGCTGACCGCGCGCCACTACGCCTACCGCGCGGAGAAACTGCTCTCCCCGGACCGCGCGAAGGTCGCCCTGCCAATCGCGACGAAAACGCAGGTGCAGCACGCGCCCGTCGGCGTGGTCGGCATCATCGCGCCCTGGAACTACCCGCTCGTCCTGGCCATTTCTGACGCGATCCCGGCGATCATGGCGGGCAACACCGTCGTGCTCAAGCCGGACTCGTCGACCCCGATGACCTCCCTGCGCGCCGCCGAACTGCTTGCTGAAGCCGGCCTGCCCAAAGATGTGCTGACCGTCGTGCCTGGTTCCGGCCGTGAGGTGGGTCAGGCGCTAGTCAACTCGGTCGACTACCTCATGTTCACCGGCTCCTCCGACACCGGCGCGAAGCTCGCCTCCCAGGCTGGCGAGCGACTCATCGGCTTCTCCGGTGAGCTCGGCGGCAAGAACCCGCTCATCGTCACCTCCGACGCCGACGTGGACAAGGTCGTCTCCGGCGTGCGCCACGCCTGCTTCTCCAACACCGGCCAGCTGTGCATTTCTATCGAGCGCATCTACGTCCACCGCGACGTGGCCGACAAGTTCATCCCGGCGTTTGTGCGCTGCGTCGAGAAGATGCGCATCGGCCCAGGCCACGACTGGGATATCGACATGGGTTCGCTGATTTCTTCCGACCAGGCCGACACCGTCGCTTCGTTCGTTGAGGATGCCGTGTCCAAGGGCGCAACCGTGGCCACCGGCGGCAAGCGCCTGCCCGACCTCGGTGAGAACTTCTACGCCCCCACCGTGTTGCTCAATGTGCCCGAAGACGCACGCCTCCACCGCGAAGAGGTCTTCGGCCCCGTCGTCTACATCGAGGTTGTGGACTCGCACGAAGAAGCCATCCGCCGCGCCAACGACACCGAATACGGCCTGAACGCGTCCGTGTGGGGCAGACCCGCGACAGCCCGCGAGATCGCGAGCCAGCTCGAAGCCGGCACCGTGAACATCAACGAAGGGTACGCCGCAGGCTGGTCCTCCATCGGTGCGCCCATGGGCGGTTGGAAGCGCTCCGGTGTGGGCCGCCGCCACGGTGACGACGGCCTGCTCAAGTTCACCGAAGCCCGCACCGTCGCTGAACAGCGCATCGTCTCCATCGCCGGGCCAGACGGGCTGGCCCCCGAGAAGTGGGCCAACTTGCTCACCATGGCGCTGAAGTACGGGCGCGACGTGCTGCGGTAAGTGGTTTGGGGCCCTGCGGTGAGGCAGGGCCCGCGTGGGCGGGCGGGCGTTCAGCGGCGCCTGCGGAAAAGTTGACAAACTGGATTTCGGTCTAGAAACAAACGCGCTGGTCATAGCCTTTTGGGTGTCTGAACTTGGTTCTAGTTTGTAAACTTTTCCGCACTCCCAGCCGAAGGGAGGGAACCGAACGAACAGTTACCGCAGTCCAACAGGACATGAGAAACCCGCGCTACCCCTCTTCGCTCAGAGACCAACCCCTGCACGCTTTCAATGGGATGGATGTGTCTTCCGCCGTTCGCCGGGGGTTCCGTGAACCCGGCGAGGGCCTGACCGTCACATCCACCTACGCGATCGACCCAACTCTCGGTCGCCCGCTCGACTTGGCTGAATCGCAGTCGTGGGACCACCCCCGTCGAATTGTTTACCGGGCCCCTGCCGCTGCCCGAGCACTCGCCATGGCATTGGAACGGCCCAATCATTCGATATCCGGGCTCAGCGCACTAGCCGTTTTCGGTCTCCCATTCTTCGCTGACCACTGCGACACGACCCTCGCGGGTCCGGTTCGCACGAAACAGGCGGCCACCGCTTTCACCCCGCACGTTTCTCATCTCAGCGGGACCGTGCCGTGGATCGTGACGTACCGCGGACTTGACGTTCGGATCTCACCGCCCGCGGATGCGGTCGTCGAGGCTATTCGCCATATCCGTTCTGGCCTGCATTCATGGCGGGTCCTGCACGTCGAGGGATTGACAGCGGTTGAGGTGCGGTGCATTCAAGTGCTCGACATGGCTCGTCGTCATCTCGGTGTCAGACTCGAGGATGTTGTCGATGCAGCGGCACGCAGATTAAACAGGCGGTGGCTCGCCCTTTTGATTGGCCATTCCAGCCGGTTCGCCGATTCCCCGAAGGAGACCGAGATGCGGTTGCTAAGCGTCGCTGTGTGCAAAGAGCTGCAGGTTTTCCTCGTAGAGCAGCTTCCGCTTTACGACGAATCCCGCCTCATCACCGTCTTCGACCTCGCTCTCCCTGATCTGAAGATTGCCTTGATGTACGACGGTGAGCACCACCTCGAACGGACCCAAAGGGATAAGGACTCGCGCATAGGCATCGAATGCGCTCTCCGCGGATGGCTAGTGATCAGGGTGACAGCAGGCACCCTCGCCGATATCCCGCAACACTTGAGGGATGCCGTGCGTTCGAGAATGGCTGCCTAGAACAGCCGCCGAATCGGCAGGGCCGAGCTAAGTCTCGAGGGCACGGGCTCGACGACAATGGAGCCTGCGGAAAAGTTGACAAACTCGATTTCTGCCTAGGAACAAAGCACCAGGTCAGGGCGTTTTCGCGATACGGATCGATCCCAAGCTTGTCAACTTTTCCGCAGTGGCGACGCCCGGGGTCTAAGCTGCCCACTCGTAGAGGGTCTCACCGGTCTCCCCGTGCTCGCACGCACGGATGCGCACACCGGGGGCCGGCTGCAACCACACGTCGACCTGGAGCTCGGTGGGGCCGGCGGAACCCGAGTCGATGTCAGCATTGGGGCCCGCGCTCACGCGGTAGCTAATGGTCTCATTGGTCTTGTCCAGCACCTCAATGGACGCGCGGGTGAGCCACGGGTGGCGGCGGCGCAGCCCAACGAGGGCTTGGTGCTCGTTGAAGATCCATGAACCCAGCGGCGACAGATCAGAAGGGTTGGCGGGGAGGGCGGGGCGGACGGAGTCGTCGGCGGTCCAGCCTTCCCCGCGGATGCCTTCGAAGCCCTGCTCGTCGCCGTAGTAGATGGAGGGCATGCCGGGCAGTGTCATCAAGATGGCCAGCGCGACGATGGCCTTGTCCTGGCCGATCTTGCTCGAGATGCGGTCAACGTCGTGGTTGCCCACGAAGGTGTTGGCCACCATTGATTCGCTCACGGTCGTATGGCGGGAAAGGGCGTGGTCGAGTTCCCAGAAGTTCTCGTCGTAAAGCGAGCTCCAGATGGCTTTCCACAGTTCGTACTGGGTGACCGAATCGAGAGTGCCGGAAGACGCGATCTGCGCGTAGTCGCCGTGGATGACCTCGCCTAGGAACAGAGCGTCGGGGTAGTCGGCGCGCACCCGCGCGAGCACGTCGGCCCAGAAGGCGGGTGGGACGGAGTAGGCGACATCGAGACGCCAACCGGCGATGCCGCGCGCGAGCCAGAACTTCATGATGTCAGCGACCATGTCGCGGACGCGCTCGTCATCGTGGTGGAGGGTGGCCAGCTCGTCGTGGCCTTCCCAGGAAGTCGAGCCTGCCAGACCAGCGGCGACGGCGGGGTGCGTGGCGGCGACATGGTTGAACACGCCGTCGAGCATGACCTTGATGCCGCGTTCGCGACACGCAGACATGAGCCAATCGAAGTCCTCGTTCGTGCCCAGGCGCGCGTCGACGCGGTAGTGGTCGAGGGTGTCGTAGCCATGCCCCACGGACTCGAAAATCGGGGCGAGTAGCAGGCCGTCGCAGCCGAGCTCAATGAGGTAGTCGAGCCACGGTTCAAGCTCACGCAGACGCGGCGCGGCATCGTCGCCGGCGCGGTCGCGGATGGGCGCACCGAGTGCGCCGAGCGGGTAGACGTGCCACCAGATCGTGTTCTCCAGCATGGGACTCCTTTCCTACTGAGCGCCACTCAGTATAGTGGTTTTCATGACACGCACGCGGCTCAGCGTCGCAGAACGACGCCACACGCTTATCGATGTCGCCAGCCCCCTGTTCGCCTCCTCCAGCTACTCCGAGGTATCCACCCAGGACATAGCCCAGGCCGCGGGCGTCTCGGTCGGGTTGATTTTCCACCACTTCGGCTCGAAGGCGGGACTGTACGCGGCTGTGGTTGCCCAGCGGGAAGAGGAGCTGGATGCGGCGGTAGCGGAGGCGGTCGAGGGGCTGCCACCGAATACGTCGACACGCGACAAGGTCCGGGCGGCGGCTCAGGTCTACCTCGATCACGTTGCCGCTCACCCGCTGGCGTGGGCGGCGGTGGTGCGTGGGGATACGCCGCAGGAGGTCCAGTTTGTGAGGATTGAGGGGCGGGATACGGGCGTCGATAAGCTGCGGGCGCTGGTGGGCGCGGACGGTGAACGCGCAGCTGTCGCTGTATCCGGGTTCTTCGGATTCGTGGAGGCTGTGTGCCTCGATTGGGCGGATGCGGGATGCCCGGAGGATGCACGGCGGCCGATCATCGATGCAGCGTTGGGCGCGTTGGAGGGCGCGCTCGGCGACTGGGGTTAGCAGTTTGTAAAGTTTCCTTGACATTCTGAATGGGATTATTTACGGTTAGAAAATGTCGCGCGACATAGATCCACACCCGAACATGGTCCGCCAATGGCGGCGCTGGCACGAGCTTTCGCAAGCCGAGCTTGCCCAACGCGTCGGTGTCTCCCGGCAGACCGTAGCCAACATCGAAAAAGGAAACTATTCCCCTTCGGTTCACCTGGCGCTCGACATTTGCCGCGAACTCGGCAAAACGGTTGAGGAAGTCTTCGGTGACCAGCAAAGGAGCTGACCATGAACATCGGCGACACCATCCTGGCCAAGACAGAGAAGATGCTTGGCGACGAATACGAAACCCGCACTTACCACCAAGCCTCCACCATCGCACTGGCCCTGCTGCCCACCTTCGCGCTGATCGCCGGCGCTATGCTCGCTTGGGTGCTGCCCGGCACACATGCGATGTGGTCGTTGCTCATCGTCATCCCGCTGATCGGGCCGAACCTCATCTTCACGCAATGGTTGAAGTCCCGCGCCGCCCGCCCAGCACCGAAGCTCAAAGACGGGCTGTGGGGGCTGGCAATAGTGAACCTCACGCTGTGCTTTGTCATGCTGTTCGGCATCGCGTACAACGTCTCGGACCCGTCCTTGGCGCGCGGGTTGTACACCGGCGGGATCATCGGCACCGTCTTCGCCGTGATCGCCGTGCCAGCGATGCTGCGCAAACAGCGTGAGCGCGACGAGGAGCGCCTCAACGCGGAACTCGAAGACTAGCTGGGCTCGCTGGGCTCAGCCCCAGCCGCATCTTCTGCCGCGCGTGAATTCCCGGCGCGGCGGTTGATGTACGGCTGGAGGCGCTTACCAATCCGGTCGCGCCAGTCCTGCACCCGCTCCTCATAGTGCCTGTCGTGGGGTTTCAGGCCGCGGTGGGTGACGTGGACGGTGGTGGAGCCGTCCTCTTCGCGGTCAAAGTCGAAGATGATGTCGGAGTCGCGCCAGTCCTCGTCCTCGCCATCCTCGTCGGTGGTTTCGGAGTGCCACACGAGGCGCTCGCCGTCATCGGCCTGCTCGACGGTGAAGTAACCGGTGCCGTCGTCGGACTCGATGGAGAAGGACTCGCCCTTTTCATCGGCATTGCCTTCGACAGAATCTTCGGTGTCCTCCCACCACTGCTTCGGGTCCGACACCACGGTGTAGGCATCCTCCGGGGACACGTTGACGGTGAAGGATTCGGTGAAGTCCTTGATGGATTCGACACGGGTGCCGTCGGAGAATTCGTAGTCCGGCATGGCGGCTTCCGGGTCGTAGACGGCGACTTCATATCCTTCCTCGCGGAACTGGCGCAGCCCTTCTTTGACCAGGCGGCGGCCGGCCATGTTGAACGATGTCACATGGGTGAAGTCGAGGACGAGCTTGTCGCCGACCAGGTGGCGCTCCACCAGGTCGTGGAGGATCGTCTCGGCGGCGGTGAAGTTGATCATGCCCTGCAGCTCGACCACGTTGGTGTCACCCTGGCGGTGCACGGTGCGGATACCCGGCGCGGAGTAGTAATAAGAACCCATCATGTGCAGACCGAGGGTCTCCGACATGCGCTGGAAAATCTCTACACCGCGCACGGAGTTGCCTTCCTCGTTCAGCCGCGGGCTTAACGACGCCGCACCAAGCTGGCCCGGCAGCGTCCCGATCAACCCGCCCGACACACCGGACTTCGCGGGGATACCCACGCGGCTCATCCAGCGGCCCGAACCGTCGTACATGCCGGCAGACGCCATGACGGCCTGTGTGAGCCGGCACGCCCGCGCAGAGAGCACCCTCTCCCCCGTCACCGGCTGCAATCCACCGTTGGCCAATGTCGCCGCCATGATAGCCAGGTCTTTCACGTTCACCATGATCGAGCACTGGCGGATGTAACTGGCCACGACTTCTTCCACGTCGCCCTTGATCATCCCGTACTCGCGGAGCATGTGCCCCAGGGCGAGGTTGCGGTCGGCGCTGGAGAGTTCGGCGCGGGCGAGGTTGTCGTCGAGAAGCAATTCGCGTCCCGCGAGCTTGCTGAATTCGCGCAAAACAACCCCGTCACCGGCGACAAGCTCGTTGACCACGATCGCACCGGCGTTGATCAGCGGGTTGGCGGGACGGTGCGTGTCATCCAGCGACAGCTCATTGAACGCCTCGCCCGACGGTTCCACGCCGACGTACTTATGGACCTCTTCCGGACCGACCATGTCCAGTGAAAGCGCGTACACGAACGGCTTCGAGATGGACTGGATGGAGAATTCATACTCGTCATCCCCCACCGAATACAGGTTGCCGCTGCGGGTGCACAGCGCGAGCGCGAGCTTGTCCGGGTCAGCGTCGCGCAACGTCTCGATGTAGTCGGCGTTGTTGCCCTCTTTGTTGTCGCGCACCTCGTCGAGGATCGCGTTCAAGTAGGTCGGGATGGGGGTCGCAGGCATGCGGTCCAGTGTAACGCCCGAACCCACAAACACGTGAGGTTGTTTCCTCTAGGATACGACCCATGAACGCAGAGCAGAATGCGCAGAAGTACGCCATCGTGACGGGTGCCGCATCCGGCATTGGCAAGGAAGTCGCTCGCCAACTTGCCGACGACGGATGGCACGTCGCCATCACCGACATCAACGCCGATGGACGCGAAAGGTGAGCTTTCCGCCAGTCTTAGGCCTGCAGGTCGTGCTCGACATCAGCCGGGCTGAGAACGCGGAACGCGAGCGCCGCCAAGGCTGCACCGACCAGCGGCGCGAGAATGTAGAGCCACACGTTGTCCCACGCGAAGTTGCCGTTGACGCACAGCCCAATTGCCACGGCCGGATTGAACCCGCCGCCGGAGATGGGGCCGACAGCGAAGGCACCGGTCATCACGGTGGCACCGATGGCCAGGCCAAAGAAGGAGTTACCGTCGGTCTCTTTGGAGGTGGCCACATTCAGCACGACCCACACGAGGATGAAGGTGAACACGGCCTCTACAACAAAGGCCGGCAGAGACTGGATCTGCGCAGCCTCGACCGGATCAGAGATGACGGCACGGGTCAGCAGGGCGCCAAGGATGCCGCCGACGATCTGAGCAGCCCAGTAGATGAGCATCTCGGTGGCGGTCATAGCACCCCGAATCCAGGCACCGAGGGACACAGCCGGGTTCACGTGTCCACCGGAGATGTGGCCGGTGGAGTACACCAGCACCATCAGTGCCATACCAATGGCTACGGGCGCGAAGTTGTCGGCAGCGGCGACAGCGGTGATGATGGTGAAGACGAACAGCAGGGTGGCCAGAGCCTCCGCGAGCGCCTTGCGTGCAATATCGTTCATGGAGTTTGTCTTTCTTGCTCGAGACAGGCCCGGCGTTTGGCTACGTGCCGGACACATGACGTTGCAAGCATATACAAAAGGAGAAACCCGCTGTTAATTTAACAGCGGGTCAACCTCGAAGGGTTAGCGACCGTTGGTCACGGGAGAGGCGGACCTGGCAGGGGCCTCCTGTCGATCGGTGGGGGCTAGGTGGGCCGGGTCCAGATTGATCCGGCGGAGCAACTGGGCGTTGAGCGCCACCACAATCGTCGACAGGGACATCAACACTGCACCCGCCGCCGGGGAGAGCACCACCCCGATGGGGGCGAGCACGCCGGCGGCCAGCGGCACGGCGAGGATGTTGTAGCCAGAGGCCCAGATGAGGTTCTGGATCATCTTGCGGTAGCTGGCCTGCGAGAGCTCAATCATCGACAGCACTGCCCGCGGGTCATCACTGGCCAGAACCACTCCGGCGGATTCCATCGCCACATCCGTGCCGGCCCCGATGGCGATACCGACCTCCGCGCGGGTCAGAGCGGGGGCGTCGTTGACACCGTCGCCGACCATGGCCACGCTCAGGCCACGCTCCTGTAACTGGGTGACCTTGGTGTCCTTGTCCTGGGGCAGGACCTCGGCGAAGACCTCATCGATCCCCAGGTCCTGGCCAACCGCCTGGGCCACCTGCTGCGCGTCGCCGGTGATCATCGCGACCTTGACCCCGCGGTCCTGCAGGGCTTTCACGGCGGCGCGGGATTCGGGGCGGACCGTATCCTCGACGGCCAGGGCACCGATGATCTGTCCGTCCTGGACCACGTGGAGGACTCCGGCCCCGCGTTGAGTCCACTCCCCAGTCTGCTCTTCGAGCACACCGGGGTTGGTCAGGTTGAATTCGCGGAGCATGTTCGGCCCGCCGACGAGGATCTCGGAGCCATCAACGGTGGCGCGCACGCCCCGGCCGGAGGCCGCGGTAAAACCGGTGCCGCGCAGCACCATTCGTGAGGCCTCGGGGTGCTCACCCGCGGCGGTAACAATGGCGCGTGCGACGGGGTGCTCGCTGTCAGCCTCGGCCGCCGCCGCAATAGCCAGCAGCTCGCCCTCGGTGATGCCCTCGACAGCTGCGACACCGGTGACACCGTGGGCACCCTCAGTCAGGGTGCCGGTCTTGTCGAACAGGACCACATCGACGGTGCGCATCCGCTCCAGTGCCATCCGATCCTTGATCAACACCCCGGACTTGGCCGCCCGCTCGGTGGAGATCGCAATCACCAACGGAATCGCCAATCCCAGGGCGTGCGGACAAGCGATGACCAGCACCGTGACCGTGCGCACCACGGCATCGTCCGGACTGCCGATGATGGTCCACACCACCGCGGTGATCAGAGCGGAGATCAGCGCGAACCAGAACAACAACGCCGCCGCCCGATCCGCCAGGGCCTGGGCCCGGGAGGAGGACTCCTGGGCGTCGGCAACCATGCGTTGGATCCCGGCCAGAGCGGTGTCCCCGCCGGTAGCCTCCACCCGGATGCGGACGGTGTTGTCGGTGGCCACGGTACCGGCGACCACCTTGTCACCGGTGTCGCGGAAGACAGGTCGGGATTCGCCGGTGATCATCGCCTCGTCGAATTCAGCCGCTCCGTCGATGATCGTGCCATCCGCCGGTACCCGGGCCCCGGCCCTCACCAGCACCACGTCATCGACGCTGAGCTCCGAAATGGCCACGGTGCGGGTGGTCCCGTCGATGACTTTCTCGGCCTCATCCGGCAGCAGGGCAGCCAGCGCGTCAAGCGCGGAGGACGCGGCCCCGAGAGCGCGCATCTCCAGCCAGTGGCCCAGCAGCATGATGGTCACCAGCAGGGCCAGCTCCCACCAGAAGTCCAGGTCAAAACCGCCCAGCCCCAGAGTGGTGACCCAGGAGGCGACAAACGCCACGGTGATGGCCATGGCGATCAGGAGCATCATCCCGGGTTTGCGGGATTTCAGTTCTTTCCATCCGCCTTTGAGGAAAGGCGTTCCGCCGTAGACAAAAATGACGGTGCCGAGAACCGGGGGAATCCAGGATGAGCCCGGGAATTCGGGGAGGTGGTAGCCGAGCAGTTCAGCGACCATCGGGCTGAAAATAACGACGGGAATGGACAGAATCAGCGACCACCAGAAACGCTGCCTGAACATCGCCGTGCTATGGCCGGCGTGTTCGCCGTGACCATGAACGTGGTGGTCTTCGTCCAGGGCGGAGTGCGGGTGATCGTGGGGCATCGCCTGGCCGTGGGTGTCGGCATCTGCGTGGTGTTCGTGGCTGGCATGATCCGGGTGGTGGGTGTGGTCTGTTTCCGGAGTGGGGTGATCACCATGGTGATCGCCGGAATGGTGGAGAGTGCTCATGGCGTTCCTTCCGCTCAACCCGGTCGGGGTCGAGATGATGGGTAAAACTGATCAGGATAAGACGGTGTAGCCGGCCTCCTCGATGGCCCGGCGAACCATCTCCGGAGGTACGACACCGGTGACCGTGACGGTGGAAACACCACCAGCAGCGAGATCAATCTGGACGTCGTCGACCTGGGGGAGGGCCTGAAGGGCCTGGGTCACGCTTTTCGCGCAGTGCCCGCAGGTCAGGCCGGTGACATAGTAGCTAGGGGAGGCCCCTCCTGCTGAGGAATCGCTGGCGGCAGGGGTGGAGGCGGTGTCGGCACGTGAGGCAGGTCCGCAACAGCTGCAGCCGTGGGAGACCATCGGCAAGAGGCGGGGCGGCGAGGTGATCATGGGAAAGCTCCTACGGGTCGGTGGGATGCGGTAACGCTCGCTAGCATATACCCCCCCGGGGTACATTTTCAAGGGGTGGAGGGCACGGCCCTCACGGGGCAGGGTGTGGTCACCGAGCAGCCTCCTCACTGTCGGGAGGGGACAGCGGGAGGCGGAGGGTGAACACCGCTCCGTGACCGGCTCCGGGTGAGGTGGCGGTTAAGGTGCCGCCGTGAGCTTCGATCAGAGCACGGGAGATGGTCAGGCCGATGCCGGCCCCACCCTTGTCCCGGCTCCGGGCGGCATCCCCCCGGTAGAAGCGTTCGAAGATGTGCTCGAGCTGGTCGGGCGGGATGCCGTCGCCGGTGTCGGTGATATCAATGAGCGTGGCGGAAGCCCCCTGTTGGCGGACGATGACCTGGACCCGTCCACCGGTTGGGGTGTGCCGCAGGGCGTTGGACAGCAGGTTGCCCATCACCTGGCCGAAGCGTTGCCGGTCCACCATTACCCGGGCGGTGTCGTGGCCAGCCTCGATGTGTAGACCGACGCCTTTGTCGGCGTAGGCTTCCCCCGCGGCGGCGGCCGCGACGTGGAGCAGTTCATCGAGTCCTTCCTCGGCTAGGTCCAGATCAATGCGGTCTTCCTGGGCCCGGGAGACATCGTCGATATCCTCGATCAGCCGGGTCAAGCGGGTGAGTTGGTCGGACATGATCCGGTGGGTGGACAGGTCCCAGTCCACGACACCGTCCTGGAGGCCATCGAAGTAGACCGCGAGGACCGACAAGGGGGTGCCCATTTCGTGGGCCAGGTCCGAGAGCATTTGGCGGCGGACCTGTTCGGTGTGTTCCATCCGATTAGCCATGGTGTTGAAGGCTTGTGCCAGCGTGCTCACCTCCGGGCCGGCGTTCCCCGCGGGGACGCGTACCCGGTAGTTGCCACCGGCGACGGAGGCGGCCGCGCGCGTCAGGCCCTGCAGGGGAGTGCGCAGCCGACGAGACAACCACAGGCTGGCCAGTAGGGTGCTGATCAATGCGGTGGGCAGGGCCACGGCCAGGGTGATCAGGTTGGCGTCCCGGTAGGCCTGCTCGGCGTGAAACAACTCCAGCGAGGGATCTTCCCGGCCGATCATCAGCATATGGTCGTGGAACAGGGCCGGGCCTACGATTGTGGCTACGGTCGCGGCCACCAACAGGCTGATCACCACGACCGCCACCTGGGCGGCCAGGAAGCGGAAGGTCAGGCCGGGTCCGTGCTTCATGGTTGCCCCACCCGGTAGCCCACTCCACGCACGGTTTCGATGAAGCCCCGCCCCCGGGTATCGGTGCCGAGCTTGCGGCGCAGGTTGCCGATGTGGACATCGACGATGCGCTCGTCCCCCACCCAGGTGGTGTCCCAGACCTCGGTGACCAGGTCGTGGCGGGTGAGCACCTGGCCTGGGCGCAGGGCCAGGGTGACCAGCAGCTCGAACTCCGTGCGGGTGAGATCCACGACCACCTCCCCCACCTGCACCTTGTGGGCGGCGGGGTCAATGGTGAGCTCACCGACGACAAACGGGGCGGTAACCTGCGGCGGGATGGTGCTGGTGCGGGGGCGGCGTAGCACCGCATGCACCCGGGTCACCAGTTCCCGGATGCCGAAGGGTTTGGTGATGTAGTCATCGGCCCCCAGGGTCAAACCGGTGATCTTGTCGTCCTCGGTGCCGCGGGCGGTGAGCATGAGAATGTAGCAGTCCGAGAAGGTGCGGATCCGTCCGCACACCTCTAGACCGTCGAGTTCGGGCAGACCCAGATCCAACACAACAACATCGGGGGAAAAGCGACGGGCCTCGTCCACGGCCTGAGTTCCCGTGTAGGCCTGACGAGCCTCGAAGCCTGCCCGGATGAGGTAGGTGGCCACCATCTGGGCCAGGGGTTGTTCATCGTCGACCACCAGCACCCGCCCCGGGGGCGTGGCGATGGTCAGTGCGCGGTCATCCATAGGATCCAGTATGGTCCCGGCCAGGGGTGATGCCATCCTCGCTCGGTGCTCGCCGAGGACATCTTCATTAAATCTTCAAAAACAACCCCTGGATCGCTCTCGTTTCTGTGTCCCCTCACAGACCAAGAATGTTGCCTTCACCGGTGGGGGAAGCAGGTGCTACCAGGGGTTGGGCGCCCCGCGCCAGATACCGGGGGCGGGGTAGCAGGACAGCAACCCGTGGTGGGGCGGGCCAGTTCAGGTGTGACCCAGCCCACCGATCGCGCCCCCTTTTCACCGTATTTCAAGGCTGCGAGCAGGGTTTTTGGTTTTCCGGCCGGCCGGCGGACGTGCTAGAGAAAGATGAAGCACCGACGCATAAGCGGTGCCCTATCACGGTCTAACCACGACCCAAGGAGATTGACGTGAAACGAGCAGCGATCGCAGCCGCCGCCCTCGCCCTGACCCTCACCGGATGCTCAGCCCCCGACTCGGAGCCCGCTGTCACCGCGGAAGTGAGCCAGGATAAGTTCTTGACCGCCCACGGTCTGGCCGCCATGGACGCGGTGGAGATCATTGATCACCTCGACCGGCAGAAGGTCACTGAGCGTCCTACGGATCTGATCGCCTCAGTGCGTGCCAATGAACTGCTGCTCTCGGATGAGAACCAGGAGGTGGCTCTCGACCTGCCCCAGGACCTGACCTACGTCTCGATTGCCCCATATGTGACCCAGACCCATGACTGCTTTTACCACAGTCTGACCACCTGCCTGGGTGAACTGCGCAATGCGCCCGTCCAGGTCACGGTCACCGATGAGACCACCGGGGAGGTCCTGATCGACGAGCAAACCACCACGTTCGACAACGGGTTTATTGGCTTCTGGCTTCCCGATGATGCCACCGGCCTGATTGAGGTCAGCTACCAGGGGCGTACCGGCACCACGGAGTTTTCCACCACCGCTGACGGCGCAACGTGTGTCACAGACCTGCGCCTGACGTGATGGCTCAGCAGGGTCCTCACCTGCGCCTGTCTCCCGTATCACTGAAATCTTACACCATGGAAGGTTAAATCATGACGAACGCGTTTTCCCGACGACAGTTTCTGCTCGGCGGGCTCGTCCTCGCCGGCACCGGGGCCCTGGTCGCCTGCGGACAGGGCAACAGCACCTCGGCCCCTGCCGCGTCCTCCTCGTCGTCATCCTCCTACCCGACTCCCCCGAATCTTCCCGCGCCTTCCGTCCGCAAGACGCTGACCGCGCGGCCCATGTCGATCGATATCGGCGGCATCGAAGCCAAGACGTGGGGATATGTCTCTGACACCGGGGATGCGGCCATTGAGGCCACCGCCGGCGACGTCCTCCAGGTCGATATCACCAATGAACTGCCTGAGAGCACCTCCATCCACTGGCATGGCATCGCACTCCACAACGCAGCCGACGGTGTGCCCGGCATGACCCAGCCTCCCATTGAGCCTGGTCAGTCGTTTTCCTATGTGTTCGAAACCCCCCATGGAGGAACCTACTTCTACCACTCCCACAGCGGCCTACAACTCGACCGGGGTCTGCACGCCCCTCTGATCGTCCGCGACCCGGACGACGCAGAGGATCAGGACGTCGAATGGACCATCGTGCTCGACGACTGGCTGGACGGCATCGACGGCAGCAGTCCCGAAGATCAGCTGACCATGTTGACGGGGATGGACATGGGCGGACACGGAAACATGGACATGGGTGGCCACGGCGGGATGGATATGGGTGGTGAGGGGGGCATGATGGCCCACGGCACGCCCGATCTGGCTCTGGGTGGAGATGCCGGTGATGTCATGTATCCGCACTACCTCATCAACGGACGCATTCCCCGGGCGCACCGAACGTTTAATGCCCGACCGGGGGATAAAGCCCGCCTGAGGTTCATCAACGCGGGCGCTGACACCATCTTCAAGGTGGCTCTCGGTGGCCACCGTATGACCGTCACCCACACCGACGGCTTCCCTGTCCAGCCCTGGGAGACCGAATCGATCTACCTGTCGATGGGCGAGCGTGTCGACGTCGAGGTCATCCTCGGCGACGGCATCTTCCCGCTCACGGCTTTGGCGGTGGGTAAGGACGACCGCGCCTTCGCCGTCATCCGCACCGCCGGCGGCCAGGCCCCCCGCCCCGATGTCGACTTCCCCGAGTTGTCGTCCACCGGACTGCTTCTGTCCTCCCTGAAGCCAGCAGACCGTGCACTCCTGCCCGAGGGCACACCAGACCGAGAAGTCAGCATCGACCTGGGCGGGCAGATGATGCCGTATGAATGGAGCATTCTCACCGACGGCCAATCCTCCTCCGCGACCGTGCAGGAGGGCCAGCGCCTGCGGATGGTCATGCGCAACAGGACCATGATGCCCCACCCCATGCACATCCACGGACACACGTGGGCGCTGCCCGGCAGCGGCGGGCTACGCAAGGACACCGTCCTTCTCCGCCACGGTGAAACCATGATCGCCGACCTGATCGCTGACAACCCCGGTGAGTGGGCATTTCACTGCCATAACGCCTATCACTTGGAAACCGGGATGATGAGTTCCCTGCGGTACGCCTAACCCCACAGCATGGTCGGTCGCTGGGGTGAGCTGGGTCGCTGCAGACCACCCACCGGGCAGCACGATGACCTTCCTCGGTGTTGTGGTCTTCCGGGACAACCAGAACACCGTCTTCTTCCCCACCGCCCCGGAATAAGGAGATCTAATCCATGCCGAGCACACCCCGCAGAGCCGCCATCGCGGTTGCCGCGGTGCTCACCGCCGTGACCCTGACGGCCTGTTCCTCAGGCGACGGCGCCCGAAACGCCGTCGCCGTCGGGGGCACCTTCCAGTTCCACTCACCAGGAGGCCAAACCGAGATTATCTACGCAAAGGAGGAACGTGCCCCGCTGCCGGACTTCTCCGGCCCGTCGCTGATGGAGGAGGGTGAGGAGATCAGCCTGTCTGATTTTGACGGCGAGGTCGTCGTCCTCAACGCTTGGGACCAGTGGTGTGCACCGTGTCGGGCGGAAGTCGATGACCTGCAGCTTGTCCACGCAGATCATGGAGATGTACTCGTACATATTTCCCAGCGGCTGCGCATCTGGCAGCCGAAGGGTGCGGAGCGTGGCTTCTTCGGTGCTGTGGCCAAGCCGCTGCCGAGTGCGAAAAAGCTTGACGCCCTGGCCTACAAGTCCGCCATCATTACGTTGCCCGTACTGGGGTTGGGCATTGTTCTGGGTGCGATCTGGGCGGAGGCCTCGTGGGGCCGGTTTTGAGGATGGGATCCGAAGGAGACCGCATCCTTTATCTCCTGGGTGCTCTATGCCGCCTACCTGCATGCCCGTGCCACGGCCGGGTGGCTCGATCACAAGGCCGCGTGGATCAATATCCTGGCCCCGGCCACGATAATCTTCAACCTGTTGTTCATCAACCTGGTCGTCTCCGGCCTGCACTCCTACGCCGGCCTGAACTAAATCCGGATTCGTCAACGCTTTGCCGGACCCCCAGATCCACTGGGAAAGTACTGAAAGTTGCTGTCACATGACTCGAAGGATTGGGCATATATTCACAACTGAGCAACAACCCGAAAAAGGCCGTGATCTCCGATGAAGGCTAGTACTGCAGCAGACGTGACAGTCTCACGTCTTTCCCGGGGGATAGCCGGCGATAACTGGCGCAGATTGGCCGGTCCCACCGCGCTCATGATGGGAGCTGCGGTGGTCTGGTGGCTGGCGCTGCCGCCACGCGGTTGGTGGGTGCTGTTCCCGGTGGGCGTGACTATGTTCATGCTGGCTTTGGCAGGTCAACCACTACGTAACCGTTTGTGGCTCGGTGGGTTGGGCGGGGTGGCGCACTACGCTCTTGCTCTGCGCTGGCTCACCGACTTCAACACTGCCGGATACGCTGCTGTTGTTGCCGTTCAGGCGCTACTGTTAATGCTGGTTGCCGCGGTATCGCCTAACGAGGCGGCTTTTCGCAGCCGCTGGTCGGGCTGGTGGCTGCTCACCCCTGCTGCCCTGGTGTTATTGGAGGCTGTGCAGCACCGGTTCCCGTTCGGCGGTTTCCCGCTGTCCGCTTTCGGATACAGCCAGACCGATGGTCCTTTCATGGCGGCAGCGCCCCTGGGTGGGACTCTCCTGGTGACCGCGTTGGCCGCAGTTGCGGGGGCCGTTGTTACCGCTGTCATCTTCGGGCCGAGACGAGCCCGTGCAGCATCCGTGGTCGCAGCGGTCGTGGTACTCGCGGTACCGGCGTTCGCGCCAACGATCGTAAATGATACGGCAGAAGGCAGCCTTGACGTCGTGCTCGTGCAGGGTGGAGGCCCCCGCGGGCTTCGCGCGGTCAATACCGATCCGTTTGATACGACCCGCCGGCACCTACAGGCTGCCGAAGATATCACCGGGGACCCTGATCTGGTTCTGCTGCCCGAAAACGTCGTCAATATCGACGGCTCAATCGACGGGACGCGCGTTGATGCAGCTTTCGCTGAACTGGCCAGGCAACTCGACACGAACATCGTCGTCGGAATTACCGAATCCGAGGATCAACATTTCCGGAACGCATCCATAGTGTGGGGACCGGACGGGACCCGGTTAGGACGCTATGAGAAGCATCATCGTGTGCCGTTCGGCGAGTACATCCCTATGCGCAATCTGATTGAACGACTCAGCGAGGACGCACGGTTCATCCCCCGCGACGCCATTGTCGGAGAGGGACCGGCGGTGCTCGATCCCAGCGGGACACCACGATTGGGGATCGTCATTTCTTATGAGGTCTTCTTCGCCGACCGGGTCGCCGATGCCGTTCGCAATGGTGGGCAGCTACTCCTCGCACCGACCAACGCCGCGTCTTTTGTGACCGAGGAAGTACCTGCAATTGAAGTGGCCGCATCCCGGATGCGTGCCCGCGAGTTTGGCCGCACCGTTCTCCAGGCTGCCCCCACCGGATACTCCGCAGTTATCCAGCCCGACGGCACAGTCTCACAACTCAGTGGCCTGGGCACGAACGAACTGCTGACGGCAACCGTTCCCCTTCATACTGGTTTGACGCCGTATGCGCGCATGGGGGATACGCCCCTGTTGGTTCTCGCGATGCTGGCTCTTGCATGGCCTGCGGTTACCGGCTTCGTCAGCTGGCGCAGGAGAAGGCAGGTTACGGTAGTATCCCACTAAACGTGGATTACGGCACCTGCTCCTCGTTGGCGGGACGCTCGCCGCCCCCATATATGACGAGCACGGACTGCCTCCCCTGTGCCCCGGTCTGCCCTGCCTGGAGAAGCTATCAAGTCCGGGCTGTGTCGGCGATGAGTGAGAAGCGTCTCTGCGGTCTGAGGCGGGTGCCTCACGCCCAGTCACTGCCGCCGGTTCCGGTGTCGGGGCCGGTCCTGGTGAGTGCGGGAAGGTTAGAAGGTGACGCCGTGCTCGGCGAACCAGGGCAACGGGTCGACCGCCCCGCTGCCAGTCGGGTAAAGCTCGAAGTGCAGGTGAGAGCCGGTGGCAAACCCTCGGTTGCCCATGCCAGCGATCCTCTGACCAGCGGTGACGCGTTCCCCAACGGTCACGTCGAGAGTCTCCATATGACCGTAGACGGCAATCGAGCCATCATCGTGCTGGATGCGGATCCACTGCCCGAAACCGGAGGCCGGGCCGGAGTCGATGACAGTGCCGCCCATCGCCGCGAGGATCGGGGTACCCACGACGTTGGCGATGTCGATACCCGCGTGGAGGGTTCCCCAGTGCACGCCGGAACCGGAGGTGAAGGTGCCTTCAGCGGGCTTGACCACCGAGGGCGCGCGGGCAGCGCGCTCGTTCTCGGCCCGCTCGGCGTTGTACTGGATGGCCTTGTCCAGCTGCTCGTCGATGTTGGCGACCGGCTTGAATTCGGAGATCGCGAGAATCTGCGGTGCGGCCTGCGTCCCACTCGAGGACAGGGCCGTGTCGTTGGTGGCCAAATCCACCTCGACGGTGGCAGCCTCCGGGGAGACCGGAGCCTCGACCTCGGCCGGGGCTTGCAAGGCGGCGGCCGTGGCGCCACCGACGCCGGCGGATGAGACCGTGCCGGCGGCTACAGCCACGAGGGCGAGACGCCCCTTGGTCTGCGAGGTGGTGATCGTGCGGTGTTTTCCTCCGGATGACCGCGAAGCCTTCAGGCGCATGACTCGGTCGTGCTGGTACTGGTGTTTGGAGACGGCAACCATGGGCCCAGTCGCCATGGGTTGGGGATGCCGGCCGAGGGGGCGTTCCTGGTCCAGGAGCACCTCTAATGGCGAGAGTGATGACCCCACGAATACGCAAGGCCGCGCTGGTGGCACATGTGGTCTGCTCGGTCGGCTGGCTCGGGATGGTGCTCGCCTTTATCGCGATGGCGGTCATGGGGATAGTGAGCGCGGATGAGATGGCGGTCCGGGGGACGTATCGGGTGATGGAGCAGGTGGCGTGGTGGGCGCTCGTTCCCCTGGCGGTGGCCTCGCTGGTGACCGGAGTCCTTCAATCCCTGGGGACGACGTGGGGATTGTTCCGACACTACTGGGTGGTGTTCAAGCTGGGGCTCACTGTGGTGGCGACAGGTGTGTTGGTGCTGTACATGTAGACTTTCGAGTATCTTGCCCGGGTGGCGGCAGACCCGGGCGTGGGGCTGGAGGCCGTGCGGAATTTCTCCCCGGTCCTCCACTCCGTGGCAGCAGCCTTGGTATTGCTGGTGGCTACGGTGCTGGCGGTGTACAAGCCGCGGGGTCTGACCCGATACGGGCAACAAAAAGAGGCCCCGCTAGCAGCCTGATGCTGCGTGCCTCAGCTGTCCATTCCTTATTTGTTCAGGTTCGGTAGTCATGCGTCATGCGCAGGAACGCCAGGGACCGGCCTCATCCCACTCAACGATGCGAGTATGAGTGCCTGTCTTCCTTGGAACCGAGACGCTGATCAGCTCACCGTCATTGACGGCCGTGGACTACCCAGCTACAGCACTCCCCGTCGCCGCCCCGCAACTTTTCCACTCCGCCGAGACGGCGGAACGTGGGCCAGGGCGTCGATGGCGGTGGCAATCACTGCTGCCATTGCCGGGCCAGCGTGCGGAGGGCTGTCGCAGTTGAAAGCTTATCGATGATCAAATACCGCGGCACAGGTATGGACAGGCACGTCAGTCCAGTTCGAGGTCGGACGTGAACTCCTCGTGGGAGACACCGCCCGCCTCCTGGCGGGCAGCCGCTGCGGCACGGATATCCTCGCCATCCTCCAGCGCCTGAACCGCCCGGTCGTAGAAGTCCGGGGAGACCACCACCGCCCGGCGGCGGGGCCCGCGACTGAGGATGGTGACCGGTTCACGTTGGGCGGCATCAAGATAGTGGCTTTGTTCGCTGCGGAACTGACTGAGGGTGACCGTGATGCCCATACCCTTTAACGTACATTTTGTACAAGAAGTGCAGCAACGATCGCGGCCGTTCCGGAAGTCCTGCCCGCCGAACGGGACGCTTAGGGGCAGACACCTCCTTGACTGATACCCCCCATGGGTATAGGTTGAAGGTTGTTGGGACATCTCCACTCCTGCCCTTCAGGACATCAAGGAAAGGATCATCTGATGAGCGCCGTAACAAAGAAGTACATCATCGAAGGCATTACCTGCGGACACTGCAAGTCCTCCGTGGAGGAGGAGATCGGCGAGGTCGCCGGTGTGACCATGGTGGAGGCCACCGTGGATACCGGGCAGGTGACCGTCACGGGTGAAAACTTCACCGACGACGATGTTGTCGCCGCTGTCACGACAGCCGGTTACACCGTCAAGCCCTAATCCCGGGGCCCGGTCCCCGCCTCAGGTAGACACGGCCGGGCCAACCCTGTTGGATATGCCCATCAGGCCCAGCCATGCCGGTTCGATATCCCCGACGGTGCATCTGTGGGCGGGCCTTTTGGGACCTCGGAGATGCACCTCACCACTGTTTGCTGAAGGACTGATCACTGATGATTCAGACTCAACCGTCGGTTGACCTACTCCAGGTCGATCTGGGCGTCACCGGCATGACCTGTACGTCGTGCTCAGGGCGGGTGGAGCGCAAGCTCAACAAGCTCGATGGCGTGGAGGCCACCGTCAACTTCGCCACCGAATCCGCCTCCGTCAGTTACGACCCCACCAAAGTCGACGCCGATCGGCTGATCGAAACCGTGCGGGGTGCCGGGTACGACGCGTTCACCATGGGGGATCAACACGCCTCCGCCGTGGACAGCGGCCCGGAGGAGGACACCGAGGTGGTCGGTGACCGCCACGAACAGGCCCGCGAGGCCGAGGCCACAGACCTGAAGTCGCGTCTGATCGGGTCGACGATCCTCTCCGTTCCGGTGGTCGCGATCTCGATGATCCCGTCCCTGCAGTTCATGAATTGGCAGTGGGCCCTGCTCGTCCTGTCCACCCTGATCTACTTCTACGGTGGCGCCCCGTTCCACCGGGCGACCTTAACCAACCTGCGTCACCGCTCGACCACGATGGACACGCTCGTGTCTCTGGGCACTACCGCTGCGTATCTGTGGTCGCTGTGGGCCTTGTTTTTCGGCAACGCCGGGCACCCCGGCATGGTCATCGAGATGAGCCTGCTGCCCCGCCATGACGGCATGGACCACATCTACCTCGAGACCATCGCCGTAGTCATCACCTTCCTGTTGCTCGGCCGGTGGTTTGAGGTCCGCGCCAAGGGCCAGTCCTCCGCGGCGCTGAAGTCCCTGCTGGACATGGGTGCGAAAGACGCCGCGGTGATCCGCGACGGTGAGGAAGTCCGCGTCCCGGTCTCCCAGCTGACAGTCGGTGACGTCTTCGTCGTCCGCCCGGGTGAGAAGATCGCCACCGACGGTCGTGTCATCGAGGGCACCTCGGCCATCGACGAGTCGATGCTGACCGGCGAGTCCGTTCCCGTCGAGGCCGCCCCTGGCACCCCGGTCACGGGCGCGACGATCAACACCTCCGGTCGACTGCTGGTCGAAGTCACCCGCACAGGTTCGGAGACCACGCTGTCCCAGATGGCCAAGCTGGTCACTGACGCCCAGGCGAAAAAAGCCCCGGTCCAGCGCCTGGTGGATAAGATTTCCTCGGTCTTCGTCCCGACGGTCATTGTCGTCTCCATCATCACCCTGATCGTCCACCTCGCCCTCGGCAGCGGGGCGAACTGGGCCTTTTCCGCCGCAGTCGCGGTGCTGATCATCGCTTGCCCATGCGCCCTGGGACTGGCCACCCCGACCGCCCTGCTGGTGGGCACCTCCCGGGGCGCGCAGCTGGGCTTGTTGATCAAGGGCCCGGAGGTCCTCGAATCCACCCGCCAGGTCGACACCATCGTCATGGACAAGACCGGCACCGTCACCTCCGGGGTCATGTCGGTCACCGGCGTCCACGCCGCCGACGGCTACACCAACAACGAGGTCCTCGCCTTGTCGGCGGCCGTCGAAGCAGGCTCCGAGCACCCCATCGCCAAGGCGATTGTCACCGAGGCCGAGCGCTCCGGGAACATCCAGGAGGCCACCGACTTCGACAGCACCGCCGGCCGGGGCGTCACGGCCACCGTCAAGGGTCACGTCGTCACCGTCGGCCGTCCCGCCGGCCAGCTGCCCCGTGACCTCACCACCGCCTTCGACCACGCACAGTCGCAGGGCGCGACCCCGGTGGCCGTCTACGTCGATGACCAGCCCGCCGGTGTGGTCGTGGTGCGCGATGCCATCAAAGACTCCTCAGCGGAAGCGGTCGCCCAGTTCCGCAGGCTGGGGTTGAGTCCGTACCTGCTCACCGGCGATAACGCGAAGGCCGCGGCCGCCGTCGCCCAAGAGGTGGGCATCGATGCGGCCAACGTGAGTGCCGAGGTCATGCCGCAGGACAAGGTCGCGGTCATCGAGAAGCTGCAACATGAGGGCAAGAAGGTCGCCATGGTCGGCGACGGCGTCAATGACGCGGCCGCCCTGGCCCAGGCCGATCTGGGTCTGGCCATGGGGGCGGGCACGGATGTGGCCATAGAGGCCTCCGATATCACCTTAATGAACAACGACCTGCGCTCCGCGGGCGATGCCATCCGTCTGTCACGTCGCACGCTGGGCACCATCAAGGGCAACCTGTTCTGGGCGTTCGCCTACAACGTCGTGCTGATCCCGGTCGCCGCGATCGGTTTCCTCAACCCGGGGTTGGCGGGCATTGCGATGGGCTTCTCCTCGGTGTTCGTGGTCTCCAACTCCCTCACGCTGCGTAGATTCAAGCCCTCCCACGACAACACCAGTTCCTCACCGCAGCCCGCTCGCCCCTCCGTGCGGCAGCCGGTCACCGCCTAATCCGCATCCTTTTCTAGCGATAAGGAACCCCGTGTCCTCCTCCTGCGGCTGAGTCCCTCCAATAACACTCAGACCTCCGTCCCCAAGTACCTGCTCCTGACCTCTCCCCCGGCCCCACCCGGCAGGCCCCTCCGGGCCGACAAACTGCCGACTACTTATCCGAATAACGCCACAGGGCGTGGGGACCATGAGGTCCTCACGCCTCATTCCATACCCTCGGGCTTTCCATCCTGATCGACCCGCAACTGACTCAGGACATACCTGCCCCCTTTTTTCAGCAAGGAGACCATTGTGGATACTCGCACCCCTGATCAGGCCGTTTCCTCCTCGGGTGGGGCCGACACCTGTCACACCACCCATGGCTACATCAACGACAAGGATCGCTATCTCGCCCGCCTCAAGCGCATCGAGGGCCAGGCCCGGGGCCTGCACAGCATGGTCGACGAGGAACAGTACTGCATCGACATCCTTACCCAGATCTCCGCGGTCAATGCTGCCCTACGCAGCGTTGCCCTGGGACTACTCGATGACCACATGAAACACTGCGTCCGTGACGCCGCCCAGTTAGGAGGAGAGGAGGCCGACGCGAAGTTCCAGGAAGTCACCGACGCTATCGCCCGTTTCGCCCGGTGACAGGCCGGGACCCGACCACCACACCCCGTCGAGAACGACGGCCAGGCCACTCTGACCGCCCCTGTTGCCGGCTGGAGGCTGGGAGTCCTGCTGCTGGCGGCCGCATGATCGGGTTGATGGCCACTGTGGTGCTGCTGGTCGAAAAGATCGCGCCGCTGAACAACCTCGACCACATCCCCACCTGCAACATCAACCGGTGCTGTTGCAAAGTTGGGGGGAGAGCCGCAAAAACTCAGTTTCTCATTCCCTGATGGCCGCTGCGTGTGGGCGTTCTCAGGCCGTCTCGAAGACCCGGTTGACGATCACCGCGTCCGGGTTCGGTTGCCCGTAGGCAAACATCGTGCCTTGCCCTTTCCGCAATGAGTACATCGCCTCCATCCCTTTCAACGTCCGATATGCAGATGACCGGTTCTTAAACGCGCCTTTCGGCCCGAGGATCCGCTTCAGCCGACCATGGTCGCCTTCCAGGATGTTGTTGAGGTATTTCACCTGCCGGTGTTCCACTGTTGGCGGGCAGATTCCCTCTGACTTCAACTCGGCGATTGCCCTGGCTAGTGAGGGTGCTTTATCGGTGTTGATCACTCTGGGATACCCGGCTGACGCATTGGATCTGAGAGCCTTGGCCAGGAAACGCTTCGCTGCGGCCACGTTCCGCTTCGGAGAGAGGTAAAAGTCCAGGGTCTGGCCACCGGCGGTGATCGCCCGATAGAGATAACACCACTTTCCCCCGGCTCCAACCAATGAGACCAGGTCATCCCCGGTGACGATGACCGGTGCGGGATTTGGTGTGGGGCTCATTTCGCATCCTGATGGCTATGGCCGGTTCACCCGGCAGACAAGCGGGCCACGATGTACCGTCTTTGCCCACTCAAAGGACATCCGCCACGCCGTCTAGAGCGGCCGCCACCAAGGGAACATCCCCGTCACGGGCAGCCACCACCGGTGGGATGCTCCTGACTCGTCCGCGACGTCGTCCGCCAGGGATGGAACGACCACGCCTACCGACTGGCCCGACAGGTGCTCACCCAGGACGAGGACTAACTCGTCCTAGGGCAGAAACCAAAGAGGTAAGCACCCAGGGACCTCAACCAGATGGTGGAGGAGCCCGGGGTGCTGAGGTTGCGGTTGGTGGGTCTTACTCTGCCGGGGCGATCTCGCTTTCGGTAACCCACTTGTGATTGGTCATGGTCATCCCGTCGACGGTGAGATCAACCATGTAGACCGTCTCATCCGTGGAATAGTCGATGGTGGCCTCCACACCCTTCATTCCCGACATGTGCTCGGCATCCAAGACGACCTCGGACCCCTCCGGCAGGGGGGCCTGGCCCGGATCGACAAACTCCTCGTGGACCACCCACCGGTGGTCGGTGACCGGGTCCCCACCGTCGGTGGGGGTGTAGCTGACCGAGTAGGTCGTGGTGTCAAACGCACCGGCGATCGTCGCCTCAGCACCCTCCATGCCCGGCATGTGGTCCGCGGTGAGGACGACCTCGGTGTCCACCGGGTAGGTGGGATTTTCCTCTGCTGCGATCCCTGCCGGGGGTTGCCCACCATCAGCCGGATGGTAATGGCCCTCTGCACCCATCTGATCGTTCATGCCAGTCTCCTCGGAGGACTGTGTGGCCGTCACCGAGGTGGTGGTGGTCGTGGTCTCGGGGGCATCAGATGCAGTGTCGTCCGTGCAGGCGGCCAGGGCCAGGGAGGAGGTCAGGGCGAGGGCAGCGAGGGCAATGGTGCGCTTCATGATAATGCTTTCTAGGTTTCTTGGTTGGTGCAGGAGCTGAGACTCAGCGAGGGATGGTGCTTCAAGTGCGTCGTGGTTTATCACTCCTCCTGCTCGATAGGTGCCACTGGGTGGAGGCTGTGGGTAGGGCAGCGTCCGGCTCTTGGGAGCCTGTGGCCGACCCACTCGGCGTAGCTACGGCCGAGCATTCGCCACGTTACTTAGGGAGTTTCTAGCGGCTGGTAGCCGCTAGGTGGAGGTTGGGGTTCTTCATGAAATCTTCATGGTCCAACCCTGGATTCCGGCCAGTCGGGCCTCTAGGGTCGAGGGTGTGGGCCGGTCGGCTCGACCGGCCCACCTTTCCGGACCGAATTGAGATATGGAGCACGACATGACCCATCACGTACACGCCATGCTGGAGGCCCACCCGAAGGACCTAGGCCAGATCGACAAGGACAAACTGGCCGAATGCATCACCGCCTGCTTCGAGTGCGCCCAGACCTGCACCGCCTGCGCGGATGCCTGCCTGGGTGAGGACATGGTCGCGGAGCTGACCACCTGCATCCGCCTCAACCTCGACTGTGCTGACATCTGTACGGCCACCGGCCGGATGCTCTCCCGGCCCACCGACTGGAATGTCACCCTTATCCGCTCCGTCCTGGAGGCTTGTCGTACTGCCTGCCAGGCCTGTGGAGAAGAATGCGCCCGCCACGCTGAGATGCACGAGCACTGCACGGTCTGCGCCGAGGCCTGCCGCCGGTGCGAGCAGGCCTGTACTGAGCTGCTCGCCACCTTGGACTAACCCCGACCCACGACCACGCTCACTGTTTCCGCCATATCTTTCCTATGCAGCGGTTTTCGACCTCCCGGACCATTGTGAACGAGACGTTGCTCCAGCACTAGTCTTCCGCTCCTGCGGTTTTGGCCATGAAGTGCAGGGCAGTAGCTCAGATCATCGACAATCCGAGGGAAAGCACAGAGGACATGATAAATAACCGGTGTCACTGAGTTCTCCACCACCGCTGATGGTGCCACGTGTGTCACGGACCTACCCCTGACCTGATGCTTTAGCGGTAGGGTTCCCTCATCCTCTTCTTGTTTCACTCAGACCTGGACCACGGACGGTTAAACCACGTCAAACAGCTTTTCCCGGCGACAGTTTCCACTCGGCGGACTCGTACTCACCGCCACCGGCGCCCTGGCTGCCTGCGGATAGGGCAACAGCGGCTCGACCCCTGCTGCTGACCGACGGCAAGATCTACTGCAAGACAACGAACTCAACCCCAACCGGGGCACTCCAAAAACAAGAAATCCCGGGACATCATAGGAACGATGTCTCGGGACTTCACATTGTGCCCGGGGGGGGACTTGAACCCCCACGTTCTTGCGAACACTGGCACCTGAAGCCAGCGCGTCTGCCAATTCCGCCACCCGGGCGGGCGACTAGGTAAACATAGCACGGGCGCGCTATAAACCACCAAATCGCGTGTTCAGTTGCCGTCCAGATAGTCTCAACGAGACCTTAAAACTCAATAAGGACTGTAAGAAACGCCTGGGCAGCTATGTCGAACGGACGCGAAACTCTATACTGTCATCGAAACATTCCTGGGAGGAGGTGTGGGTAAATGGCGTTGATGGATAGGTTGGCCAAGATCGACAGTTCACTGCAGCGCGGGTTGGATAACGGCTTTGCTGCAGTGTTCGGGGGCCGTGTTGTTCCGGCTGAGCTGGAAGAGCTGCTGAAGCAGGAGGCGCAGGATGAACTCGTCGCCAATGAGGTGGATGAGATTGTCGCCCCGAATGTGTTCGCGATCGGCGTGTCCAGTAAGGATCTGGAGAACTTGTCGCAGGATCCGGATTTGCCCGCCCACCTCGCGGGGCAGCTCACGCGTTTTGTCCGTAACCTGAACTGGGGCCTGTACGGGCCCGTGGTGGTCCGGGTTGCGGAGGAGTCCGGGTTGCGCACGGGTCAGTTGCGTGTGTCGTCGTATATCGACGAAGCCCCGGATGTCGATAGCGGATTCGACGCGATTCTTGCGGACCGCGCACCGCGCAAGGCCGATGATCAGGAGGCACCGATGTTCCAGCCCCAGCCAGCACCGAACGGTCCCGCCGTGACCCTTTTGCTTCTCGACGGCTCGTCGCGCACCTACCAAGTCCACGAAGGGTCCAACATCCTCGGCCGGTCGAACGACGCTGACTTCCGCCTGCCGGACACGGGTGTCTCGCGCCAGCACGCCGAAGTCATTTGGGACGGTCAGACCGCGTTTCTGGTGGACCTCCAGTCCACCAACGGCACGACGGTCAACGACCAGCTTGTGGAGAACTGGGAGCTGGCCGATGGCGATGTGATCACTGTCGGGCATTCCTCCATCGAGGTTCGTATCGTGGGTCCGCGCTATTCCCAGCCGGCCCAGCCGAACGAGCACTACCAGCAGTACCAGTAAGGGGCGGTGTGACGTGCTAGATACTGCATTGATGCTTGGTGCCCGCTTCGGGCTCCTGATCTTGTTGTGGGCTTTCATCATGGCGGTGCTCGCCGCGCAGCGCCGCGACATCAAGGCCGCGGCTTCGGCGCAGCGCCGCCCACGTTCGGCAGCTGCCCCGGCACCGGCGCCCATGCGCAGGGAAAAGGCCCGCGAGGTTGTCGTGGTTGAGGGCCCGCTGCAGGGCTCCCACATGGAAATTTCCACGCTGGAAGAACTCTCACTGGGCCGTGCGGACAACAACGATTTCGTGCTCGGGGACGACTTTGCATCCTCGCGCCACGCGCGGTTGTTCCGCCGCGGGTCTGAATGGTTCGTCGAGGACTTGGATTCCCGTAACGGCACATTTGTCGACGGTATCCGGATTGACCAGCCTGAACGCGTCCAGGTGGGCACGGACATCAAGATGGGGCGCACGATTGTGAGGTTGATGCCATGAGCACGCTGAAACTCAACTTCGTCGCTGTGTCTGACCGCGGGCTTGTGCGCGGAAACAACGAAGATTCCGCTTACGCCGGCCCGCACTTGCTGTTGCTTGCCGACGGCATGGGCGGCCACGCCGCCGGTGAAGTCGCCTCCCAGCTCATGGTCCAGCACATGGAGCACCTCGACCGCGACCCGGGCGACGCCGACATTCTGGCGCTGCTCGGTGCGGCGGCTGATGACGCGAACGCGTCGATCAAGGCGTCCATCAGTAAGCACCCTGAGCAAGAAGGCATGGGCACGACCCTGACCGCGCTGATGTTCAACGGCGTCCAGCTGGGGTTGATCCACGTCGGTGACTCGCGCGGGTACCGCCTGCGCGGCGGCGAGCTGACACAGATCACCGTCGACGACACGTTCGTCCAGTCGCTCGTCGAACAGGGCAAACTCAACGCCGAGGACGTTTCGTCGCACCCGCAGAAGTCGCTCATTCTCAAGGCGTACACCGGCCGTCCGGTCGAGCCGCATTTGGAGCTTATCGACGCCCACGCCGGCGACCGCTACCTGCTGTGCTCCGACGGGCTGTCCGACCCGGTGACGCACTCCACCATTGAGACCACCTTGGGAGAAGGCTCCCCCGCCGAGGCCGCGCAACGCCTCATCGAATTGGCGCTGCGCTCGGGCGGGCCGGACAACATCACTGTTGTGGTGGCCGATGTTATTGACTCGGATGATCCAGAGTCCCCCGACGTGCCCACCGCATCTGCGATGGCCGGTGCGTTAGTGCAGGCAGAAGATCCCACCCATCCGGATACGTCCGCGAGTAGGGCGGCGAAGTTGGTGCGGCCGCAGAATAAGCCGTCGACAAGCGAAACGCGCGCCACCCACGACACCCCGGAACCCGAAGACGACGAGGAGGATCACCAGCGGCGCTCGGCGTGGCCGATAGTCATTGGCGTGTTGCTCGTCGCCCTGCTGGGGCTGGGCGGCATGTGGTGGTACGACAACGCCAAGCAGTCGTCGTACTTCGTCACTGCGAACGACGCAGATGAATTCATCATCGAGCAGGGCTTCCAAACCAGCGTTTTCGGCCGCGACCTGCATGAACCTGTGCAGAAGGTGTGCATTAACGACGAGAACCAGATCCGGCTCGTCGACACGGGCTCTGTCCCGAACGATTGCCAGCTGTTCACGGTCAGCGACTTGCCCGATTCCACCCGTGAACGCGTGGACAACCTGGGCAGCGGCTCGTATGCCGAGGTCACCGAGCAAGTCAACCGCTTGGCCGAGGACGCGTTGCCTGTCTGCGTCGATGAGGCAGCGGCCGAAGATGCTCAAGCTGCTGAAGACGCAGACAACGAGGGGGCCGATGCTGAGCCGGAAACCCCCGCTGAGGCCTGTAGGGAGGTGAAGTAGATGCGCCAGCTGTTTTCCCGCGGCAGGGAGATGACCCTGCTGATCATGTCGGCGGCGTTGCTGCTGCTCATGCTCGTGGGCTTGGAGCTTTCCCAGGGTAAAGCGCTCACCGTCGACATGCTCTGGCTCGTCGGCGGTTTCATCGGCGTCTACGCGATTGCGCACGTGGCCATGTGTTATGCCGCGCCGCACGCCGACCAGATGATGCTGCCGCTGGCGGCGACGTTGAACGCGATCGGTCTGGTGTTCATCTACCGCATCGATATCGCGAAGGATGCGCACCTGACGGAACGGCAGGTCATGTGGTCACTTGTGGGCGTGGTGCTGCTCGTGGGCACGCTGCTGATCGTGCGCGACCACCGTCAGCTGACCCGCTTTTCCTACCTGCTGGGCCTGCTCGGCCTGATCTTGCTGGCGCTGCCGCTGCCGTTCCCACCGGCCCCGGGCACCGATGCCCGCATCTGGCTCCGATTGGGCCCGTTTTCGATTCAACCGGGCGAGTTCTCCAAGATCTTGCTCATCCTCTTCTTCGGCCAGCTTTTGGCGCAAAAGCGGTCCCTGTTCACCGTGGCCGGCTACCGCTTTCTGGGCGTGAGTTTCCCACGTCTGCGCGACCTAGCTCCAATCCTCATGGTGTGGGCGATTGCCATCCTCATCATGGCTGTGGCGGACGACTTCGGTCCGGCACTGCTGCTTTTTGCCACCGTGCTCGGCATGGTGTACTTCGCCACCGGCCGGACAAGCTGGCTTTTCATTGGTTCTGGCTTGGTGGCCGTCGGCGGGTTCACTGTTTATCAGATGTCTGAAAAGATTCAGGACCGCGTGGCCAACTTGATTGACCCGCTGGCTAACTACGACACCTTCGGTTTCCAGCCCTCCCAGGCCCTGTTCGGTCTGAGCTGGGGTGGCATCACCGGTACGGGCCTGGGCTTCGGTCACCCCGACATGGTTCCGGTCGCGCACTCGGACTACATCCTCGCCGCTATCGGCGAGGAGCTCGGCCTGGTGGGCTTGAGCGCCGTGTTGATCATCTTCGCCATCTTGATCACCCGTGGTTTCCGCACCGCCTTGGCCGTGCGCGACACCTACGGCAAGCTGGTCGCCTCCGGGCTCGCACTGACCCTCGCCGTGCAGATCTTCGTGGTCACCGGCGGTGTGTCCAACATGCTGCCCATGACGGGTCTGACCACACCGTTCATGTCGGCTGGTGGTTCCGCCATCATGGCGAACTACATTCTGCTGGGACTGCTGCTGCGTATCTCCAACAACGCGAACCGCCCGGCTGGTGAGTCGTCTGATGCTGCTTCTGAGGAGCGTCAACTGGAGGGGGCGCGATGAATAAAACGATTCGAATCGGCGCGATTGGCTCGCTGCTGCTCATCGTGATGCTGCTGGTCAACCTCACCTGGGTGCAAGCATTCACTGAGGACAGGTACGCACGCAACCCCTTGAATTCACGCAACTTCGTGGAAGCCAAAATGGTGGAGCGCGGCCAGATCAGCGCAGGCGGCGAGATTCTCGCCGAGTCCCACCAGAACAGCGAGGGTTTCTACGACCGCAGCTATCCCAACATGCCGTACTCATTCGCCCCGGTGATCGGCTACGTGTCGGACCGCTACGGCGTGG
Source organism: Corynebacterium sp. CCUG 69979 (assembly GCF_024454095.1). Taxonomy (NCBI): domain Bacteria; kingdom Bacillati; phylum Actinomycetota; class Actinomycetes; order Mycobacteriales; family Corynebacteriaceae; genus Corynebacterium; species Corynebacterium sp. CCUG 69979. Next base: position 145,023 of record NZ_JAGPZA010000002.1, on the reverse strand, counting down.
CTGGACTCGAGGCCGGGTTCAACGAAGAACTCAACGGCGAATCCCGCGCCTCCGGCAGCCGTTTCCTGCGCACGAGCAGGGATAACCGGGTCGGCGACTCGATCGAGCTCACGATTGATCCGCAGATGCAGGCCGCGGCGTACGACCAGCTGGAGTCTCGCGGGTACAACGGTGCGGTGGTGGCGCTGCGGCCGTCGACAGGCGAAGTGCTCGCGATGGCGTCGAACCCGTCCTACGACCCGAACTCGATTGTGAACCCCGACACCGCAGAATCCGCGTGGCAGGCTGTCAACGAGGATCCGGGCCAGCCGCTTCTCAACCAGGCTGCGCAGGAGCAGCTGCCGCCGGGATCCATCTTCAAGATCATCACCACGGCCGCAGGTCTGCGCGCCGGTTACACCCCTGATTCTCAGCTGACTGCGGAAGCCGCGATCACCCTGCCGGGCACAGAAGTGCAGCTGACCAACTACGGGGGCAAGGCGTGTGGCGGCGGCGGTGGAGAGACGTCGCTCACCCAGGCGTTCACCCTGTCATGCAACACGGCATTCGTGGAGTTGGCCACTGAGATCGGCGACGAACCGATGCGCGAGATGGCCACCGCGTTCGGCGTGGGCCAGAACTACGATCTGGGCCTGCCCAACGCGGCTGGTTCCCTCGGTGAGCTGGAGGATCTGGCTGCGGTGGGCATGTCTGCGATCGGTCAGCGCGACGTCACCATGACCGCGCTGCAGGCCGCAGTCATGGCAGGCACGGTGGCTAACGACGGCAAACGCATGGACCCCTATGTGGTTTCCCGCGTCGTCGCGCCCAACATGAAGACCGTGAGCGAAACCCGCCCCCACCAGGCGGCGGAAGCCATCAGCGCGGACGAAGCTGAGACACTGACAGGTCTGATGTACTCCTCCGAGCGCAACACCGCCGGGTACAACGGCAACGGCTACGCATCCAAGACGGGTACCGCCGAGCACGGCGAGGGACTTGCACCGCACACCTGGTACGTCGCCTTCGACCCGGACAAGGATGTCGCCGTGGCTGTCGTGGTCAAGGACGGCGGCGGCATGGGCCAGAGCGCTACTGGTGGACTGGTCTCCGCCCCGATCGGCCGCGCCATCCTGGGGGTGGCGGCGGCACCGAACACCGATGACACTGGAGGTGCACAGTAATGCACACTGATAACCGCGCCGAGCTGCAAGAGCTCATCGGCCCCGATTACCAGCTCCAATGGATTATCGGGCACGGCGGCATGTCCACCGTCTGGCTTGCCGACGACACCACCCGCGACCGCGAAGTCGCCGTGAAGGTCCTGCGACCCGAGTTCTCCGCTAACGAAGAGTTCTTGAGCCGTTTCCGGAACGAGGCGAATGCCGCTGAGGGCATCAACTCCGAGAATGTCGTGGCTACCTACGACTACCGTGAGGTGCCCACGCGCGAGGGCTACCCGATGTGCTTCATCGTCATGGAGTACATCCGGGGCGAGTCCTTGGCGGACCTCATTGTCCGCGAGGGTCAACTCACCGAGGCAATGGCCCTCGACGTGCTCGAGCAGGCCGCCCACGGTCTCTCCGTGATCCACCGGATGGGCTTGGTCCACCGCGACATCAAGCCGGGCAACCTGATGATCACTCAGAACGGCAAGGTGAAGATCACCGACTTCGGCATTGCCAAGGCCGCTTCCGCCGTGCCGCTGACGCGCACCGGCATGGTCGTGGGCACTGCCCAGTACGTCTCCCCAGAGCAGGCGCAGGGCCTGCCGGTCACCGCCGCATCGGATATTTACTCCCTCGGCGTCGTCGGGTACGAACTCCTCTCGGGCCGCCGCCCCTTCACCGGTGACTCCTCCGTTTCCGTGGCGCTGGCGCACGTCTCCAACGAGGCACCTCCGCTGTCGACGTCGATTTCGGCGCCGGCGCGCGAACTGATCGGCATCGCCATGCGCAAAGACCCCGCGACGCGCTTTGCCGACGGTTCCGAGTTCCAGAACGCCATTGCCGACGCCCGCAACGGCCAGCGCCCGGTGACCAAAAACACCCGCGCGGTCTCTTCTCCCTCCCCGCAAGAGTCCACCGCGCAGCTCGCCGCCGTCACCGAGGCGACCACGATCCAACCCGAAACGGGCCCGGCTCCGAGCTACCAGCCGGACTACCCGCAGGATTACCCGGAGTTGTCGGAGCACCAGACGCCTGCTGTCGATGCGGAGCCGAAGAAGCGTTCCGGTGGCTTCGGCACCGGTGTGCTCATCGCGCTGGTGGTGCTGCTTCTCGGGCTCGGTGCATTCTGGGCCTACGCATCGGGGCTTTTTGACGGCATTAGCGGCGGTGGCGAAGAGACTTCCTCGAGCACGTCGAGCACCACGGTGACTACAGAGACCATCGAGACGACTGTCGAAGAAACCACGGAGCAGACCACCCCCAGCTCCGAACCGGAGGAGACACAGCAGAGCACCCAGGAAGAACCGTCGACCATTTACAATTCCCCAGAACCGTCGACGCCGCAGACCAGCCGCGCAGAACAACCCGCACCGCAGCCCACCCGCGAAGAGCCGCCTGCACCGCAACCGGAAAGTCCCGTCCCGCCAGCCCCGGAATTGCCGGAACTGCCGAACCCATTCGAATAAGGAGCCTTGATCAACATGACTCTCATTGGGGACCGCTATCAACTGGGTTACACCATCGGCACCGGCGGTATGTCCGACGTCTACGTGGCCACGGATACGCTGCTCGGCCGCGAGGTCGCGGTCAAGATGCTCAAGCTCGACATGGCGCGCGACGAGAACTTCCGGGAGCGTTTCCGCCGGGAGGCCCAGAACTCCGCGCGGCTCAACCACCCCAATATCGTCTCGGTGTACGACACGGGCGAGACGCTTATCGGCGACACCTCCATCCCGTACATCGTCATGGAACGCGTCCAGGGACGAAACCTGCGGGACATTGTCCACGGCGACGGCCCACTCGCGCCCGAGCAAGCCGCCTCGTTGTTACTGCCCGTCACTCACGCGTTGGCCGCCAGCCATGAGGCCGGCATCATCCACCGCGACGTCAAGCCCGCTAACATCATGGTGACTAGCACCGGCGAAGTGAAGGTCATGGACTTCGGCATCGCACGCGCCCTGGATGATTCCACCGCGGCGATGACCCAGACCTCTGCCGTCATCGGCACCGCCCAGTACCTCTCCCCCGAGCAGGCGCGCGGCAAGACCGCCGACGGCCGCAGCGACGTCTACGCCCTCGGGTGTGTGATGTACGAGACCGTCACCGGTGCCCCGCCGTTTGAAGGTGAAACTCCCTTCGCCGTTGCTTACCAGCACGTGCAGGAAGATCCGCAGCCGCCGAGCGCACGCATCTCAGGCTTGAGCGAGACTGAGGCGATCAACGTCGACTCCGTCATCCTCACGGCCATGGCCAAGCACCCGGCGGACCGCTACCAGACCGCCATGGAGATGGCTGAAGACCTGCAGCGTCTCCAGCGCGGCGCGGTGACCAACGCTGCCCGGAATCACCTGTCGGAGCGGCAGGATGAGACGGAGGCGGTGGTGCCGTCGGAAAGCAGGTATGCGCAGCACCGCAAGGAAACGAAAAAGAACAACTCGGGCATGAAGGTGGCCGCGCTGCTGCTCACCACCGTGATGCTGCTGGGTGGTGGCGCGTACGCGTTCAACAAGGTCCGGGGCGACCGCGAAGAGCAAGCCGCCGCCGAGATGGTGACCGTGCCCAACGTCGTGGGCAAAAAGCGCGAAGAGGCAGTCAAGATTCTCGAGGAGCTTGGCCTGCAAGTCACCGTGAACGAAGCACCGGATCCTGACGTGCCCCGCGGCGATGTGCTGAGCACCAACCCGACCGAAGGCTCGCAGTTGCAGAAGGGCACGAACGTCACGATCACCGTGTCGTCCGGCCGTGAGATCACCGATGTTCCAGATTTGGATGGCCTCACCCCGCAAGAAGCTGCGAAAACGCTGGAAGAAGCCGGCCTGAAACTTGACGACAACCTGAAGCGTGAAAATTCCGACGACGTCCCCGACGGACGCATCATGGACCAGCAACCGGCGGCCGGATCCCAGCTGTCTAAAGGATCCAAGGTTTCCGTGACCGTCTCCAGCGGCCGGGAAAAGGTCCAGGTGCCCTCGCTGACGGGCATGGATATCAATCAGGCGGAGTCCGTGCTGAACTCGCTGGGTTTGAAGTCCACCAAGGTGGATGCTGATTCTTCGAAACCGGTAGGCGAAGTCATCGCCGTCGCTGGGGAAGGCACCGATGTCGACCGCGGCACGACTGTCGAGCTGCGGGTGTCCAACGGCATGCTCTTCGAGCTGCCTAGCCTGGTGCGCAAGACCAAGGATGAAGCCGAGACCGCCCTGCGCTCCTCCGGATGGACGGGCACCCTGAAGCAGGGCAACTTCGTGGACACGCCCGACCCTGCCGACCACGGCCGCATCGCCGGGCACCGACCCGCCTCCGGCGAGGAGATCCGCAAGGACGCCGACATCACTGTCGACTACTGGAAGAACCCCGTCCTCGGCGGAATCGAGGACCTGGTCGGGTAACTGGTAAAGTCACTGCTGAACTAACGAAAGGACGCACGTTATGCCCAAGGCAAAGGTCACGAAGGACACCGCCGCCACCCCGGTGACGACGACGTCCACCGGCGCCAACCGCACCCCCGTCAAGATCAACACCGGCGGCACGCCCATGTGGTACAAGATCCTGATGTTCGGGTTCATGGCCATCGGCCTGCTCTGGCTCGTGGTCAACTACCTCGCCGGCCCGCAGATCCCTGTCATGAACGAACTCGGTGCGTGGAACTACCTCATCGGCTTCGCCGGCCTGATCATCGGTCTGCTGATGACCATGGGTTGGCGTTAACAACCGCGCCACGCTCCCCGGCCTGTCGCCCAGCGCTGCACTCAGCGCTGGTTTTTTCATGCCCGCACACGGTCCACCTTGAGGTTGTGAAACGTGTGGAAATCCCGGTGTGTTGTGCACGGGTTTATCCCCAACTATCCCCACCGGGAAATCCCCAGGACGTGTTACACAGGCCTGTGCACAAACACTGTTGACAAAGCATCGAAGGAGCAGGTCAGGGTTGCGAAAACGCCTTTTCCACAGGCTGTGCAAAGTGGTACGGAAGTGGCTTATGCACAGGATCTTCCACACCCTGTGGATAACTCGGCGGCAGCACATCACAGGGCACAAAAAACTAGCCCCGGCCGTCGCGATGACGACCGGGGCTAGCGAGCTAAACGGAGTGCTGAAACCCGCCTTAGACTGCGGAGTCGGAGCCGGCGATGTAGTAGCGCTGCTTGTTCACGAACTCATCCATGCCCAGCGGCCCGAGCTCACGGCCCAGACCGGATGCCTTCACACCGCCGAACGGCAGCTCAGCACCACGGGCCTGCGGGATGTTCACGTGGATCATGCCGGTGTCGATCTTCGCCGCCACCTTCTTCGCACGCTCCTCATCCTCGGACATCACTGCGCCGCCGAGGCCGTAGCGGGAGTCGTTGGCCAGCTCGATCGCTTCCTCTTCGGACGAGACCTTGTACACCTCGGCGACCGGGCCGAAGAACTCCTCGTAGTAGGAGTCGCTGCCGACGGGAATGTCGGTGATCACGGCCGGGGTGATGTAGGCACCCTCGCCGGTGACCTCACCGCCGAGACGCAGGTTCGCACCTTCGTCAACGGCAACACGCAGCTGCTGGGAGAGCATCTCTGCAGCGTCGCGGGAGGACAGCGGGTAGTACTCGTTGCCCTCGCCCGGGTTCAGCGGGTCACCTTCGGTGTAGGACGATGCCAGGTCCACCAGGGCCTGCACGAACTCGTCGTAGATGTCCTCCATGACGATCATGCGCTTGTTCGCCGTGCATGCCTGGCCGACGTTGCCGACGCGCTTCTGCCACGCCGTTTCAGCTGCGGCCTTCACGTCGGAGGAGTCCAGCACCAGGTATGCGTCGGTGCCGCCGAGCTCGAGCACGCACTTCTTCAGTGCCTGGCCTGCCTGCGATGCGATGGCACGGCCAGCGGTCTCGGAACCCGTCAGGGACACGCCCTGCACGCGGTCATCCTCGATCATGGTGGAGATCTGGGAGTGCTGTGCGTACACGTTCGTGTACAGGCCCTTCGGGGCACCAGCCTCGTCGAAGATCTTCTCAATGGCCGCTGCGGAGCGCGGGCAGATTTCGGCGTGCTTGACCATCACAACGTTGCCGGCCATGAGCGCCGGCGCTGCGAAGCGTGCGACCTGGTAGTAGGGGAAGTTCCAGGGCATGATGCCCACGATGATCCCGAGCGGGACCTTACGGATGATGGAGGTGCCGCCCTGGTTGTTCGGAATCTCCTCGTCAGCACCGAACTGTGCACCGTTGTCGGCGTAGTAGTTGAAGATGTCGACGACATCGTCGACCTCGCCGTCGCCCTCAAAGACGGACTTGCCCATTTCTTCTGCGATGATGTTGCACAGCTCGGCGCGCTTCTCGTCGAAAAGCGATGCGACCTTGCGCAGCACGTCGGCGCGCTCTTCGAAGCTCTTCTCGCGCCACTCCTTGAACGTGTCGTTCGCAGTGGCCAGTGCCTGCTCTAGTTCGTCGTCGGTGATGAAGTCGAAGCTCTCGACAATTTCATTGGTTTTCGGATTTTGTACGCGAAACTTTGTTGGCATGTCAGCCACTGTATGAGCGTTAGCGAATGTTCGCCATGATTTTCTTCACGCCCGGCTTGATCAGGCCTTTCACGCCAAGACAGGTGCTGCGATGGCCATGGCGGTGATTGCTAGGGCGGCAACAACACCCCACCACTGGGTGCGTGTTTCGCGCGCGGTCAGAGGCGCAGCGATGAGCGCCCCAGTGACCATTCCGCCCAGGTGACCCCATAGGCTCACACCGGGCATGACCAGGGTGAACACGAGGTTTCCGGCCACGAGGACGAGTGGGGCGCGCAGGTCAGCTCGGTTGCGGGCGGCGATAGCCACGAGGATCGCCATCAAGCCGTAGAGCGCGCCGGACGCGCCAGCGGTCGGCTGGGCGAAGCCGAAGAACAACACGGCGGCTGACCCGCCGAGGATGCAGGCCAGGTACGCCGCTACATACGGGCCAGTGCCGACGAACCGCTCGACCACCGGCCCGATGAACACGAGCACGAGCAGGTTGACCACCAGGTGGGAGATGTCGACGTGCAGGAACCCCGACGTCAGGGCGCGAAGATATCCGAAGGGGGTGTCAACGACCAGGGGTCCGTAGAGGACGAAGGTCTGGCCGAGGCGGGAGGCCCAGATGACGTCGCTAAGCGACCGCGCGTCAAACGCAGAAACCGCGAAAACCCCCGCGCACAGCAACGCAATGACTGCTGTGGCGGGGGCGCCGTGAAGGAGTTTACGCACCTAGGCGACGGTGACGGACTCAATGACCACGTCGGACACAGGGCGGTCCATGCGGCCGGTCTGCACGTTGGAGATCTCGTCGACGACCTTCTGGGACGCCGGATCCGTGACCTCGCCGAAGATGGTGTGGCGGTTGGTCAGGTGCGGGGTCGGGGCAACGGTGATGAAGAACTGGGAGCCGTTAGTGCCCGGGCCAGCGTTAGCCATGGCCAGCAGGTACGGGCGGTCGAAGGAGAGCTCCGAGTGGAACTCGTCGGCGAACTGGAAGCCCGGGCCGCCGGTGCCGGTGCCGGTCGGGTCGCCGCCCTGGATCATGAACCCCGGGATGATGCGGTGGAAGATTGCACCGTCGTAGAACGGGCCGTCCGTGGTGCCGGAGGCGTTCTTGGTGGAGTAATCCTGGGAACCGTCAGCCAGGCCGGTGATGGTCTGAACGGTCTTCGGCGCGTGGTTGCCAAACAGGTCAGCAACGATGTCGCCGTGGTTCGTGTGGAAGGTGATGGTCTGGGTCTTTTGTGTCATGCGAACCAGGATACGCGTCGGGGCGGACATCCGTGCCAGCACCAAGCTAGACAGATCTGTCTTGTTTAGGCATACCGTACGGTTTAGTATTAGCATTCAGCTACAGCACTTTTAGAAACGTGAAAGGACCCCAGAATGTTCAAGAAGATCGCTGCCGCCGTGGCAGCTGGCTCCCTCGTTCTTGGCCTCACCGCATGCGGCTCCAGCGAGAGCACCGATGCGGGCGACGACAAGACCATTCGCGTCGCAACCTCCCCGGGCCCGTACTCTGAGCTCTTCCAGGACGGTGTCGCACCCATCCTGGAGGAAGAGGGCTACACGGTCGACGTCCAGAACTTCACCGACCTCACCCAGGCCGACACCGCTCTCGCGGAGGGCTCCGCCGACCTCAACGTCGAGCAGCACACCGCGTGGATGAACGTGTTCAACGAGGAAAAGGGCGCAAACCTCACCTCCATCACCGAAGTTCCGACGGTGCCGGCGGGCCTATACTCGGAGAAGCACAAGTCCCTGGACGAGGTCGCTGACGGCCAGACGGTCGGCATCCCGCTCGATGGCTCGAATAAGTCCCGCGCACTCCACGTGCTTGTCGACGCAGGCTGGATCACCCTCCGCGACGACGCCGACGAGACGTTGCTCGCAGAGTCGGACATCGATGAGAACCCGCACAACCTCGAAATCAAGCCGATGGACTCCGCGAACCTGTCGCGCTCCCTCCCGGATCTCGACTGGGCCGTCATCCCGGGCTCGATGAGCTACTCCGCCAAGCTCGACCCAAACCTGCAGGTCTTCCAGGAGGAACTGCGCCCTGAGCTGATCCTCGTCGCGGTCACTACCGAGGACAAGAAGGACGCTCCGTGGGCGAATGCTGTCGCTGAGGCGTACCGTTCCGACGAGTTCAAGGAGTTCTTCGACTCCCAGAACGAGAACGATTACTGGTTCCTGCCCGACTCTCTGAAGTAAGCGAACTGACTTCCATGACTGACGCTGTTGTATTCGACCATGTCGGAAGGGTGTTCCCGACGCGGGATAGCTCCTTCGCCGCCCTCGACGACATCAGTTTCACTGTCCCCGAAGGCAGTGTCACCGGTGTCGTGGGCACCTCGGGTGCCGGCAAATCCACGCTGATCCGGATGGTGAACGGACTGGAAACCCCGAGTTCCGGCGCCGTCACCGTGAACGGACAGCAGCCGGCTTCCTTGAGCACGTCCGAGCTGCGTGAGCTCCGCCGGAAAGTCGCCATGGTCTTCCAAAGCGTCAACCTCCTGGAAACGAAAACGGTCGCGGAGAATGTGGCCACCCCGTTGAAGCTGACCAAGACACCGAAGAGTGAGATCGAAAGCCGCACTGCTGAGGTGCTTGAGCTGGTCGGCCTCACCGACCGCGCCCAGCACAAGCCGCGGCAGCTCTCCGGCGGTCAGCGTCAGCGCGTGGGCATCGCCCGCGCGCTTGTCACGGAGCCCACAATGCTGCTTTGCGACGAGCCCACATCCGCCCTCGACCCCATCACCACCTCCCAGATCCTCGACCTGCTCCGCAATATCAACGAGGAACTCGGAGTGACGATTTTGATCATCACCCACCAGATCGACGTGATTGCCCGCTTGGCCGACAACGTGGCGGTGCTCTCCGAGGGCCGTCTTGTGGAATCCGGCCCAGTGGCACAGGTCTTCGCGGACCCGCAGCACGAACTGACCCAGAAATTCGTGGACACCGTAATCCCGCCCGAACTCGATGCCACCGCGCGTGAGGCTCTCTCCCGCGCACTGGTGAAGAATAGCGAGATGTAACAGCATGAATCAGCTCAATACGTGGTGGCGCGACACCACTGGCTCCCGCGTCACTCCGGAGATGTACCTCGACTCCTTCGGCGAGACCCTCTACATGGTCGGCATTTCTCTGTTCCTCGGCGCATTGTTGGGCATCCCGCTGGCGCTCGCCTTCGTGATCACCCGGCCGGGCGGTTTGAAGCCCAACAAGGTTGTCTACGGCGTTCTCAATGTGGTCGTGAACATCATCCGTTCGCTGCCGTTCATTATCCTGCTGGTGGCTATTTCTCCGTTCACCCGCGTGATCGCGGGAACCGCCATCGGCACCACCGCGGCGCTCGTCCCGCTGACCTTGTACATCGCCCCGTTCATCGCCCGCCTCATCGAGCAGTCCCTGCTGGAGGTCAACCCCGGCATCACCGAGGCTGCCGATTCCATGGGCGCCAGCCTCTTCCAGACCATCAGATACTTCCTCCTGCCAGAGGCGAAGTCGTCCATCATTCTCGCCGTCACCACGGCAACGATCGGCCTGATCTCCGCCACGGCGATGGCCGGCACGATCGGCGGCGGCGGCGTCGGCGACCTTGCTATCTCGTACGGCTACCAGCAGTTCGACTCGATCGCGATGCTCACGACGGTGGTGCTCCTGATCATCATCGTCCAGGCCATCCAGTCTGTGGGCAACACGCTCGCCCGTCGCGCGCGGGCGTAGAGAGGTAGTCATAGCTAAAGAGTCGAGGGTCTAGTGGATCTAGATTCCAGACAGCCCCAGCCCAGGCCACAAAACCCCAGGTCAGTTTCGCTTGCTCTGGCAACTGATCAATCTAGATCCACCATCCCAGCACCCCCTCACCCCGCCCCGCCCTCGAACGCAGTCATGGCCAGGTAGGCCTCGCTGAAGTGGGCGGGGTTATGTAGGTCGATCTCGCACAGTTTCTCGATCTTGGCCATCCGGGTCCGCACGGTATGGCGGTGCACACCCAGAGCCTCGGCGGCCTCGCCCAGCCGCGCACCGTGACGAAGAAAAACGGCGAGGGTGGTCTCGTAATCTGTCCCGTAGGCGGCATCAAAGCTGATCAGCCGGCCGAAAATCTCTTCGCGTCTGGCCGCGAGCGCGTAGGCGACGGTGGGGTCGCGCAGCCACGGAAGCCCCGAATCATTGGCGCGAGCCACATCGCCAGGCCGCAGAGTCCGCGCTCTGGAGACGAGCTGATTCACGTGGTCCAGCGTCAGCCGGGCAAGCAGCACCGGTCCACCTGCAGCGATGCGCACGCGGCCGCGGTGCTCACCGAGGGTGCCGAGCACATCGCGCACGGTCACATCGGGGCGCACCACCATCAGGAAGGTCGTTTCATCGACCTCGAGGACATGTAGTAGCCGATCGCTTTTCGACGTCTCCCTGTCCAGCCGCTCCACCACCGCCTGCATCCCGCGGGGCGATTGCGCCGCGATGACGATCGGCCGGGTGAAGCCTTCCCGGTCGACTGGAGTGTCAACGGCACCGGAATAGAGCTCCCCCTCATCCGTGATGCCGAGGCGGATGCGCAGCGCGAAGGAATTGAGCTGGTTATGGATCCGCCGCAGGTGAGCCGGGCGCGATAAAAGGGTGGCTGCTAGGCCGGCGTAGTGGCGGATGAGAGACCGGTCTTGGTCTGTGAGCGTGCGTGTGGAGGTCACATCGACCGTGTACGGCCGACCGTCGGTGGCGGACGAGCTGATGCGGTAGGAGCTCGAGTAGGTCTTTTTCATCGCGTTGAAGGCCCGCGAGACTTGCTCGGCGATCAGAAGGCCGTTGGGGTCTTTGATGGTCACACGGGCCTCGAGGGTGGTGGCGGCATCGCGCGTGAGGGCTTTGACGTCGCCCGCGGTGGCGGTCTGCGTGAGCTTCTCCTGGGAGTGGAGCAGTTGCTGGTGCAGGTAAGCGCGCTTTTCCTGTTCGGCGGTGGAGCGGCGGTGCTGCTCTTCATGGACGGCGCTCAAAATCCGGGCGAACGGCACGGGCCGCGACACTTCGAACAGGCCCACGTTGTTCTCCCGCGCGGCGTCCACGACGGCATCTGGGATGCGTCCGAAGACGGTGCTGATGCCGAAGCCGACCGCCACGGTGCCCTGCTCCGCGAGATGCTCGACATGTCCGCGCAGGCCATCGGAGTTGTCACGGAATGCAGCGCCAACGGTGAGCACGAATGCTTCCTGCTGGATGAAAGACCCCGGGGTTTCCAGCTCGTTGATTTGCACGACGGTGAAAGAGGGCTTCGGCGGCGCGACAATCTCGGTCAAGCCGAGGTGTTGGCTATCGACGAGAAATGTGAAGGGAAACAACTCATAGTCTCCGTTCTGTATAAACTCACGTCTCTATTTCGCCACACTGTACATGACGCGGGTCACCTTCTTCGCTCCATACTGTTTTGTCAACAAATAGTTACCGGTTTTGAAGGAGTGATCATGCAGGACCTCACCTACCGCCTACCCCAGGAACGCCGCGTCACCAGCGCTCCAACTGACGGGGAGAACGCGCGCTTGAATGAACGCCGGGAAGAAGCCGTCGCTCGTGCAATGGCGCCGGGCCTGCCGCGCTACATCATCGACGGGGACGGGGGCGTGCTTATCGACGCCGACGGTAACTCCCTCATCGACTTCGCCTCCGGCATCGCGGTGACCTCGGTCGGTGTCTCCAATCCCCGGGTGTCTGCGGCGGTCGCAGACGCCGCGCAGAAATTCAGCCACACCTGCTTCCTCGTCACCGGTTACGAAGGATTCGTGGCTGTCTGCGAGAAGCTTAATGAGCTCACGCCGGGCGATTTCCCGAAGAAGACCGCGCTGTTCAACACCGGTGCGGAAGCAGTGGAGAACGCGGTGAAGATCGCCCGCGCCCACACCGGGAAATACGCGGTGGCCGCCTTCGATAACGCCTACCACGGGCGCACGAACTTCACGCTGGCCATGACAGCGAAGAATAAGCCGTACAAGGATGGTTTCGGGCCGTTCGCCTCGGATGTCCACCGCGTGCCCGCGTCGTACCCACTGCACGACGGGCTGACGGGCGAACAGGCGGCGGAGCGAACGATCCGCGTGCTCGAAACGCAGATCGGCGCGGACAACCTCTCCTGCGTGGTGCTTGAACCGATCCAAGGCGAGGGCGGATTCGTCGAACCAGCGAAAGGGTTCCTACCAGCGATCGTATCCTGGTGCCGTGAGAACAACGTCGTCTTCGTCGCCGACGAAGTCCAAGCTGGCCTGGCGCGCACAGGCGACATGTTCGCCTGTGACAACGAAGGAATCGAACCCGACCTGATCACCACAGCCAAGGCGATCGCAGGTGGCCTGCCTTTGTCTGCTGTGACCGGCCGCGCGGAGATCATGGACGCGCCCGGACCCGGCGCGCTCGGCGGCACCTACGCCGGAAATCCACTGGCCTGCGCCGCAGCGCTGGCAGTCTTCGAAGAAATCGAGGACAACGACCTGCGGAGCCGGGCGAAAGAGATCGAGTCGCTGATCCGGGCGCACCTCGAACCACTCGTGGATAAAGAGAAAGTGCGCGAAGTCCGTGGCCGCGGCGCCATGATCGCCCTCGAGTTGGACACCGGCGAACGCGCAACCGCCGTCGCCAACACATGCAAGGAGCAGGGCGTTGTGACGCTCACCTGCGGCACAGACGGCAACGTGATCCGCCTTCTCCCGCCGCTGGTCATCCCGGAGACTCTGCTCGTCGAGGGCCTAGAAATCCTCGTTGCCGCCGTCAGGAACACCTTCTAAGCACCGCACCACGCACACACCCAAGGAGTTGACCGACATGACACTGACCACCGATCAGCAGCTGCCGGATAACCTGCCGCTGGATCCGCGCGCCGACACGTCTGCTCAGCGCGAATCGTTCACGGTGGTGAACCCGGCGACGGAGGAAGGGGTGGCAGAGGTCGCGGATACGCGTGCGGATGATTGGCTCGACGCGTTGACCCGCGCCGTAGATGCGCAAGAGAAGTTCAGCGCATTCACCCCGCGCCAGCGCGCCGATATCCTGCACGCAATCTACGAGGAAATCCTTGCGCGCGAGGATGATTTCGCGCGCACGATGACGATCGAGATGGGCAAGCCTCTCGCGGAGGCGCGCGGGGAAACGGCGAATACGGCGGACTATTTCCGCTGGTTCGGCGAGGAAGCGGTGCGAATTCCCGGCCGTTACGCCCAGTCGCCGTCCGGTGCCGGGGACATCGTCGTCTCGCGCGCGCCGGTGGGTCCGGTCCTAGCGATCACGCCGTGGAATTTCCCGCTCGCGATGGGTGCCCGCAAGATCGCGCCCGCGCTTGCGGCCGGCTGCCCAGTGCTGGTCAAGCCCGCCAGGGAGACTCCGCTATCGATGCTGCTGCTCGGCCAGGTCATGTGGGACGTGCTGGAGCGTTTCGACGCCCCGCGCGACCTCATCCACGTCCTCCCCAGCACGACGTCGAGCGAGCTGTCGGACACCCTGATGGCGGATGAACGCCTGCGGAAGATCACATTCACCGGCTCGACGAAGGTGGGCAAGATCCTCGTGAAACAGTCGTCGCAGCACCTGCAGCGCGCGTCGATGGAGCTCGGCGGCAACGCCCCGTTCGTCGTCGCGGAGGATGCCGATATGGACCTCGCGCTGAACTGCGCCATGCAGGCGAAACTGCGCAACGGCGGCGAGGTGTGCGTCGCTGCCAACCGCTTTATCGTGCACGAATCGATCGCCGCGGACTTCGCAGAACGACTCAGCAAGAAGATGGACAAGGTCGTCATGGGCAACGGGCTTGACGACGGCACCACCCTCGGCCCCATGATCACCGCCGCCCAACGCGACGGCATCCACGACCTGGTCACCGAGACCGTCGAAGCCGGTGCCACCGTCCACCGCGGCGGTGAGGTCCCGGACCGGAAGGGCTTCTTCTACCCGCCCACCGTGCTCAGCGGCATCCCCGACGGGGCGCGGATTTTGCGCGAGGAAATCTTCGGGCCGGTCGCGACAGTGACCACGTTCAGCACGCTCGACGAGGCGATCGAGAAGGCCAACGACACCGAATTCGGTCTCGCGGCCTACGCGTTTTCCGAGAACACGCACACCTGCAAGCGCTTCGCCAAAGAACTCGCCGCCGGGATGGTGGGAATCAACCGCGGCATGATCACCGACATCGCCGCCCCGTTCGGCGGCATCAAGCAATCCGGTTTCGGCCGCGAAGGCGGGACCGAGGGAATCGAGGAATACCTGGACATCCGCTATATCGGCTTCTAAACGGCCGGATCCCCCCAGCAACTCCCGCATAGAGAAAGGTTCTTTCATGGGACTGAGAGTGTTCAATATCGCGATGGCATTTGTCGGCGTGCTCGTCGGCGCCAGCTTCGCTTCCGGCCGTGAGACATTGCAGTATTTTGTGGCCTTCGGCAACTGGGGTGTGCTCGGCGCGATCATTACGGCGCTGGCACTGGCGCTAACTGGCTTCGCCATGCTGCAGCTAGGCAGCTACCACCGCGCCACCGAGCACACGAGCGTGTTCGACGAGATCTCCGGTCCGATCGTGTCCAAGATCCTCGACGCCGCCACCCTGGTCTGCCTGTTCTGCATCGGTTTTTCCATGTTCGCCGGTGCGGGCGCCAACCTGAACCAGCAATTCGGGTGGCCGGAATGGGTCGGCGCAACCATCATGCTGGTCTTAGTGCTGCTCACCGGCCTGTTGGACGTGGAGAAGGTGACGGTGGCGATCGGTGCGCTGACCCCGCTGATCATCATCATGATCGGCATCGCCACGGTGTGGGCGATCATCAACGCCAACCCGGACTTCTCCAACCTGCACGAGCAGGCTACCCAGGTTCCGACGACACTGCCGAATTGGTGGGTGTCCGCGATCAACAGCATCGGCCTGCAAGTTATCGTCGGTGTGTCCATGGCGATCGTGATCGGCGGCAGTCTCTTCGACCCCCGCGAAGCGGGCCTCGGCGGCCTCGCCGGCGGCGCGTGCTTCCTTTTCCTGCTGGCCATGCTGGTCACCGCGCTGTACTTGAGCGTGGACACTGTAAAGGACCAGGAAATGCCCACCCTGGCGATGGTCACTGACATCCACCCCATCCTCGGCCTGGTCATGACAGTGGCCATCTACGGCATGGTCTACAACACCGCGATCGGCATGTTCTACGCCTTCGGCAAGCGCATTTCACGCAATAACCCGAAGCGCTTCTACCCCGTCTACGTCGTCACCGCGCTTGTCGGCTTCGTTCTCAGTTTCATCGGCTTCAGCAACCTCATCGGCTGGGTCTACCCCATCCTCGGCTACATGGGGATCCTCATCATGGTCATCATCGGCTGGGCCTGGTGGACGCACCGCCACGACCTGCGCAAGGAGATTTCCCTGCGCCGCGAGGCACGGCGCCTGTTCCGCCGCCACGGCAGCGCGGATGCTCTCCCCGCGGCGGACAGGAAGAAGCTCGAGGAATCCGCCCGCAAATCCAATATCGAAGACCACGAGTTCATTGGGGAGCTGGAGCAGGACCTGGAGTCGTCGATAAGCGAACAGCGAAACTAAAAAGGAGACCGTAAGAAAATGGCGCTACAGCAACCACAAGCCGGCCCCTTAAAAGGCATTGTCGTCGCGGATTTTTCGCGCGTGCTCGCTGGGCCGTATGCGACGATGCTGCTCGCGGACCTCGGCGCGACCGTGATCAAGGTCGAGGGGCCGAATGGCGACGACACCCGCGGGTGGGTGCCGCCGAAGCGCGGCGATGTGGGCACGTACTACCTGTCGATCAACCGCAACAAGAATTCCATCAAGCTCAATTTGAAGGACCCGGACGACCTGGACACGGCGTACGCGATCATTGACCGGGCGGACGTGCTGATCGACAATTTCCGTGTCGGCAGCCTTGATAAATTCGGGCTCGACCCAGAGACCGTGAGAAAACGGTGGCCGGAGCTCATTCACGCGAAAATCACGGGCTTCGGCTCGCGCGCTGGGGCGCAGCTTCCCGGCTACGACATGCTCATTCAAGCGTCCAGCGGGTTCATGTCCATGACGGGCTCGCCCGACGGCCCGCCGCAAAAAGCAGGCTACGCATTCATCGACGTCCTCACCGGGCTGCACACCACCGTCGGCATCCTCGCATCGCTCTTGCGCCGCGAACGATTCGGCGGCGGCGGGGAGACGATCCGCACCAACCTCCTGTCTGCGGCCCTGTCGTCCATGGTCAACATGACATCCGCCGCCGTCGCCTCCGACGCCGAGATGACCCGCACGGGCAACGACCACCCGTCGATCTTCCCGTACGGCCCCTTCCCCGCCAAGGACCGCGAGCTCGTCATCTGCGTCGGCAACAACAAGCAATTCGCAACGCTTGTCAACGGCCTCGGCTCCCCCGAGCTTGCCGACGATCCCCGCTTTGCCACCAACGAGCAGCGCAATGCCAACCGCGAGGAACTGCGCCCGATCCTCACCGAACTGCTCGCGTCGAAGAACGCCGACGAATGGATCGACCTGTTCCGCGCCAAGGGCCTTCCCATCGCACCCATCCTGTCGGTGCGTGAAGCCATCGGCTTCGCCGACGACCTCGAGCTCGAGCCCGTCGTCGAAATCACCACTAAGGACGGCACCGACCGCGTCCCCTTCGTCTCCAATCCCCTCGACATGAGCTCCGGCGGCATCACCTACACCAAGGCCGCCCCCGGCCTCGACGAAGATCGCGGCGACGTCCTCGAGTGGATCGCCCAAACTCCTGCCAAATAACCGCTTCCATCTCTTCAGCCTCTTCAACTTCCGAAAGGAACCTCATGACCTCCGCATCTCCCCTCGCCACCGACCTCATCAACTTCGACAGCCTGCTCTCCCGCGATGAAATCGAATGGCGCGACGATATCCGTTCCTTCGTCGAAAGCGAGATCAAACCCCACGTCGGCCAGTGGTACGAAGACGCCCACGTGCCCTTCGAACTCATCCCCCGCTTCGCTGAAAAAGGCATGATCGGCGCACACCTGTCCGGCTACGGCTGCCCCGGCCGCTCCGCCGTGGACTACGGCCTGGCCATGCTCGAGGTCGAAGCAGCTGACTCCGGCCTGCGCACCATCTTCTCCGTGCTCGGTTCGCTGGCTATGACCTCGATCCACCTCAACGGCACCGAGGAGCAGAAGGAGAAATACCTGCCCAAAATGGCTGCCGGCGAGCTTCTCGGCGCCTTCGGCCTGACAGAGCCCACCGCCGGTTCCGACCCCGCCTCCATGACCACCCGCGCCACCTACAAGCCCGGTGAAGGCTGGGTGCTCAACGGCGAGAAACGCTGGATCGGCCTGTCCCACTACGCCGACCTGACCATCATCTGGGCCAAGGTGTCCACCGCCGACCTCGAAGCCGCTGGTCTCGACGGGTTTCCGGAGGGCCGCGACGAGACCATCGCCGGCTTCATCGTGGAGAAGGACACCCCGGGCTTCGACCCCCAGCAGATCGACAAGAAACTGTCCATGCGTGTTTCCACCCAGGCACACATCTATATGAAGGACGCTCTTGTCGGCGAAGACAAGATCCTCTCGGGCCGCTTCGGCCTCAAAGCCCCGTTCATGTGTCTTAACGAGGCCCGCTACGGCATCGGCTGGGGTGTGCTCGGCGCCGCCCGCGACTCCATCGAATGCGCCCTCGCTTACGCCAAGGAGCGCACCCAGTTCGGCAAACCGCTCGCCGGTTTCCAGCTCACCCAGAAAAAGCTCGTCGACATGGCCGTTGGGCTGAACCAGGGCTACCTGCTGGCTCTGCACATCGGCCGCCAGAAAGACGCCGGCACCCTGGACATCTCCCAGATCTCCGTGGCCAAGCTCCAGAACACCCGCACCGCCATCGAGATCGCCCGCGAGGCCCGCACCATTCTCGGCGGCAACGGCGTGACCCACGACTACTCCCCCATCCGCCACGCCGCCAACCTCGAATCCGTGCGCACTTACGAGGGCACCGACGAGATGCACACCCTCATCCTCGGCCAGAAGATGACCGGCATCGGCGCGTTCGCGTAGGGGCCCGTGGTGGTGGCCCGTGGACTCGTGGATCTCGATTACCTAGTTACCGCAGCCACTAAATCTGACCTGGGGTTTTACCGGCGGTCAGTGGTGTGGATGTAATCGAGATCCACGCGGGTCCACTGGAGCGCACGGCCGGGGCCATCCTTCAGGAATCAAAAGAGCCCTTAAGAATTCTGCGGATCGGATATCCCTCGACGAAAAGCCGGCTTTCCAGCTGCAAGTTCTAGATACTCATCGAGGAAGCCCACACGCATGCCAGTGCGGAAAAGGAAGTTATCCAGGGCAACGATTGTCGCCATCACGGAGTTTGGTTCATAGGGTTCACCTAAGGTTCGTTCGGCCCGGTTCTTCGCACTCGTTGGCACTTTCGGCTGGTCAAGAACGAAACAATTCCACAAGCGTGATGAGTGAGCACACTTATTCCTCACAAAGGTGAAGGAACGCAGCTGGCTGGCAAGAAAAGGTTTACCAACCCCGAGGGTAGAACAAGTTTCTCCATACACAGCACCAGCGTCATTCCTGTAAGTGATCGCCTTAGAAAGCGTTCCCAACGAGAACGTTTCAACGGCCACCCACACCGGTACGTCTCTCAACCAGGCAGGACCCCTCCCAGCTGCATCTTTGCGGTATTTACTTATATACGGCTCCTTCGATCGTTGAAGCTCACTAGCAATCAGTTTGTGCGTCGGCTTCACTGAAGGATCTTTAGGCAGCTTGTAAGACGTGGACCTAAGGAAGCTTTCGTACGGACCATGTTTCGCGCCCTCACTCAGAGCGAACGCGGTTCGAGTAGAAATCTCAGCGAGTTGGATCCCGTCGAGCAGGAGAGACCTCAAGCGTGCATCCAATTCGTACAGATCGACGATTTCATCCCACGTAGCACCAGCAATGAATTCATCTTCACCATGCGCCAAGTCCTTTTGGAAATAGCGCATATAGCCAGAGAAACGGTAGTAGTTATTCCGTTCCAGGAAACGAGCGACGGCTTTCTCGGATGGGATGCTAAGTCCTCGATCCTTGATTTTCTCGACCTGCTCTTGGACCGACAGGTAGTCTTTCCGCCTGTTCACAGTGCTAAGAATAACAAGCCCCCCTCTCATATTGCGCTGTTCCGATGAGAAGCTTGGAGGGGGTCTCGATTGATTAAAATACTACCCAATCTGCACAAATAGAGCAATGCACTGCGTAGGTTTCGTTACATATTCAGCACCGACGAGATGCACACCCTGATCCTCGGCCAGAAGATGACCGGCATCGGCGCGTTCGCGTAGGGGCCCGTGGTGGTGGCCCGTGGACTCGTGGATCTCGATTACCTAGTTACCGCAGCCACTAAATCTGACCTGGGGTTTTACCGGCGGTCAGTGGTGTGGATGTAATCGAGATCCACGCGGGTCCACTGGAGCGCACGGCCGGGGCCTGGAGCCCCTTCTCCAAAACGACGGAAACCCCGGGAAACCATGTACACGGTTCCCGGGGTTAGCCGTTTGAAAGTGGTTGTAAGCCTCGGAGGCTCAGGGGCTCGGACCTTAGGGGCCTGGGACCTTCGAGTCTTAGAGGCCTCCGACGACCTCGTCGCGGGCGGCGACCATGTTGGCCAGGGCCGGTTCGACCTCGGCGTAGCCGCGCGTCTTCAGGCCGCAGTCCGGGTTGACCCAGAGGCGGTCGGTCGGAACGTTCTCCAGGGCGGCCTTGATGAGCTCGACCATCTCTTCCTTGGACGGGATGCGCGGGGAGTGGATGTCGTAGACACCCGGGCCGATCTCGGCATGGAAGGTCTCGTCGATGTCCTCGAGCAGCTCCATCTTGGAGCGTGCGGCCTCGATGGAGGTGACGTCGGCATCCAGGCCGGCGACGGCATCGATGATCTGGCCGAACTCGGAGTAGCAGAGGTGGGTGTGGATCTGCGTGGTCGGCTGCGCCTCCAGGGCGACGAGGCGGAAGGCGCGGACGGCCCAGTCGAGGTAGGCCGGGCGGTCGTCGGCACGCAGCGGCAGCAGCTCGCGCAGGGCGGGCTCGTCGATCTGGATGACGTTGATGCCGGCCTTCTCCAGGTCGGCGACCTCGTCGGCGAGAGCGACGCCGATCTGGTCGGCGGAGACGGACAGCGGCACGTCGTCACGCTTGAAGGACCAGGCCAGGATGGTCACCGGGCCGGTGAGCATGCCCTTGACCGGGTGGTCGGACAGGGACTGCGCGAAGGCGGACCACTCGGTGGTCATGGCCTCCGGGCGGGAGACGTCGCCGACAACGATCGGCGGACGGGTGCAGCGGGAGCCGTAGGACTGGACCCAGCCGTTCTCGGTGACCACGAAGCCGTCGAGAAGCTCAGCGAAGTACTGCACCATGTCGTTGCGCTCCGGCTCGCCGTGGACCAGGACGTCCAGGCCCAGGCGCTCTTGGAGCTCGATGACCTGCTTGACTTCCTGCTTCAGAGCCTCGGTGTACTGCTCATCGTTCAGCTCACCGTTTCGGTGCGCCGCACGTGCCTCACGGATCTCCTTGGTCTGCGGGAAGGAACCGATCGTGGTGGTCGGCAGCGCCGGCAGGCCGAGCTCCTTCTGTGCTTCCTTGCGCTCGGCGAACAGCGGCTGGCGCTGGACCTCGCCGGTCGGCAGGTCCTCAACACGCTTGACGACGTCCGCGTTGTGAATACGAGTGGACTCTGCACGCGTGCGGACAGCCCGGTCAGAACGGCCGAACGCCTCCGGTGCGTTGCCCTCGCCGGCAACGAGAGCTGTGATCTCTTCGATCTTCTCGTCGGCAAACGAGAGCCACGGTGCGACCTCGACTGGGATGTTCTTCTCGGCGTTCAGGGTGTGCGGCACGTGCTGCAGGGAGGTGGAGGTGGACACGTGCGGTGCGTCGGCGGTGCCGAGCTTGCCCAGGACCTCGACCTTTTCGCGTAGGTTGGCGGCCCAGACGTTGCGGCCGTCGATGAGGCCGGCAACGAGGGTGGTGCCATCCTGGACGGCTGCAGCGACACGCTGCGGGTAGTCCGGGTCAGCGTCAAGGGTCCACGGGGACAGGTCGACGTGGAGAGCCTCCGGCTTCACCGATGCCAGGGCGTTCAGGCCCTCGCGCAGCGAGCCGTACGGGGTGGTGATGTACACATTTGGACGCTGTTCAGCGTCCAAAAGACGGGACCAAGCGGACTGCGCGTACTTCGCCAGCTCAGCATCCGGGGTGGACAGGTCGGCGACCAGTGCGGGCTCTGCAACCTGGACCCACTCAGCGCCGGCTTCCTTGAGGGCGGCGAAGACCTGTGCGTAAGCGTCGACAAGCTTGTCCAGCAGCGACCACTCGACCGGCTTGGCCAGCGCGAGCAGGGTGATCGGGCCGACGAGTGCCGGGCGGACAGCGTGGCCAGCCTCGCGGGCTTCCTCAACCAGGCGGACAATGCGCTCCGGAGCCGGGGTGATGTCCTGGCCAGCCTCAACCTCAGGCACGAGGTAGTGGTAGTTGGTGTCGAACCACTTGGTCATCTCCAGCGGCACACGGGTGTCGTTGCCGCGGGCGAGAGCGAACTCCTCGTCCAGGTCGGTGCCGCCAGCGATCAGGCCGACGGTCAGGCCGGTCTCGAGCACCTGGTCGTAGTACGCGACATCCGCCGGGATGGCGTAGTCCTCGGTCAGACCGAGGTCGCGCAGGTGGTTGTAGGTGTCGATGCGCAGCGCGCGCGTCGTGGTGCGGAACGTGTCAGCGTCAATGCGGCCGGCCCAGTAGGACTCCAGCGCGCGCTTGAGCTCGCGGTTCGCACCGATGCGGGGGTAACCCTCGATCGTTGCCTTAGGGAAATTCGTCACAGTATCTCCTTAGTTGGTTGGTTTCTCAATGCCGAGCCTAGACAACAGGTCCTCGGTCACCGCCAGGTTGTTGTGGGTGTAGATGTGCAGACCGCCAACGCCGGCGTCGAGAAGCTTCTGCGTGAGCTCAACAGTGAGCTGCATACCCGCCTCATACTCCTCCTCCGGCGTACTGGCCGACGACAACGCGTCAACCACGGTCTGCGGTACCTCAATCCCCGACAGCACGCCCATGCGCTCGACCCGCTTCAGGCTGGTCATAGGCATGATGCCGGGGATGAGGGGGATGCGCACGCCAGCCATGCGCGACTGCTCCGCGAACTGGAGGTAGTCCTCGGCCGCGAAGAACAACTGCGTGATGGCGAAGTCCGCGCCCAAGCGCTGCTTCGACAGCAGAACGTCCAAGTCGAGGTCCGGCGTCGGCGACTCCGCGTGGCCGGAGGGATAGCACGCCACCGACAGGGCGAGCTTGCCCGCGGCGAGGCGGTAGGCGTTCTCCTCCTCGATCTCCTGGATGAGGGTGAGCAGCTGCGTCGCGTACTGCAGGTAGCCCTCCGGCAGGCTGGTCTCCCCCTCCGGGAGGTCGCCGCGCAGGGCGAGGAAGCCGCGCACACCAGAGTCGATCAGGCGGCGGATCCAGTCCGCCAGTTCCTCCTCTGTGCCCGCTGTGCAGGCCAGGTGAGCGATGGTCGGTAAGTTCGTCGACTCGGTCAGGCGCGCAATGAAGTCGGCCGTGCCCTCTAGCCAACCCGAACGCCGTGAACTCGTCACAGCAATGTAGTCGGGTTTGTAGGCCGCCAGGCCGGAAACGAGGTCCTTCAGTTTGGCCTCATCAGCATCATGGCGCGGAGGGATGAGCTCGAAACTCAAAGCCGTGCGCGCAGGCGTGCGAACCGGCTGTTCCGGTGCTTCATCGAGGGGATCCAAGGGCGCAGACGCCGACAGCCTCGACGAAAAATGTCCTTCAGACAACGAAGGAGTCCTTTCGTCCTAGTCGGTTTAGGTTTATCTGTTCAACGTTTCCGCTTTAGCGGGGCGTTGAACTGGCTGGGCTCAGCACTTGGAAAACTGTGTGTGAATGTAACCCCCGGGCTGCGGGGCGATCAAAAGGTCAGCGGGCGGGGCGGGGTGTTCGTGCTGGTTGAGGGGGTTCCCTGCGTGAATTTAATTCGGCTTCCCGGGCGGTTGAGCGGTGCGGAAATGGACCGAGCGGTCCAGATCGCCCGGGGCCGGGCGGAATAGAATTTTACTATCGCCTTCTAGGCCGAAAACGGGCCGAAATAGGGCCGGAGAACGCGCAAAAGGCGATACTAAAACTCTATAGACGGCGAGAACCCGCAGACATACCTACTGTGGAGGGCAAAGTTAACTCTCCGAAAGGTGACCTACACCATGAACCTTCGCAATATCCGTCTGGCCATGAAGGTGGCCAACCACTTTTACGGCCAGTACCGCGACCTGAACCAGGCTGAGAAGCGCAACGTCTACGAAGCAGTGCGCGTTCTGGCCAACCCGAGCCGCGGTGTTGACGCAGACGACCTCAAGGACATTGACAACATCGACGACATCATTGACGAGTCCCGCTTCAGCGAGGCCCGCCGCGAAGCCGGTGACATCACCCGCGCCGCGCACGCCCGCCTGGACCGCCGCCGCGCCCAGTTCGACTCGGACCAGCTGGGCAAGCGAGTGTTGAAGAACGCGGAGAAGACCGCCAAGAAGAACAAGCGCAAGAAGCAGGCGAAGGGCATCGGCGCAGCGACCGGCGTGCTTGCTCTCCTGGCCGCGATCGGTGGCGCTGTCTGGTACTTCTTCCTGCGCGAGGAGCCGAAGCAGGCGCCACGCAAGGACCACCGTCCGGTGAAGAAGACGGACGAGCACACCAATTCGGACGGCTCTGTGACCCACGTGTACTCGACCACCACGAGCCAGCGCACCCAAGCGCAGGGTGAGACAGCCGACAAGATCGGCAGCGGCAACCGCGTCGAGAACGAGGCCGCTGGCGCTCACTCGGCTCACGGCCCGCTGTCGGAGGAGCCGGCGGAGCGCGATGAGGAGCTTCTGTCCTCCATCGATGAGCAGCTGTCCACGCTGGACACGCTTGACGACGATCAGCGCAACGCCACCAACCCCCGCGGCAACCAGTAACGGCGGTAGTTACCCCGCGTTCCTCCAGGCCGTGAGCAACCGGCCAACAAGGCGGCGCTGCACGTCTGCGTCAACTGCCACCATCTCGCCGTCGAGAGGCCGTGTGACCACGAACATCTCGGCGGCGAACTCGAGCGGCGTGAGCCCGGCAGGCACCAGGCCGGCTGGCGCCGCCTTGTCCAGCACACCTTGGAAGGCCTCCATGGTGGCCGCCCGTTCGGCGGACAGTTCCGGATGGTGCTGCCACCGGTCATGGGCGATAGCGGCGACGAGGGGGCCGGCACCGTAATCGAGAAGCTGCCACACAAAGGTGTCCCAGTGGGCCTGGGGGTCGTCGGCAAAGCGTGTGAGTGCTTCGTCGATGAACTCCCCCACGTTCGTCAACAACCGCAGCCCGCACGCGGCGTCGAGGTCCGCCCGGGTGGGAAAGTTGCGGTAGAGAGTGGCAATGCCGACCCCGGCGCGGGCGGCGATGGCCTCGAGGGTGACGGTGGATTCAGGGCGGGTGCGCAGCAGGTCGCATGCCGCGTCAATGATTTTTTCGCGCCGTGCTTTTGCGTCAGATCTCATCGTCCCCGCCTTGACTACAGTCTTGCAGTGCGGAATGATACAGCATGAATTTCCGATAGTCTATCCTCCACTTAGCCGAGGGGGCACCCAATGGAACCCATCTTCAACGTGCGGGATCTTGTTTTGCGTAAAGGCGATGATCCGCTGACGTTCGACATCTACGACGGCCTGACCCTCCTGATCACTGAGCGCGAAGTCGGCGCGACCACGCTGTGCATGACGCTCGCCGGCCGCTTCAGCCAGAAGAGCGGTGACGTGCATGTTGGCGACGCATCGAAACCCCGCCAGCGCTTCAAGAAGGTCGCGCTCGCCGGAACCACGCTGCTGGACAGCTTGGAGCGCCAGGTGGACACCCGCGAGGTGATTCGCGAGCAGGTCGCCTGGGCGCAACCGTTCTTCAAGTTCGTGCCGAAGGACATTCTCAGCCACGACTTGGTCAAGCCGTGGCTGGAGCCGTTGCGCCTGACTGACCTTGACCCGTCTCTCGACGTCGGTGATCTGACCGTCCAGGACCGTTTCCGTTTGCGCGTCCTTCTCGCGCTGGTCGCGCGCAAGAACGCCGTGGCGATCGTCGTGGACGACATCGATCAGATCCGCAGTGCAGAGCTGCGCCGGGAGCTTCTCGACGACCTTCTCACGCTCTCCCGCCACCTACCGGTTGTCGTGAGCACCGTGAACGAGGACCCGGGCAATCACGCGGACCACGTCATAGATCTGCGCTCAGGCAACCCGTCCGAGCCCGAACTTGAAACCGAACAGACCGAACACACCGAACACACCAATCAGACCGAGGAGGCCAGCGCATGATTTCCGGACTTCATGTGGGCACCCACTTCCGCAAGCTGCTCAATGGCGTCTTGCCGCCGCTGGCGTTGCTGGCCATTACGGTTCTACCGCTGCTGTTCGGTGGTATTTTCGTGTGGTCGTACTTCGACCCGTTGGGCAACCTGGACAAGATCCCGGTGGCGCTGGTCAATTCAGATCAGGGCGCAGAGGGCCCGGACGGGGAGGAAATGCGCGCCGGCGACCAGGTGACAGAAGAGTTGCTCAAGGTCGAGCCGATGAACTTCGTCGAGGTCAGCGCGGAGGAAGCACAGCAGGGCATCGCGGACGGCACCTATTACCTGGGTGTGGAGATCCCGGAGGACTTCTCTGAGGCCGCAGTGTCCGTGAACTCTGACGAGCCGCACCCGGCGAAGATGAACGTCACGCTGAACAACACCAACGGCTTCATCCCCACCATGCTGGGTAACCAGGTGGCGCGTGTGATGACGGCGGTGATCAGTAGCACCGTCGGCGAGCAAATCACCAACACATTGTTCATGGGCTTCAACACCA
Organism: Corynebacterium sp. CCUG 69979; assembly: GCF_024454095.1. Taxonomy (NCBI): domain Bacteria; kingdom Bacillati; phylum Actinomycetota; class Actinomycetes; order Mycobacteriales; family Corynebacteriaceae; genus Corynebacterium; species Corynebacterium sp. CCUG 69979. The sequence goes on along the minus strand of NZ_JAGPZA010000002.1, from coordinate 118,504 downwards.
TCGGGGACGGCATGGACCAAGCCTCTGAGGGTGCCGGTCAACTGCACGAGGGTGCCGGTGAAGCGAAGGATGGCTCCCAGAAGCTTGAGGACGGGGTGCACAAGCTTGAGGATGGGGTTGATACTGCCGTCGAAAAGCTTCCGGAACTCGTCGATGGCGCGCACAAGCTTGACGACGGTGCCAACAAGCTGGACGACGGCGCCAAGAAGCTCAACGAAGGCCTCGGGGAAGCTTCGGACGGCGCCGACGAGCTCGCGGACGGCATGGACAAACTGCGCACGGCGACCAACGCGCTGGGTGCCGGTGCTGCCGCTGTGTCCGCTGGAGTGGATGAAGTCACCGGTGTCAGCGACCAGCTCGCACAGCTGCAGGAGGCCAACAGGAAGATCAATGAGGCGCTGGACCAAGCGATCGACGACCTAGAAAACGTCGGCGGTCCGGCAGCGCGCGACCTGGTCGACAAGGCCCGTGAGACGCAGGCTGCGGCCGGAATTTCCGTTGATCCGGAGACGCAGCAGATGGTCGATACCGCGCTGGATCCGGAGACGATCAGCAAGCTGCGGCAGCTTCGCGACGGCGCCCGCGAGCTGTCCTCCCAGCTCAACGACCCCGCTGCAGAGTACGTGCAGGGCATCAACACGGCCGCTGATGGCGCGGAAACCCTCTCCGCCGCGTTGAAGCTGTTGCACGACGGCTCCGGCAAGCTCGTCACGGGCACCGGGGAACTGACCGATGGCACCGAGACGCTGGTCGTCGGTGTCGACTCGGCAGCCGAGAAAACGCCCATGCTTGTCGACGGCACACGCCAACTCGTCGTCGGCGTCGAAGCCCTCAACGAAGGCCTGATTCAGCTTGACGACGGCTCCGGCGAACTCGCCCTGAAAATCACCGAAGGCGCCGAGCAAGTCCCCCGCTTTGAAGGCTCCAAGCTGGAGGACGCCTCATCCGTGGCCTCCTCCCCTGTCCGCCTCAACGAGACGGGTGACACCCTGACTACCTTCGGCCAGGGACTGTCGCCGTTCTTCCTGTCGCTGTCGCTGTGGTTCGGCGGCCTGATCATGTTCATGATCTTCAACCCGATCTCCCGCCGTGCGATCGATTCCGGTACAAACCCGGCGCGCGTGGTCATGGGCACCTGGATCCCGGCCGTGGGGATCGGCTTGATTCAGGCGCTGATCCTGTGGCTCGTCCAGGTCTTCCTGCTGGATATCGACCCGGTGCACCCCGGCCAGATGCTCGGCGCGCTGTGCTTCATTTCGATGGTGTTTGTCACCTCGATCATCGCCATCAACGCCCTTTTCGGCCCTAACGTGGGCCGTCTGCTGACCATGGTGCTGATGACTTTGCAGCTCGTGGCCTCCAACGGTGTCTACCCGCCGGAAGTCCAGCCGGACTTCATCCAGTGGGTCCACTCCTGGGACCCGATGCGCTTCTCGGTGGACCTGATGCGCCACACCCTCTTCGGTTCCTCTACCGGCGACCCGCGTTTGGAACAAGCCCTCGGTGTCCTCGCCTTCGTGGGAGTGGCGGCCTTCCTCCTGGCGATGGCCGGGTTCTGGCGCGAGCGTGTCCTCATGGACAAAGACATCCACCCCGAGCTACAGGTATAGCCCGGGCTGACAAGCAGCCCGGGCTAGGGTTTCGGGGGTTTTAACCGGGGGGGTTAAGCCCTGTGGTTTAGCTCATGACCCCGTTCAGGAAGGGCACGGAATCCCTAGTAGAAATGAGCATGGTGTTCACGTGGTCGGATGGGTACCAGCGGACCACAACGCGGTTGTTGCGCGGGTTGCCGATGAATTGGCGGGCCCAGATCTCCGAGTTGAGCACCATCCCGATCGGGGTGGGCACGTCCCAGTCCCACAGACCGTGGCCCAGGAAGACCGGCTTGTCGTAGCCGCTCACCGGGGTGGTCAGGAATTCACGGATCGCGGCGTCCGCGCCCGGTACCTCGCGCAGCGGTTTGTTGAACGCCTGCGCCAGGCTCACCCCATCCATGGCTTCAGCAACCTCGAAGAGGCAGCTCTTCTTGGACTGCTCAATCATGCGACGGCCTTCGTCGGTCAGCGCGGAGTCGAAGTCGACGTCCGGGTTAGCCTCCTGGACAGCTGCGAGAATGTACAGCGAGTAGGTTGCCGAGATTCCCGGCTGCGGTGTGCGCGGGAAGGTAGGACCAGCAGTGACCATGAGGTTTTCAATGTACGCCGGCGCACCGGTTGCCACCGCACCTCGGTAGTCAAGCCCCGTGTCCTTACTCAGCGTCGACGCTTGGCGGGCAACGTGGAGAGCAACACCGCCTCCTTGGGACTGCCCGATCACCGACCATTTGTCGGCGAACACGGGCTCACTGTCTTGCGGAATCTCCATGTTGTGCGCGGCAGCAACGGAGTCAACAACGTTCTCTGATGCGACCTTTCCGTTGAGGTAGCTGTGGAAGCCGGGAGAATCCAGCCCCACGTAATCAGAAGCGACAATCGCGTAGCCCTCGTCCAGGAAGGTGTTAAGGTAATCTGCTTCAACCTGGGAGAGAGGGTTGATCGACGGCGCACACTCATCAGCCAAGCCGACCGTCCCGTGCGCCCAGGCCAGCACGGGCCAGCCGCCCTCCGGCTTCTCACCCTCCGGCAAGAAGACAGCGCCAGTACTCACTGCAGGTTGGTCGTGCTGGTTCACGGTGGTGTACGCAATGCGGTACTGCTCCGATGCGCTGTCTAATCCCACGCGTTGGTCGAGCGGCACCTCAGCGAGCACGGTTCCCGGTTCACCCTGCGGAGTCACGTTAGGGAGACCACTGCGGTAGACGGGATCTGGCTCTTCGACGTCATCCATCACCGCCCCGGTGTCGGCGGCGCTCGAGCCGTCCAGTTCAGAGCTGGTCGAGCTCAAGCCGTCGACCGCAAAGCTGCCCGAGCTCAACGAACTCAGCTCTGAGAGAGAGCTCGGGTCTTCCTGCGCCAGCGCCGCCGGCGGGACTGCTAACCCAATGCTCATTGCCAGAGCGGCCATCGCGCTGCCGACGACTCGCGTGTTCTTCTTCATGCCATGCCTCCTGATAGAAACTTGAGGTTTCTTAATTTGTACACAAAGTTCTTCGGCTTTTCTACATGTGTTATTTACTTAGCCGATACGTGTTCGTTACATAGGCACGGCGTGGCGGTGCACAACGTGACGGAGTGGCGGACTAGTTTTCCCCGCTAACTGCAGGTTCGTCGTGATCAAACGAGACCCCCGGGGCCTCAAAGGGGGGCCTTGACGCGGAGATTTCTGTTTGCTCAGCGTTGAGGACTCAAGGGCATCCGCCTCCTGCGGAAAAGTTGACAAACTGGATTTCTGCCTAGCGCCATTTGTGCAGGTCAAAAGGTTTTCGGTGCCCCAAACCGGGGAAACGTTTGTCAACTTTTCCGCACGGCCTGCCAACAGCGGGACAACATAGCGAAAGCTCCCGGGAGGCCGTGCCGCTAGAGCACACCCACCGGGAGCTTCGGGTTAGTCCTACCGGGAGTACTAGGAGAACAAGTCCAGGAACTTCTTCCACACGTTATTGCGCAGGAAGCCAGAGATGGATGTCCACAGGCGAGCCAAGGGGCTATCTCCGGAGTCCGACTTTTGTGCGGACTTCTCCTTGTTCGCCTCGGCCTTTTCTTCGGAATCGGGCTTCGAAGGCTGGGAGGCTTCGGACGATTCAGAGGACTCGGTGGGCTCGGATTCTTCTGCAGGGAGGGATGCGCCGGAGTCCACCTCGATGTCATCTTCAGTCTGCGGCAGGGGTGCGCCGGAGTCCACCTCAACGTCGTCGTTAGCCGGCGGCACGGCTCCGGATTCGACCGGCGTGGCGTCACCGCCGCCGGTGAAGTTCTTAATGGTGTGAGCAGCCGGCTTCCACGAACCATCGGCGCGGAGAACACCGAAGTAGTCTTCCTTATCATTGGATCCGTAGGGCTTGCGGTCGTGGAGCTGGTAGAAGATGATCGGCCCGAGGTTGGGGGTTTCGTTCCAGGCCTCCATGTAGTCCTGGTAGGTCTCCGCCTGCACCTGCTCGTTGGCGTTGAGGGTGTCCTGGCCGGTCTCGGTCAACCAGATTTCCTTGTGGCCGTCACCGTGAGCGGACATCACGGAGTGGAGGGACTTGCCTGGGGAGCGTTTCGTCTTCGGCTCATCGAACATGTAGGCCCAGCCGTTGTATTCCCAGTACTCTGCACCGATGCCGTAGGGGTGGTGGGCCAAGGAGTCGAAGTTACCCTTGGCACCAGCGTCATACATCCGCTCGAGATACTCCACACCGTTGACGACGGTGCCATCATCGTAGGTGGGAAGCACAACCTGGCCACCAGCGATGACGTTCACGTTCGGGTTAGCAGCGTGCGCCTTCGGGTAGGTCGCCTGAAGAAGCTTGGTGTAGCTTTCCGGGCTCGGGTTCGGGTCCTCGGAGGATTCCCTCCAGAAGCCCTGCATCGACGGCTCGTTCCACACTTCGTAGTCCACGATTCCGTGGGCAGAGTAGCGATTGACCACGTCAGCGAAGTACCGCCCGTAATCGTTGTAGTACTCGGGCTTCGGCGCGTAGGTGTCCTTGTAGTGGTCGAGCGAGTTCTTTTCTGCCTCGGACATGTCTCCAACGCTGGTCGCCCACTGAGGTGCGGTGGAGACCTGCATCATGACCTTGATGTCGTACTTTTTAGCGATCTCAACGGTCTGGTCGAGGAACTTCCAGTTGTAGTGACCTCGTTCGCGCTCGATGTGGTACCACGGAGCGCCAACACGGGTCCACTCAACACCCATCTCCTTGGCGGTCCGGAAGGACTCTTCGACCTCGCTTACTGATGTCGCGTCGTCGACATGCTTGGTGACAATGCCAATACCGTTCGTACCGCGGTAGGTCGTCGTATCTTCCGCCTGTGCCTGCGGAGCCACCAAGAAGGAAGCCGTCAGCGCTGTGATCACGCAGGTTGCGAGCGACGCGTTACGAGCGTTGCGTTGCGGGAAAAGTGCCTGAAGAAACTGGGTGAATCGTGCGAAACCGCTAGTGCGTGAATCCATGTTCCGTAGACCGCCTCAAGATCCGCTCTGGAATGATTGCAAAATCGTTTCATGAGTATAACGTAAAGATAAACTAAGAAACAGTCTGCGGACAGCTACATCGAAAGCGGCCAACACTGTCGACGCGACGCACCCTCAGCTACGCCGATAACCTGCACGCCACTCCTTCCGGTGCAAGCCAGCCAGTGAGGTCCTCATGGCGCGCTGCCCAAACGCCGCACCTAACGGCCTGGCGCCGCCAGTCCCGCCTCAATGGCGGCGACGGCCAGCATTGTCCGGTTCGTCATCCCCGTTTTGGCAAAGATGCGCTTGAGGTACGTTCGCACGGTCTCGGGCTCCACGACCAATGCGATGAACGGATCCCGGATCAGCTCCAGAGCCCACCCCGCGATGGTCGTAACGAGCAGCTCCACCGGCATGACAACGGGAAACCGCCTGCTCAACGCCGTAGCGGCAACCGCGAGAACGCACAAGACCGCGCCGGTGGCCGCATCAGCCGTGGACGCGACGTGCTCCGGCCGCGGGATCCACAGCAGCGCCATAATCAAGCATGGGACCGCAATGTCGGTGAGAAACGTCAGACGTGTTCGCATCATGGGATCAGCATCGGGAGCAGCGACAGAGTATTCACCGCCGCATGCAGCAGGAATGACAGCACGATACCACCCTTCCACGTCACCAGCCCGAAGCCGAGGCCTGCGAAAATGTGCGGCAGGACGAAGATCATCTCCGCCGCGCTGACACCGCTGGCGTGCACCAGCCCGAAGATGAACGCCGACGCGACGATCGCCCATCCCGGCGCGAACCATTGCCCGAGAAACCGGATGAGGAACCCGCGGAAGAACAGCTCCTCCCCGGCCGGGCCGAGCACAGCCATCCACGCAACGCTCACCAACGCCGATTGCTTGACGACGATCTCCCCCACCGCCACATCATTCTCCAATTCATAATCCGCCAACCCCGTCAGGTTGATAGCGATACTGAAGATGACGCTTCCGGCAATCAGACACCCAAAGAACAAGCCCAGCACACCGAGAACGCGCAGAGGCTGGCGGAGATTCTCTGCCAAGCCGAGCGCATGGTCCAGGAGGACGCCCCGGAATGCCCACACGCCAACGGCAGCGAGCACGGCGTTGGCCGCTATCGCCACGGGCGCGTCGAAACGAATGAAGAAACCCCGCACTCCCCAGGCGACATACACGGCGGCGAACAGCCACATCGCGGGGGTGATCTTGAAAGACATGAACGTTGAACTACGCATACCTGGTAGTCAACGCGCTTCCCCGTCGCCGCCGCGTCCCCCAGATGGGGACAATTCGGAGGCCATTGTTGCGCACCGCCCGCCGGCCCATGACGATAAGCGGAATGGATCAGCAGTTCAGTCGCGCACAATTCCTCACCGGCACTCTCATCGCCGCCGGTGCCGCCGTGCTCGGCGGGTGCGCCAATCTGGAGGGGAACACGCAGGCCAGCGGCACGCGCACCACCGCAGTCACCCCGACCAGCACGACACCGAGCACCACTGCCCCGCCGTCGGCTGAGACCTACGCGACCCTTACCCCCACTACGTTCGATCTGCACATGGACGGCATCACCGACACTGTCCCCACCACGCCCGGCGCGCACACGATCGCCCTGACCTTTGACGCGTGCGGCGGCCCGACGGGGATGGGGGTAGATGAGGCGCTCGTCGATACGCTTCGGGAGTTCAGCGTTCCCGCGACGCTCTTCCTCAACCACCGCTGGATCGAGGAGAACCCTGACATGACGCGCACGCTTCACAGCGACCCCCTCTTCCGCCTCGAAAACCACGGCACCCTCCACGCACCCTTGTCGGTGAATGGCCAATCCGCCTACGGCATCGCCGGTACGAGCTCTCCCGCCGAGGTTATTGACGAGATCGAAGTCAACCGCGAGTTGCTGCGTTCTTTCGGTGCCGATTCGACCTGGTTCCGTTCCGGAACTGCCCACTACGACGATGTCGCCGTGCAGATTGCCCGCGACCTCGGCGTGAGCATCGCCGGGTTCTCAGTCAATGGTGATGACGGAGCCAAAGCTTCCGCAAGTCAGGTCGCCGCCCGCATCCAGGACGCGCCTGACGGCGCGATTGTGCTGGCCCATATGAACCACCCCGAGTCCGGAACCGCCGCGGGTGTACGCGCCGCCCTGGAGGAGATGAGCGATGCCCGCTTCGTGTTCGTCGACGGGTCAGTGCCTGACGCGAGATAGTCAGGCTGGGGAGCCGTTCACGCTGGCCAGTAAGCTCGAGGCCATGAGAGTAGGCATCATCGGCGCTGGCATTTCGGGTCTTGCACTGGGCGCGGCACTTCACCGCAACGGCATGGACGTGCAGATTCACGAGAGTCATTCACAGGTGCGCGGCGGTGGATCCGGTATCACCCTCGCCCCGAACGGTCTGGCCGCCCTCGATGCTTTAGGCATCGGCGCTCGCTTCCGTGAGCTGCAACAGAACCAAGTCCCTCTACGGGGTGGAATTCGCAACCCCCAGGGGAATTGGCTGACGCATATCCCAGCTGAGGTCACCAAAGCTTCACTCGCGCTCGGTCGCTCCGAGCTCCACGCGCTGCTTATCGACGACATCCCTGAGGCGCGCATTCACACCTCCGCCGAGGCTTTGGCCGTTGACGCTAGCTCCGGCGTTGTCACCTTCGCCAACGGCGCGGTGGAACAGTTCGACGTGGTCGTCGGTGCAGACGGGATCCGCAGCGCGGTGCGCCGCAGCTGCTTTGACGGCCCAGAAATCAGTTACGCAGGCTACAGCGCGTGGCGGGCAATCACCGAGGGCCCGGTACTCGACGCCGGCTTCGAAACCTGGGGCGCAGGCGCTCGATTCGGCGCCGTTCCGCTTCACGACGGCCGCGTCTACTGGTTCGCTGTCCGCACCGGCCCGGAAGCTCAACCCGGCGAGACCGGCCTGAGCCAGTTGAGGGACGCCTTCGGTCAGTGGCATGAGCCCATTCCTGCTTTGCTTCGCTCAACGCCGGATGAGTCGATCCAGTACCTGCCCATCCAGGAGTTGGCGTCTCCCCTGCCGAGTTACCACTCCGGCAAGGTGGTGTTGGTGGGCGATGCGGCCCACGCCATGACCCCGAACCTCGGTCAGGGCGCGTGCCAGGGCCTAGAAGATGCTGCAGTTCTTGCCGGGCTTCTCCAGAAGGGCACTGTGGATTTGAGCGCTTACGACGAGCACCGTCTGCGCCGAAGCCAGCAGATTGCGCGTCAATCCAGGCTTGTTGGGCGCTCTGTGCACACCGGCGGTGCTCGCATAGCGGCAGCGCGCAACTGGATGCTCAAACGTATGCCGGATGCAGCGACGAACCGACTAGTTCAGGCGGTGACTAGCTGGGAAATGCCAACCCTCTAGAACTACCGGCACCGAATGCCAAGCCACCAAAAACCGCGCGGGCGACTTTGGGCAGGTTGATGATCCCCGTGGACCGCGGATGTAACTGCAGGCCGGAAGAACGATAAGGGTCTAGTTCATGTCTCTGAGATTCCCACTTTGCATCAGACTGAGAATCAAAGTGTCAAACTGCGAATGAAAGTGCGAATTTCAGCCATTCATTTCATAGTTTCATTGACTCTTAGATTCCAACCTCTAAGCGCGGCTGTAGACCGTGGCCTTTCTCCCCTGACCCCCGACCATGACCACGTATCCCTCCGCCAGGAGTTAGCAGTTTCGCACTTCGATTTATGAGTTTGAGACCCGGAGCTCGGCATCCAAAAAGGCCAGATCTAACCCCCACGACACGCCGAGCCAGACACACATTTTGTCGTTTAACCCGCCTTTCTCCTACGGACGTCGCACACAGCAAGAAGACCCCCTAGCCGAAGCTAGAGGGTCTGGGCTGTGGAGCATAGGAGAATCGAACTCCTGACCTCCTCCTTGCAAGGGAGGCGCTCTACCAATTGAGCTAATGCCCCTTTGTTCCGAACTTGTGGGCCTAGCAAGAATCGAACTTGCGACCTCATCGTTATCAGCGATGCGCTCTAACCGACTGAGCTATAGGCCCCGCTCGGAACTTCTAGAACATTACCCAGACGCTTTGATAGAACCAAATCGCCTGGTCACATGCCCTATTGCTGGTCGGTTAGTTCGATGGCTAGGCCACCAACAAGGTCTGCCAACGCATTGTAGATGAACGCGGTCAGCGGAGCCATGAGAGCGACGAAGACGACACCGGTCGCCCCGCTCAGACCGGCCAGGGCCAGCACGAGCGGGAAATCGATCGCGGTCTCGCCGCCGACGCCGCCGATCAGCGAGTTCATCGAGTCCACGACACCTGCTGCATCGATGACGAAGTACAGGACCGTCACGGCGAGCAGCCATGCTGCGAAGCCGATCAGCGACAGCAGGATGCCGATCTTGAAGGCGCTGCCCGGCCGAATCCGGGTGAGGGTCACGTTGCGTGCGGCCATGGCCTACTCCTCACCCTCAGAGTCGTCCTCAGAGTCATCCTCGTAGTCGTGCGACTCCCCGACCTCGTCGGTCTCCACGGAGTTCACGTTCACCGCCGTGCCGGAGACTTCGGTGGAGGCGGCGCTGGAGACGGTGTCAGAGACCTCCTCGAGGGTCTTCTCACCCTTGGCCACTGCGGTGGCTTCCTGCTCGCCTTCGTCCTCGACGTTGACGTCGATAGCAAGCAGCTCAACGTCGTCACCGAGGTCCACCAGGCGCACTCCCATCGTCGCGCGTGACGACGGCCGAATCTGGTTCACCTCCGTACGAATCACCCCACCAGCTGACGTGATGGCGAAGATCTGGTCATCCTCCTCCACTGCCAGGGCACCGATGAGCTTGCCGCGCTTCGGGGTGTACTTGAACGTCATCACGCCCATGCCGCCACGGCCCTGCGGGTTGTACTCCGCGATCGGGGTGCGCTTGCCGTAGCCGCCGGAGGTGGCCACCAGCAGGTACTGGCCGTCGGACACGGTGGTCATGGCCAACAGCTGGTCGTCGCCGCGGAAGCGCATCCCCTTCACACCGGCGGTGGCGCGGCCCATCGGGCGCAGCTGCTCGTCGTCGGCGGTGAAGCGGATGGACTGGCCCTGCTCGGAGACGAGCAGAATGTCGTCGTCATCGCCCACCAAGGACGCGCCGATCAGGGTGTCGCCCTCGTTGAGGTTGATGGCGATCAAGCCGGCGGAACGAGCGGACTCGTAATCGGTCAGGCGGGACTTCTTCACGCGGCCGTCGCGGGTAGCCAGCACCAGGTACGGGGCGTCCTGGTAGGTCTGGATCTGGATGACCTGGGCGATCTTCTCCTCCGGCTGGAATTCCAGCAGGTTGGCCACGTGCTGGCCGCGGGCGGCGCGGCCCGCCTCCGGCAGCTCGTAGGCCTTCAACCGGTAGACGCGGCCGAAGTTGGTGAAAAAGAGGATCCAGTCGTGCGTGGAGCAGACGAAGAAGTTCTTCACCACGTCGTCCTGCTTCAGCTCGGCACCGCGCACGCCCTTGCCGCCGCGCTTCTGCGACTTGTAGGCGTCCACCTTGGTGCGCTTGGCGTAGCCGGTCGCAGTGATGGTGACCACGACGTTCTCACGGGCAATGAGGTCTTCCTCGGTCACGTCGCCGGTAGCGGCGACGAGTTTGGTGCGGCGTTCATCGCCGTGCTTATCGACGACCTCGCGCAGCTCGTCAGCCACAATCGCACGCTGGCGCTCCGGCTTGGCCAGGATGTCCTTGTAGTCAGCAATCTCGGCCTCGATGGCAGCGAGATCGTCGACAATCTTCTGGCGCTCGAGGGCTGCCAGACGGCGCAGCTGCATCGCCAGGATGGCGTCGGCCTGGACCTCGTCGACGTCGAGAAGCGACATCAGGCCTTCGCGCGCTTCGTCGACCGTCGGGGAACGGCGGATCAGCGCGATGACCTCGTCGAGCATGTCCAGCGCCTTGACCAGGCCGCGCAGGATGTGGGCGCGCTTTTCGGCCTCGTCGAGGCGGAACTGGGTGCGCCTAACAATGACCTCGATCTGGTGCGCCACGTAGTAGCGCAGCATCTGGTCCAGGCGAAGGGTGCGGGGTACGCCGTCGACAAGCGAGAGCATGTTGGCGCTGAAGTTCGTCTCCAGCGGCGAGTGCTTGTACAGGTTATTCAGCACCACGCGCGGTACCGCATCGCGCTTGAGCGTGACCACGATACGCATGCCCACGCGGTCAGAGGACTCGTCCTCGATCTTCGAGATGCCGGTCATCTTGCCCGCAGCGACCTGCTCGGCGATGCCGGAGATGAAGTTGTCCGGGTTGACGTTGTACGGCAGCTCCGTGATCACGATGACCTGGCGCGTGCCCACCTCTTCAATCTCGGTCACACCGCGCATGCGGATCGAGCCGCGGCCGGTGGTGTACGCGTCGCGGATGCCGGAGTCGCCGACGATCATGCCGGCCGTCGGGAAGTCCGGGCCCTTCACACGCTCCATGCAGGCGTCGAGGGTGGTCTTCTCGTCCGCGTCGTGGTTGTCCAGGATCCAGTAAATGGCCTCCGCCAGCTCACCGAGGTTGTGCGGCGGGATGTTCGTGGCCATACCAACGGCGATACCGGACGAGCCGTTGAGCAGCAGGTTCGGCACACGCGACGGCAAAACGTCCGGCTCCTGAGCCTTGCCGTCGTAGTTCGGGGAGAAATCGACCGCGTTCTCACGGATATCGCGGACCATTTCCATCGCCAGCGGCGTCATCTTGCACTCGGTATAACGCATGGCCGCCGGGCCGTCGTTGCCGCGGGAGCCGAAGTTACCTTGGCCGTCAACAAGCGGATACCGCATGACCCACGGCTGCGCGAGGCGCACAAGCGTGTCATAAATCGCGGAGTCACCGTGCGGGTGGAACTGACCCATCGTGTCCGACACCGGGCGCGCGGACTTCACGTAGCTGCGCTCCGGACGGTACCCCGAGTCATACATCGCGTAAATAATGCGGCGGTGCACCGGCTTCATGCCGTCGCGCACATCAGGCAGCGCGCGGCCGACGATCACGCTCATCGCGTAATCGATGTAGCTGGTCTGCATCTCCTCATTGATATCGATGGGGAGAATGCGGTCGTAGGTGTCACCGCTCAAAGTGTCGTCACTCAATGTGAGACCTTTCTATCTCTGGACATGTCAGTGGTCAGTCTACGCACCACTGAGGCCATTCCCGAGATGGCGTGCGGTATCAGTTTGATACCATTCACGCATGGCAATGACGCTCAGACTGTCCACCGAGGAAGACCGCGCGCTCACTGTGCTCGCCTCCGCATGGGGGTGCTCAAAACAGGAAGCAGTCAAAAGAGCGGTCGCCATCGCAGCAGCTCGCATGCTTGACGACGCCACCGTCACCCAGCTCGCCCGCGACACCATCCCCGGATACACCGGGATGGAAGCCCGGATCCGTCGCGCCCGGCCAGGTGAGGGGTAGAGGTGCGTCTCGGGGTGGGCCTTCGCTCGCCCCTCGCCCGCCGGCCCTGCCCTCCCCTGGCCGCCGGGCCCTGCTTTCCGCTCCTAAACCCTTCGCCGCCGGGCCTCCTGCAAACGATGACAAACTCGATTGCAGGAGCGGGTTTGGCAAGGCCCCTCGAAGGCCATAAAACCGGGACCGGACGCCAGAACTAACCGATAGAAGACTCGCCGGAGGCGTCGTGCGGATTACTCGACAAGCTTGTCGTCGATCTAGACCAACGAAACGCTCTGACCTGCACCAACAGTTCCAGACAGAAATCCAGTTTGTAAACTTTTCCGCAGCGACCTGAAACCGCAGCACCCTTGAACCGCTCATGAAACCGCTCACGCCTGAACAACTGCTCATCATCGCTGACGAGTTCTGCGCCCACCACGGCGGCGCCATCCGCAGCTACTCCGCCCTGTGCGCTGCGGCCGCGATCCCCGGTGCTCGGATCGAGGGCATCCCGGTTTTCGACTCGCCGGTGGCGGCGGGTGAGGCTTTGGCTCGGGGCGTCGTCAAGCTTGAGCCGCTGCGTGGGGACAATAGCGCTTTCGCGTCGACCGCCCGGGATGTCTATGTACGTTGGGCTGAAACTATTTCATGACGTTTTGCTACTCTTCTGGCAGTCAATTTTAAGTATAAGAATCAGACTGCCTGGAGACCACAACCATGAAGATCACAATGCGGGCCATCGCGCTGGTTAGCGCTACCGCGCTCGTCGGTGCAGGCATTAGCGCACCCACCGCCCCGATTGCCACCGCCCAGACCACTGCGGGAAAAGCACCCGTTGGAGGCCTGACCTGGCCCGATGCCGAGACAGGCTTCGGCGGCGAAGTGCGCATTGTCCCGCAGGGCACCCCCGAGGGTGATTACCAGTTCTCCGTGCAGCCTGAGTATGCAGGCTTTAAATTTTCCGTTGACTCGGCAGGTGTCGTCACCGTTAAGGCACCGGTGAACAAGGAGAACAATTCCCAGAAGCGGATCGAGTTCCCCGTGACCGTGAAAACGCGCGCAGGCCGCCACGTTGGGTTTTACCAAGCCACGGTCACTGCGCAGCAAAAGCTGAACGAGCACAAAGCGGTGTGGGAATCGGTGACCATGCGCGGCAATGAGACAGCCACCGCCCGCCAGACCGCGTCCCTGCCTGCAGGCACGAGTTTCAAGATCCGCCACGACCTGAACCCGCAGCTTCGCAACACCGTGGAAGCGACTATAAATCACAAGGGCGACGTGACCGTTAAGCCGAAGGGCAATCTTCTGCCGGGTCGGTTCACCGTAGCCGTCGAAGTCTGGTTCCCGAACGGCAATACCCAGCTGGAGACGCTGTACTTCACCATCTCCGAGCAGGGACAGTGGCAGCGAGACAACGCCACGATCACGTACCCGACCGTGACAATCCCGGCCAACAAGGCTGGTAGCGCTGCTCCAACCAAGAAGAACGTTCCTGCCGGCACCACCTTCGCATTGGGGGAGGTCCCTAGCGGCTGGACTGCCTCGGTGGATCGCAGCACTGGCGTGGTGACCGCCAAGGCTCCCGCCAACTCCGGCCGGGGCGCAAGGGTGAAATTTTCGGTGATGGCCACTTTCCCTGATAATTCGAAGAAGGCGTCCCAGATCAGGTTCACCGTCGGTGAGTCCAGCCGGACTACCCCGAATCAGACCGGCCCAACCCTTGGCAACGGCTCATCGGGTGCCGGAATCCTGCTCGGTGCCTTGGCGCTGCTGGGTGCCGCCGGCGCGGCCATCTTCGCGTTCATGCAGAACAACGGCGGATTCCGCCTGCCGTTCTAAACTCACGCACGCCAGCAAGACCCCACCTCGACCCTTGCTGTGCGCGAGCTGTGCAGTTCTGCATACGATAGCTGGCATGAGTGACTTGAAAGCAATTCTCAACGACCCCACCCGCGACGCTGTCGTGGGCGACCTGACCAATCTGGCCAACGAAACTGTGTCCAACCAGTCCGGTGTGACTGGCATGGCAATCAAGGGAGCGGTTGGCGCTGCCACGCGTGTCGACGACGACGCCCTCCGCAAAGGCATCAACCAGCTCCTGCCCAACATCGTCGAGGAGCTGACTCCGCACTGGGACAAGTACCAGTCCGGCGGTGACAAGGACTCGTTCGGCGCCTACCTCGCCGCCAATGAGGACGAGGTCACCGATTCGGTGCTGAAAATCGGCGATTCGTTCGCGGATCGGGCGCCGGCGGCTGTGGGGAAGGTGTATTCGTCGCTACGCGGCAAGGTGGGCAAGATCGTGGCCCCGGTTTTGCCTGAGTTCGGCGACATCGTTGAACGCCACGCCAAGAGCTAACTATGAAGAAGCTCACCACTGCTTTCGCTGCGGCTGCGTTGTCGGCGTCGCTGCTCTCGGTTCCGGCTGCTCAGGCGGCTGATTCCAGTGGCAGCGGATCGGCGCTGCAGGCGTTCAGCTCAGCATCCTCGCAAAAGGACAACGCCGACAAGATCCCGGATGGCTGGGAAACGCCGAAAGAACCACCGCTCGGCAGCGCGTACACCGGCTTCGCGCCGATCTCGGTCGGGCTGGGTTTCGCGGCACTGGCTGTCCTTGCCGGGGCCATTCTCAAGCTGCCGCAGGTGCAGCAGGCTATCCAGGATTTCACCAAAAACCTGCAGTTTTAGGCCGCTGAGAAACTTTTCAACGCGGAAAGTGGCGCCCCTCCCCCACTGATGTTAAAGTTGTGAACCGTTGTGGTTGCAGTGACTGATGTGATTACGAGGCGCTGTGGCGGAAGGACTGCAACTTGAACCTGTACCGACTCCCCGCGGAGGCCGTGAAAACGGCGCCGCGGGGAGTCCGCGTTTCCGGTAGCGTGGACTCATACGACACGGGGTGCCGGGCAACTAGTCCGGCTGAGATCACACCCGCTGAACCTGATCGAATTCGAATTCGCGGAGGAATGTCCTTATGACTGATGCACGATTTACCGACGAGCTGCGCAACACCCACCGAGAAACGTGGGATGCAGCAGTCAATCACCGCTTTGTGCAGGAGCTTTTCGACGGCACCATTGACCCCGGCGTCATGGCCTCCTACTTGGTCCAGGACTACCGGTTCGTGGACAGCTTCCTGCAGTTGCTCGGCGCGGCTATGTCCACTGCGGACGATCTGGCGCCGCGCCTGCGCTTGGCCCAGTTCATCGGCGAGGTCGCAGGCGATGAGAACACCTACTTCCTGCGCTCTTTCGACGAGCTGGGCGTGAGCGAGCAGCAGCGCAAGGAGATCCCGGACTCGGACGCCACGGCAGGCTTCACCGGCCTGATGCGTGAGGCGGCGGAGACGCGCTCCTACGCGGCGGCGCTCGGTGTGCTGGTCGTCGCCGAGTGGCTCTACCTCGACTGGGCCGTCAAGGCCCCGGAGGATCGCCCGGAGAGCTTCGTCCACAACGAGTGGATTGAGCTGCACGACTACCCCGAATTCCACACCCTGGTGGAGTTCCTGCGTAGCGAGGTCGACCGCCTCGGCGAGAAGGACGAGGAGACCCGCCAGGTTCTCAGCGACTTCTTCGGCCGCGCGGTGGCACTTGAGCTCGACTTCTTCGACGCCGCCTACGCCGAGCCGATCAACACTAACTAGGAGCAACCATGACCACGCTGTATGAAGAACTGAAGTCCCGCGCGCCGGAGTGGGAGGAATACACGAAGCACGAGTTCGTGGAAAAGCTTGGCGACGGCACACTGCCCCTCGAAGCTTTCCAAGACTACCTCGTGCAGGATTACCTCTTCCTCGTGCACTTCGCCCGGGCGCATGCCCTGGCCGCGTTCAAGAGCCGTCGTCTGTCGGAGATTGAAGCCGTGAGCACCGCGATGTCCGGCATTATCGACGAGACGAAGCTGCACCGGAAGCTCACCGCCGAGTGGGGCATTTCCGAAGACGAGCTCGACCGCGCCCCGGAGAAGATGGGCACCGTGGCTTACACCCGCTACGTGATCGACACGGGTCTGGCCGGTGACGTGCTGGAGCTGCAGATTGCGTTGGCTCCGTGCCAGATCGGGTACGCCGAGATCGGCACATACCTTGCCCCGCGCCTGGAGGGCCGCAAGGATCACCCGTACAGCGACTGGATCACCACCTACGCCGCCGAGGACTTCCAAGGCATGGGCCAGGCATCCATCGAGACGCTGGACCGGCTTGCCGAGATGCCCGCCGAGGACCTCGTGGGGACACCGCGGTTTGAGCGCCTGCTGGACATCTTCCGCACCGCATCGCGCCTCGAGCGCGACTTTTGGCAGCAGGCGCTCGATTCCGTGGGGTCAGCCCACGGAATCAAAGAAAGTTAAAGCAGCGACAGGATCTGCCGTTCGTATTCACCGAACTCCGGGGATGCGAGCACATCGATCCCGCGGGGGCGAGGCAAGTCGATCTCCACGATCTCGCGCACCGTGGCCGGCCGCGGGCTGAACACGACCACGCGGTCAGACAGCATGACGGCCTCGCGCACGTCGTGGGTGATCAGCAGCGCCGTCCACGAGTTGTCGGCCCACACCTGCTGCATCCACGTTTGGAGTTCTTGACGGGTGAGGTAGTCGAGGGCGCCGAACGGCTCATCAAGAAGCAGGGTGCTGCGCTCCTGCACCACCGTGCGCAGCAGCGCGGCACGTTGGCGCATGCCGCCGGACAACTCGAAGGGCAACGAGTCCTCGAAACCGTCCAGGCCGAAGCGGGGGAACCATGCGCGGGCCCGGGCGCGCGCTTCCTTCCGCGGCACGCCTTGGACTTCCAACCCGAGTGCCGCGTTCGCCAAGATGCTGCGCCATGGGAAGAGCAAGTCCTTTTGGGGCATGTAGGCGGTGAGGTCGCGGCGGCCGGCGGCGGGGGTGCCGTCGAAAAGCACTGTGCCTGCGCCGGGCGCGTCGAGGCCTGCGATGATGTTGAACAGCGTTGATTTGCCCGCGCCCGATGGCCCGACGAGGGAGACGAACTCCCCCGGCGCGACGTCGAAGGAGACACCGTCAAGCACGTGCAACGCCCCGAATGTGCGGCTGACGGACTGGAGTGAGAGGCGGGGTGTTTCAGCCACGGCGCGCCCTCCTTTCGGCCGCGTGCCACGGAATGACGGCACGCTCAATGAGGTACGTGGAAAGGTACAGCGCGATGCTGAGCACCGCCGTCACGGCCACCGCCGCGAGCACGAGGTCCGTCCGGAACGCGTTCTTCTGCACGCTCATGTAAATGCCCAAGCCCTGGCGCGCACCAACGTACTCAGCGAAAATCGCGCCCGTCACGGCGTAGGTGATGCCAATGCGTAAGGACGTGAAGAACGACGGGAGAGCCGACGGCAACCTCACCAAACTGAATTCCTGCCAGCGGCTGGCCCCCATGGAACGCAACAGGTTCGACGCTTCGCGGTCAGTGCGGTCAAAACCCTCGATCAGCCCGATGGCCACCGGGAAGAACGTGACCAGAGCGACCACGAGCATCTTCGGCAGCATGCCGAAGCCGAACCAAATGATCATCAGCGGAGCGATGGCGATCACGGGGATCGTCTGCGAGGCCACCAGCAGCGGGATGAGGCCGCGCTTGAGTGTGGGCGAGAAGTCCACCGCGATGGCAATGAACCACGCGCACACCATAGACAGCGCGAAGCCAGCGAGCGTGACGCCCAGCGTGGACGCGGCGTGGCCGGCAATGACCTCGCGCTGCTCCCACCCGGCGGTGACCACCCGGCTGGGCGCCGGGAGGATCTGCGGGCGGACCCCGGTCAGGCGCACGGCAGCCTCCCACACCGCAATGAGGGCGGTGAGGAAGACGACCGGCGTGACGACGCTAATCCGCGAGGTATTCATTGGTGAAGTAGGTCGACCAGTCCGGGTCCTCGGTCAGCGGCTTGTTGTTGGCATCCACAAGCAGGCCCTGCTCCCCCAGGAACGTGCCCAGCTCAGCCCAGTGCTCCTCGGTTTGGCGGCCGAACTTGCCGCCCTCATCGAGCATGTACTTCTCGGCGAGCATGCGCTGGCTGCGCTTGAGGAAGTCCACGTCCGTCAGCAGGTCCGAGTTCTCCTCGTGCAGGATCTGGGCTGCAGCATCCGGGTCATCGACCGAGTCTTGGTAGCCGCGCTGGAGTGCCTGGACGAACTTCTTCGCCTGCTCCGGGTTCTTCTCCAGCCAGGTGCCGTTGCCCAGGATGATCACGTTGTAGCAGTCCGGGAAGCCGTAGTCGGTGTAGGCGAAGTTCTTCAGCTCGACGCCGCGATCTGCGGCCTCAATGCCCTCCCAGGCGACGAAGGGGACGGTAAAGTCCACGTCGCCGTTGTACAGCGCCTCATACGCGCTGGTGCCCAGGGTGACGGTCTCGATGTCGCCCTTGCCGCCGGCGGCCTGGATGACGCCGCGCATGGTGGCTTCCTCCGACGGGTTAGCGAAGCCGCCGTAGGTCAGGCCGTCCAGGTCAGCCGGGCTCTTGATCTCGTCGCGGTCCGCCAAAACGGAGACCTCAGTGGACCAGGTCTGCTGGACCGCGAGGACCGAGCGCACGTCTGCCCCAGCAGCCATAGTGATCGTAGCGGTGTCCTGGAAGCTCACGCCGAACTCCGCCTGCCCGGCATCGACCATGAGATCCGGGTTGGAGTCGTTGTACGGCAGAACCTCCACATCCAAACCGGCGTCTTTGAAGTAGCCCTTGTTGATGGCCACGTACAGGCCAGTGTGGTTCGTGTTCGGCGTCCAGTCCAGCGCGATGCGGATCTTGTCGCCGCCAGCGCCGCCGGCACCACCGCCTGCCTGGTCTGCACTGTCCGCGCATGCGGTGAGCATGAACACTCCCGCCAACGCAGCCATGAACACTGCGAGCTTTTTGGAGATCTTCATTGTCCTCGGGCGTTTCTTTCCTCCTGGCGAAAGGCCCACGGGTGCACGCGCACTGGTGCGCAGGAGCGTCCCCGTGACATTCCCTCCGCCAGTCCAAACTGGATCAGGTTCAACGGGTCTTATCTCAGCCCCCAGAGGGCACCCCGTGTCACGTGTCTCTTTTTATACCAGCCGGGAGTGACCGCCGAGGGAGAATCGTTGAAAACATCCCCAGGGAAGGCGAAAGGCGGCCACCGAAAAGGGTGACCGCCTTAGCGTTATCTTCGGTTACTCGGAGCCGGGCGCTGCTGGCTCAGCCTCCGGCGCAGGGACCGTGCCCGCGCTGGAACCGGAGCTGCCCCGGTCGGAAGAACCTGAGGAACCGGAGGATCCAGACGATACTTTTGCACAATCGGTACGTAACTACTAGCTCGGTTTACGTGTATAAACAGGTGACGCTACGGAACCGGGTGAAGCTTAGAACGGGCTTAAGCATTCACCAGTTTTTCGGCTAAAACCTCAGGCGGTATCGGGACGGTAACTGCCTTCAGCGACGGGGTTTCGTGGGACTAGATTTGCTGCGCGACGAACTCCTCGAAACGGTCCGCCACGATTCTCGGCTCACGAGCCCAGCGGTTGTGGCCCAGTCGGCCGGGAAGCTCCTCGGCCTTACGTGGTGCTTTCTCTAGGTGCTCGAGAAGGTACTCGCAGGATTCAAGGGTGCACTCGGAATCGTTCGCAAACCGGGTCAGCAGCACCGGGACGCGGACGTTCTTGATTTCCTCGGCGTAGTTGATGTCCTGACCCTGAAGATCCGCGATAGTGTTCATGCGGCTAAAGCGCGACCACTCGTACACATGCCGACCCGACTGGCGACCATAGCCGGCGATGTCTAATGCGCCGCCCGGCCACACGCCGCGCAGCTTGGCCACCTGGCCCATCATCTGCCCGCCAAGCAGAGCGCGCACGTGGTCCTTCCCGGTGAAACCGCGGTGGTAGGGGCTGCCGGAACCGACTCCCATCAGACCCTGGACGTTGAGCTCTTTAGCCTCCGGCCGTGCCAGGAACATCGAGCCCACCTGGCCGCCCATGGAGTGTGTCAGCAGATAAGTGGGATGGTTGGGCTGAAGCGAGAGCTCCTTCTTCGCCGCCTTGATGCCCTCCGGGTAATCCTCCGATGCCAAGTTGTGGTAGCCCCACTGGTTATCCGGCATCGCTTTCGTGGTGTTCGTGCCCTGGCCGCGCAACTCACCGATAGCCACGTAGTACCCGCGCGACGCCAGTTCCTTCGCCAACGGACGGTAATACCGCGCACCCATGCCGAACCCGGGCCACATCATCACCAGCGGCGCGCCGGCGCGCGGCTCTTTCGGCTCGAAACAATAAACCGTGCTCACAGAGTGATCCGGCAGGTACGACAAGGTGTAATGCTCATCCACGGACGTCATGCAGGCTATTGTGCCAGCACTGGCGGGGAGAGCGCCCAAGTTTGAGGGGAAAACCTCCTAAACGTCGAGAAAGCGCACGTCCTTCGCCTTGCGGGTAATGAAGGACCGGCGGGCAGCGACATCATCGCCCATGAGGATAGAGAAGAGTTCGTCGGCGCGCTGGGCATCCTCAAGCTCGACGCGGCGCAAGATGCGGTTCTCCGGATCGAGGGTGGTCTCCCACAGCTCGCCCGGGTTCATCTCGCCGAGACCCTTGTAGCGCTGAATACCGTCGTCGGTGTTGATCTTGCGGCCCTCGTTGAGGCCCTCTTCCAGCTCAGCGTCGCGCTCCGCATCGGAGTAGGCGTAACCCGGCTCGCCCTTATGCCACTTCAGCTTGTACAGCGGCGGGTTGGCCAAAAACACGTGGCCATCGCCGATGAGCTCCGGCATGAGGCGGTAGAGCAGCGTGAGCAGCAACGTCGCAATGTGCTGGCCGTCCACATCGGCGTCGGCCATGAGCACGATCTTGTGGTAGCGCAGCTTGGAGATGTCGAATTCGTCGTTGATGCCCGTGCCCAGCGCCGTGATGATCGCCTGGACCTCATTGTTGCTCAGCACGCGGTCAAGGCGCGCCTTCTCCACATTCAGAATCTTGCCGCGCAGAGGGAGAATGGCCTGGTACATCGAGTCGCGGCCCTGCTTGGCCGAACCGCCCGCGGAGTCGCCCTCCACAATGAACAGCTCCGAGGCCACCGGGTCCTTCGAGCGGCAGTCGGCGAGCTTGCCGGGCAAACCGCCCAGATCGGTTGCGGACTTGCGGCGCACCGACTCACGGGCCTTGCGCGCAGCCTCACGAGCCTGAGAGGAAGACACGGCCTTTTTGATGATGACTTTTGCCTCCGCCGGGTTTGCATCGAACCAGTCGTTGAGGTGCTCGTTCACCGCACGCTGCACAAAGCCCTTGATTTCGGAGTTGCCCAGCTTGGTCTTGGTCTGGCCCTCGAACTGCGGGTCGCCCACGCGCACAGAGATCACGGCGGCCAGGCCCTCGCGACAGTCGTCGCCGGTGAGGTTCGGGTCCTTGTCCTTGATCAGCTTGTGCTCGCGCGCGTACCGGTTCATCAGGGAGGTCAGTGCCGCGCGGAAGCCCTCCTCGTGCGTGCCGCCCTCGTGCGTGTTGATCGTGTTGGCAAAGGTGTGGACAGACTCCTTGAAGCCGCCGTTCCACTGCATCGCAATCTCGAGCTCGTGGTCAGTACCCTTCGCCTCAAAACCGACGATGGTCGGGTGAATCGCCGTCTTCGTGCGGTTGAGGTAGTTCACGTAATCCACCAGCCCGTTCGGGTAGTGGTAGGTGACTTTCTTCTCGCGCTTCTTCTTCGAGGTCGGAGCGACGTCGCCGTCTTCGTGCTTATCGACGACATCCTCATCCGCAAACGAATCCCCCTCCACAACCTGAGCCGTGTCGCCTTCTTCGGCGATCGCCTCAAGCTCGAGCTCTTCATCGGAGACGCGCTCGTCCTTCAGGGTGATGGTCAGACCCTTGTTCAGGAAGGCCATTTCCTGCAGGCGGCGGGAAATGGTGTCGTAGTCGAACTCGACAGTCTCGAAGATCTCCGCGTCCGGCCAAAACCGGATCGACGTTCCAGTGCCGCGGGCGTTATCGCCCTCGACCAGGTCGTCCGGGATCGCGTTGGTGAAGTTCTGGTACCAGTGCTTGCCATCGCGCTTGATGTCCGCTTCAACGCGGGTGGACAGCGCATTCACCACAGAGATACCCACACCGTGGAGACCACCGGAAACAGCATAAGACTCGGAGTCGAATTTGCCGCCGGCGTGCAGTTGGGTCATGACCACCTGGACTGTCGGCGCGCCCGACGGGTGCATTTCCACGGGGATGCCGCGGCCGTTGTCCACGACCTGAACTCCGCCGTCGGCAAGCAGCGTGACCTCGACCTTGTCCGCGTGACCTGCCATTGCCTCATCGACGGAGTTGTCCACGACCTCCCACACGAGGTGGTGTAGGCCGCGACTGCCGGTGGAACCGATGTACATACCGGGACGCTTGCGGACGGCCTCCAGCCCCTCGAGGATGGTGATCGATGACGCGTCGTAGTTCGGTTGTTGCTCAGCCACGTGAACGACTCTCCTTGGAAAAAGCTTGCTTAACCGTGGTTATTTTACATGCTGCTGCAGACATTCCTGGTAGCGGCCGAGCGTGTGGGGCCTGATCCGGGCAGCGTGTGAACGATTCAACCTCCCAGAGGGAATGCGTCGGAGAAACCCCAGGTGGCGAAAAACGGGGCACCGAATCGTTCACACTTATCCATAGGTATCTCTTGGACCGCGGCCCTTGACATGCAGCGGCCCGTAGCGCCAGTTCTTCGTCTTCGGAGGGAACACATGCAGTTTGGTCACCACACCCGGCCCGATCTTCTCTGCGATCTTGGCCAGGACCGTCGACTGCATGTACTTCAGGTTCGTCGCCCACGCCGTTTGGTCGCACGCGACGAAGACTTCGCCGTCTTTGATCATGGTGACCTCGGTGTGCTGCGCGATCTTCGCGCCGACGAGCTCCTCCCAATTGCCCATCACCCAGCCGTGCGCGATGGATTCCGTCCAATCGCGCTGCTCAATCTCCTTTTTTACTAACGACGCGAACCCCGACACCTCATACGACCGCGGCAGCGCGCGACCATCCGCACCGGTGGGCCGGCCGCGAAAACTCCGCGGTTTCCTGGTCTCGTGTGTCAGGTCTAATCCGGGGACGACTGGTGTGGGCCCGTCACCCTTGCCGAGTGAGCGCGTCGGCACCACCTTCTGCGCCTTCGCCAGATTGGGGACCTTTCCGTTGCGGCGCTTAGCCGTAGCGCGCAGGTTCTGGAACGTCGCAGTGACCAAGTCGACTGGTTCCTGGTTGTCGGTCACGACTCCTCCAACCGCGAGATCCCGTCTTCCATCACCACCGAGTAGCGGGCGGCGACATGCTCATCGAGGTTGTCGGGCAGGTCATCGCCGACCGCAGCGGTAATGAGCACTTGCTCCGCTTGCTGTGCGACAGCCACCAACCGTTCACGGCGCTTCGCGTCCAGCTCAGCGAAAACGTCGTCGAGAATGAGCACGGGATCCACGCCGTCTTCCGACAGCAACGCGTACTCAGCCAGGTGCAGTGCGAGGGCGAACGACCAGGTCTCGCCGTGGGAAGCGTATCCCTTCGCCGGTTGGTCGCCGAGCGTGAGCAACAGGTCGTCGCGGTGCGGGCCAACGAGCGTGGTCCCGCGATCGATTTCATCACGGCGCCGGCGAGCGAGCTCGGTGAGAAAGGCAGCCTCCAGGATCGCCGGGTCGTTGGAGGGTTCGCCGGCCAACTCGGTGACGGCCTTGTCCAGTGTGGAGGAGTACTCGATCGCGGCTGGTCGGGATTCGGGTGCGACGGAGGAATAGGAGGTGTGGACGGGGTTGCTGAGGGCGTCGATAAGCACGCGCCTGCCTGCGACGACCTGCGCGCCGAACGCTGCCAACTGCGCATCCCACGCGTCCAGGGTGCTCAGCGCGGCGGCACCGGAATCGTCGTTGTAGCCGCGGCGCAGCGCCATATTCGACGAACGCAGAAGAGCGTTGCGCTGGCGCAGAACTTTGTCGTAGTCGGCTTTCGCCCCGCCGAAGCGCGGGGTGCGGATGCTGGCGAGCGTGTCTAAGAATCGACGGCGTTCCGCGGGCTCACCGTTGACCAGGGCAAGATCCTCCGGCGCGAAGACCACCGTGCGCAGCACGCCGAGCATCTCGCGCGGGGACTTCAGACGGGTCCGGTTGATCTGCGCCTGGTTCTGCTCGCGGGCTTTGATCAGCAGATGGGTGGTCAGTTCGCGGCCGTCGTTGACCGTAGTCGCCGAGATGCGCGCATTGTTGGCGCCGGTGCGGATGAGCGGCTGATCCTGGGACACGCGGTGGCTGGCCAGCGTCGCGGTGTAGATCGCGGCCTCGACGATGTTCGTCTTGCCGTGGCCGTTGCGGCCGGAGAAGACCGTGACCCCAGGCTCGAGCGCCAAGTTCAGCTCAGGCCAGGAACGGAAATCCCGTAGGTCGAGCTCACGGAGATACACGGGTGATGGACCTGGTTTAGCCCGGCAGGCGGACCGGCATGAGCAGGTACGTGAAGTTCGTCGCTGGAGTCTCGAAGGATCCGTCCGGGCCAGCTTCCGGCAGCTCATCCGGCTCCGGGACCATGATCGCCGGGCGGGATGCTTCCGTGAACCCGAAGACGACGCGATCGGTGTGGATGACGTTCAAGCCGTCGCGCAGGTAGCCGGAGTTGAAAGCGATGAGCAGCTCGTCTGCACCGGTGAACGCGCACTGCAGGCTCTCGCTCGCCTCACCGGACTCAGCGCCAGAGGCGAAGAGCGTGACCTCGCCCGGCTGGAAGTGCATCCGCAGCTGCGCATTGCGGTCGGCGACCAGGCTGACGCGGCGGATTGCTTCCATGAGCGGAGCGATCTCGACACTAGCCATCGAGGTGTGGGTCTTCGGCAGCAGCGGCTGAATGTTCGGGAACTCGGCGTCGAGCATGCGCGTGGTCGTCTCACGGTTGCCAGAGTGCAGGCCGAACAGGCCGTCGCCGCCGACGTTCTCGCCCGAGCCGACGGCGATTTCGACCGGCTCTTCCAGGTGAGTGTCCAGGGTGCGCGCGTTATCCAGCAGAGTCTTGGCCGGGATGAGCAGCTTCGCCTCGACGTTCGGTGCCTTCGGCTCCCACTCAAGCGAGCGCAAAGCCAAACGGAAACGGTCGGTGGCAGCCAGCTGCACGCGGTTGCCGGAGACCTCCATGTGGACACCGGTGAGCATCGGCAGCGTGTCATCGCGGCCGGCAGCAGAAGCGACCTGGGTGATGGCATCGACAAACGTAGTGGTGTCCAAGGTTCCAGTGACCTCGGGCAGGACCGGCAGCTGCGGGTAATCGTCGAGCGGCATCAGCGGCAGCTCGAAGCGGGCGGAGCCGCCCTGGAGAAGAAGACGCTGGTTATCGGCAACAGAAACATCGAGCGGCTTCGCCGGCATGTTGGAAACAATGTCGGCCATGAGCTTGCCGGCTACGGCGACGCGACCAGGCTGGTCCACCTCTGCGGCGATGCGCACGCGGGTAGAAACCTCGTAGTCGAAGCCGGCGAATTCCAAACCATTGTCATCCGCTGTGATCACGACAGCGCGCAGCACAGGCTGGGTGTTTTTCGTGGGCAGGTTGCGTGCAACCCATGCCACCGCATCCGAGAGGTCATCTTTGTGGACGCGGAATGACACGTTCACGTCTGCCTGGGTGTCCATGCTTGCCTGCTCCTTGTTGCTGCTGCGTTCGGGCCGCGTTAGGGCCTTGAGTGCCAACTGGTCATTCAGCCTACCGACTGACCTGCCCGCTGCAACAAAAAGGGCACGGGCTTTTGTGATTCGTGAAAGCAGGTCGTGCGGGGCGGCGGCGGGCGTTGTGCACACCCTCTCTTTCTCTTGGTTTAAGTACTAAGAAAAAACCCGGGAAGAACAGTAAGTGTTGTGCAGTCTGTGGATGAACGGGCAAATGCCAAGAATGTCGGCCGAATCGGCGTGTGGGTGACGGGTGTGGAATTCGTGTGGGAAACCCCGATTCCTTGTGGACAAAAGATCGGCCGCTTTTTGTGTGCACAGCGAACCACACGTTTTCCACCGCTTCGCCCCTGATATCCCACACGTTATCCACCGGGGCGTGTGATTCGGTCGAGGCCTGTGAATTGAGCATTGGAGACCAACATCACACGGGCGCCCGGGCTAATTACACCCATGGAATTACACAGCTGTGAATAACTCTGTGGATAAAAGAAAGACCCCAGCTTGCGGGTGCAAACTGGGGTGGAAAACTGTGTGGAAAGTTTATTGTGAGCGGACTCGCGTCTTGATGATCTGCGTGAGCTCCTGGATTTCGTCGTACGTCTCGCGGTTCTCCGTCATTTCTTTCCGGATCTTCCGGTCGGCGTACATCACTGTCGTGTGGTCCTTGCCGCCGAACTCTTGGCCGATCTTCGGTAGTGACAAATCAGTCAGCTCTCGGCACAGATACATAGCTAGCTGGCGGGCATGCGCGACCGTGCGAGTTTTGCCGGCGCCGGTGAGCTTGTCCAAGGACACACGGAAGTACTCCGCGGCTACCTCTTTGATGGTGGTGGCAGTGATCTTGATGTCGCCTTCATCCGGGAGGATGTCACGCAGGGCGATCTGGGCAACGTCGAGCGTGATCGGCTCCTTGATCAGTGAGGAGTACGCCGACACCCTAATCAGCGCACCTTCGAGCTCGCGGATCGACGACTCGAACTTCGACGCGATGAGCTCCAGTACTTCATCGTCGACCTGGGTGCCGTCGGCAGCTGCCTTCTTCATCAGAATGGCAATGCGCGTTTCCAGGTCCGGTGGCTGGACATCTGTAATCAGACCGCCCTCAAAGCGCGTGCGCAAACGGTCTTCCAGCGTGGTCAACTGCTTCGGCGGACGGTCAGACGACAAAATGATCTGCTTGTTCGCTTGGTGCAGCGCATTGAAGGTGTGGAAGAACTCTTCCTGAGTACCTTCCTTACCTTCCAAGAACTGGATGTCATCGACCATGAGGATGTCCAGATCGCGGTACCGGCGCTTGAACGATTCTTGGCGGTCATCGCGGACAGAGTTGATGTAGTCGTTGGTGAACTCTTCCGATGAGACGTATTTAATGCGCAAGTCAGGTTGCAGCACGCGCGAATAGTTTCCGGCGGCGTGCAGCAGGTGCGTCTTGCCCAGGCCGGAACCGCCCCAGATGAACAGCGGGTTGTAGGCACGGGCCGGATTCTCGGCGACGGCGACAGCGGCGCCGTTGGCGAAACGGTTGGAAGAACCGATGACGAAGTTCTCGAAGGTGTACTTCGGGTTCAGCGATGTCTCGCGGTTCGGATCGTGCGCGGGCTTTTCGCGTTGAATGCGCTGCGGCACCTCCACAACCGGGTGTGCAGCCTGTTGGCGCGCCGATTCTTCAATGGCGTGCTGTTCTTGCTGCTGCGCGTGGATGCGCGCCAGCTCGTCCAGGCCCATCGGCAACTGCTCCCCTGCTATCGGAGCTGGGAATTGTCGTGCCTGCTCAGAATAGGTCGGGAACCACGGCGTCGGGTTCGGTGCCGTGTGCTGCACAGGCGGTTCAGGCTCGGGTGCAGGCTCTGGAGCCGCTGCGTCGACGGAGACCGCAATATTGCACGGCCGGTTCAAGTGGTGGGTGAGAATCTCGACAATATAAGGGCCGAGCTGATTTTCCACCACGTTTTTCGCTGCGGAGTGCGGGACGGAGAGGATGCAGTAGCCGTCGACAAGCATGACGGGGCGCACGAGGCGCAGATACGCTCGGTCGCCCGGTGTGAATGTGGGTACGGGTGAGTTGGGTCGCTCTGAAAGGTTGAGAAGTTCGTTGACAACGTCTTGCCACAGCGCGTCGAGCGCCTGCTGATCGAATGCCATGCTCGCCTACTTCTCCCTTAAATATGCCTCAGCCAATGAATGATGATGGATGATTGGACTGCATATCATCCACTGGCCTATTCACATCCCGTTCAGATATGAACATCGCTTCTACCTTGTACTCCACAACGTTATCCACAGGTGTGGGATTTGCCCCAACGGAGCTTTTCCACAAGTTAGGCTCCTCGCTGTGGAATTCACTTTCCTAAGAGAAATATGGTTTGACCTGCCAGAAACATAAGTTACCGCGTTGAACCTTAAGGTTTCCTTGAGATTTATCCACAGGGAGAAGCTTCCTGTTCAATGAAGTTGTGGCGATAGAACTGTTTACCCTCCGTTCAGCCCCGATGTCTACAAATGGCCCAATCGTTTACTTTCTACATCGGGCGATCCGGGGTGCAGCGTTACGTTCGCTTCTCCTCTTCCGCAGTAAGCGTCGGCGTGTCGCCAGCTCCCCTGTGGATAACTACAGCCATGTTATTTCGGGGGTAGCTTGAAGCGGGAAGCGTCACCCCCGCTGAAAACCCCTGTTTGCTGGGAATTAGCTGTGTCTACAGCGATTTGTGTCACCCCGTGCAGCTGCCGTATCCTGTTTAGGTCTGTCGCATCCAGGGCGTTGCCCGACGGATGTGCGTGAGAGGACCACTGCGCTTCCACCACCGGGTTTCATGCGCACGCTCTCACTGAAGTTCCATCTTTGGCCGCTTCTTCCCCGGTGGGCCCGCGGCCGCAACGTCAAGGAGTAAACCCGTGCCTAAGCGGACTTTCCAGCCCAACAACCGTCGTCGTGCACGCAAGCACGGCTTCCGTACCCGCATGAACACCCGCGCCGGCCGCGCCATCGTTTCCGCACGCCGCAAGAAGGGCCGTTCCAAGCTCAGCGCGTAAACCGTGCTCCCGCGCGCCCACAAACTCGCATCATCGGCGGACTTCCGCACGGTCATGCGCAAAGCCGGGCGCGCTGGTACCCGCACCGTGGTGGTGCACTACTACACCCGAACCGATCCTGTCATCACTGGCGGGCCGCGGTTCGGGTTAGTTGTTTCTAAACAAGTGGGCAACGCGGTCACGCGCCATAGCGTTTCGCGGCGTCTGCGCCACGTGCTGGCGGGGTTCATCAGTGAGCTCCCGCGCGAGGTGGACATTGTGGTGCGCGCCCTGCCGCCAGCAGCGGAGGCCACGAGCAAGCAGTTGCTTGATGACGTCTCCTCCGCCCTCCCCCGCGCGCACAAGAAATCTAAGCGGGGGCGCCTGACGTGAGCTACTACAACACCGATGGCGAAGCCATTCCGGCCCCCCGCGGACCTGTGGGTTCCGCACTCGTGGGCGCGGTGCGGCTTTACCAAAAGTGGGTTTCTCCCCTTAAGATGGTTTCGACGTGCCGCTTCGAGCCGACGTGCAGCGCCTACGCCTTAGAGGCGGTGTCGCGGCATGGAGCAGGCAGAGGGAGTTTGCTGGCCGTTGCCCGTGTGTGCAAGTGCGGGCCGTGGCACCCGGGCGGATACGACCCCGTACCGCTGACGTAGTTTTTGAGATCCAGGAGTTAGTTGGACCTGTGCTGAATTTCATTTATTGGCCTATCTCAGCGGTGCTGTGGTTCTGGCACAAGATTTTCGGATACATCTTCTCGCCGGACTCGGGCGCCTCGTGGCTGCTGGCCATTGTCTTCCTGACGTTCACCATCCGTATCTTCCTGGTCAAGCCGATGGTCAACCAGCTGCGCGCCGGCCGGAAGATGCAGGAGCTGCAGCCGCAGCTGCAAGAGATCCGCGCGAAGTACAAAAACGACCAGCAGAAGATGGCTATGGAGACCCAGAAGGTCTACAAGGAAGCCAAGATGAACCCGCTGGCCAGCTGCATTGTTCCGCTGGTTCAGCTGCCGGTGTTCATTGGTCTGTTCCACGTGCTGCGCTCGTTCAACCGCACCGGTACTGGTGCCGGCGGTCTGGGCATGTCCATCGAGCAGAACCGCAACACGGCGAACTACATCTTCTCCCCCGAAGACGTGCAGTCCTTCCTGGATGCCCGCATCTTCGGTATCCCGCTGTCGTCTTACATGTCCATGCCGGAGGAGCAGTTCGCGGCCTTCGCCCCGGTGGACTTCACCCGCATGAACATCATCATGGTGGCTCTGCCGCTGGTGCTCATCTGTGTGGTGATGACCCACCTCAACGCCCGTCTGAGCATGTCCCGTCAGCGCAAGCGCATGGCCAAGAAGAAGGCCGAGGATGAGCTGCGCGGCAAGAAGCCGTCCCAGGACGGCCCGCTGTCTCCGGAGATGATGGAGACGCAGATGAAGACCATGAACGGCATGATGCTGTGGTTCCTGCCGGCAACCCTGCTGTTCACCGGCTTCCTGTGGCACATCGGTCTGCTGACCTACATGGTGTCCAACAACGTGTGGACGCTGGTGCAGACCAAGCTCGTCTTCGACAAGATGGACAAAGAAGAGGCTGCTGAGGAAGAGGCCAAGCGCGAAGCGCGTCGTGCTTCTGCCCCGCAGGTCGGCGCGCGCAAGGTGGATAACCGTTCCAAGAAGCAGCGCGCCAAGGACGCACAGAACCAGGCGCGCACCAACGCGAACACGAACCACCCGGAAGGTGTGACTGAGCCGGAAGAGCAACCGGAACCACAGTCGGAACAGAAGACCCGCCAGCAAATCCAGAACGAGCTGAGCAAGAACAACAAGAGCAAGAAGAAAAAGAAGAAGGGGAAGTAGGGTGCCTGACGTCGCAGCGGAGATCTTCGGGGACCGTCTGCCGTTGGCGCAGGCGTACCACGACTCGCTGGCCACGACTGCCGCGGAGCGCGGCTTCATTGGCCCGAAGGAAGTTCCCCGTCTGTGGGACCGGCACATCTTCAACTGCGCCGTGATTGGCGAGGCCTTCAAGGAAGGCCAGCGCATCGCGGACATCGGCTCTGGTGCCGGCCTTCCCGGCATCCCGCTGGCCATTGCGCGCCCCGATTTGGACATCACCCTGATCGAGCCGCTACTGAAGCGCTCCAGCTACCTCAGCGAGGTCGTTGCGGAGCTCGATCTGACCAACGTCACGGTCATTCGCGGTCGTGCAGAAGAGCAGAAAAAGATGCTTTTCGACGCTGTGACATCCCGCGCTGTCGCCCCCCTGGGCAAATTGGCGTCCTGGTCGCTTCCGTTGGTGTGCCCGGGAGGTGCGATGGTGGCGATGAAGGGGGCGTCGGTAAGCGAGGAACTCGAACGCGACGCGAAACAGATCGCGAAAGCCGGCGGCGTGGATGCCGATATTTTCACTGTTGGTGAGGGTGTTCTGGAGCAACCCACAACCATGATCCGCATTGTCCGGTCCAGTTAGTACTCTGTCAAGCATGTGGGATGACACTCCGATCGGCGCAGCCGCTCAGCGCGCCGCGCAGATGAACTCGAACAGCGCCTCCGTGCCGAAGCCGGAGCGCCCGCGCGTGTTCACCGTGGCCAACCAGAAGGGCGGGGTGGGTAAAACCACCACCTCGGTGAATCTGGCTGCCTCGTTGGCGCGGATGGGCCGCAAGGTGCTGGTGATTGATTTGGACCCGCAGGGCAACGCGTCCACCGCGCTCGGGGCTGCGCACCGCGATGGTGAGACCTCCAGCTACGAGCTCCTCATTGGCGATGCGCCTGCGGAGGAAGCTCTGCAGCGTTCCAGTGACAACGAGAACCTGTGGTGCATCCCGGCGACCATTGACTTAGCCGGCGCCGAAATCGAGCTGGTCAGCCTGGTTCGCCGCGAGTACCGCTTGGCAGATGCGTTGCGCGGAGGCTTCCTGGAGGAGCATGACTTCGACTACGTCTTCGTGGACTGCCCGCCGTCGCTGGGCCTGCTGACCATCAACGCGATGAACGCGGTCGACGAGGTGCTCATCCCGATCCAGTGCGAGTACTACGCGCTCGAGGGCGTGGGTCAGCTGCTGAACAACATCTCAATGATCCGCCAGGCGCTCAACCCGAACCTGCACATCTCAGCGGTGCTGCTGACTATGTACGACGGGCGCACGAAGCTCGCAGAGCAGGTGGTGGATGAAGTCCGCGGCCAGTTCGGCGATGTGGTGCTGCGCAATGTCATCCCGCGCTCGGTGAAGGTGTCGGAGGCGCCCGGCTTCGGCCAGTCGGTCATTGAATACGACCCTGGTTCACGTGGAGCGTTGGCCTATTTCGACGCGGCGATGGAGCTGGCCACCCGCGGCGACTACCAGCCGCATTCCAGCACGGGCCCGATTGGTGTCAGCCCGGAAATTGCCGCGGAGTTGGGTGAGGAGGACTAAACCATGGCAGAGCAACCGAAGAAGAACAACAAGGGCGGTCTGGGCAAAGGCCTCGCCGCGCTCATCCCGTCTAACGCGGACCACCACCAGAAGACCGGTCCGCTGGGTGACGGTGCGGCCGATGTGATCATCGGCAAGAAGCCCGCCCCGAAGAAGGTCAAGGGTGCGCCGAGCATCCCCGCCCAAGTCGCCCCGACGGCGACGGTGGCTGACTCGATCGGTGCGAGCTACCAGGAGATCCCCATCGGGGACATCTTCCCCAACGCGAAGCAGCCCCGCAGCGTCTTCGACGAGGATGAGCTCGCCGAGCTGGTTCACTCCATCAAGGAGTTCGGCCTGCTGCAGCCGATCGTCGTCCGTCCGGCGTCGGACGGTTATGAGCTCATCATGGGTGAGCGCCGCTGGCGCGCCTCCTCCAAGGCGGGGCTTAAGCGCATCCCCGCGATTGTGCGCGACACGTCCGATCAGGACATGCTGCGCGACGCTCTCCTGGAGAACATTCACCGTGTTCAGCTCAACCCGCTGGAAGAGGCCGCTGCCTACCAGCAGTTGCTCGAGGAGTTCGGTGTCACCCAGGAGCAGCTCGCTGATCGGCTGGGCCGTTCCCGCCCCGTGATCACCAACTCGATCCGTTTGCTCAACCTGCCGGTGCCGGTGCAGCGCCGCGTCGCCGCCGGTGTGTTGAGCGCCGGCCACGCCCGCGCGCTGCTGGGCGTCAAGGTGGGCCCGGAGGCTCAGGAGCAGCTCGCCGACCGCATCGTTGCTGAAGGTCTGTCCGTCCGCGCCACGGAGGAAGCCGTCACGCTGTTGAACAAGAACGGCGTGATGCCCGAAAAGACCAAGCGCGAGCCAGCACCGCAGCCGGAGTTCCTCTCCCAGGCCGCCGAGCGCCTTGCTGACGAATGGGACACCAAAGTCTCCGTCACCATGGGCAAGCGGAAAGGCAAGATCGTCGTCGAGTTCGGCGACCGCGATGACTTCGAGCGCATTATGGGGCTTATCGAGGGAGCATGAGCCTGCCCCGGGCCAGCGTTGTCGCGCTCACCTCGTCCACGCTGAGTAACCTGCATCCGCAGGCCGCGCGCAGCGTGTTCTGGGAACTCGACCCGCTCAGCGAGAACTACCAGGGCATCGACTCCCAGATGGACAAGTCGGCCTGGTTGCTCGCGTTGGTGTACGAGCATAAGACGGCTGGGTTTTCGATCGTCGATAAGCGGGCGCATGCCACCTTGCTGATGTGCCCGCCTTCGGCCGCTCCTGGGGCTGTGCGCCTACCCACCGCGCCTGTCTCCGCCGACGCGTACTGCCTGACCAGCTTGCATATCGACGCAGCCTTCGCGGGCATCGGCTGGGAGGCAGTGCTTGTCGACGCCGCAGTGGTCGCCCTCACTTCCCGCGGCCTCCCCGCGGTCGAAGCATTCGGGGTGAAGGCGGATTTCACGCACGAACTGACCGGGATGTGCAAGACTATCGTCGAGCACGCGGAGCAGATCGGTCTGATGCCGGTGGAGGTGCTCGAGTCGGCAGGGTTCAAGATCGTCGCCGACCACCCTGTCATTCCGCGGCTGCGCCTAGAGCTGCCGCCGGAACAGGGGCTGCTCAGTGAGGCCGAGATTGCTGAGCTTCTCGCTCAAGCCCCCATTTAGTCAGCTCCGCGATCTCCATATCCCGCGGCATGAGCGGGTGCTTCGGGCCGCTGGGAATGGCTTTGACTGCGACATCTGCCCCGTTGTCGGACGTCAGGAAAGACGAACTGTGTGGCGTCGCCCACGTGTCCGCCCGGGAGTACAGCGAGGTGTACACCACCCGCGGATCCGTCACCGGAGCGTTGACGCCTTGCAGCTGCTCCTTCGCGCCCGGGCCGCCGAGCAGGTTGATAATCCACCACGGCACGCGCGGCACCCAGCCACTGAAGTCCGTGCCGTAAAAGGGCGTGCCCATGGTGACCACGCGGCGGACCTTGATGTGCTCCTCGTGCCGGTTGTTGGACACGTAATGCGCCGCGACGTTGCCGCCCTGCGAGTGCGCGATGAGATCGACCTGTTTCGCCCCGGTCGCCTCGAGCACCGTGTCAATGTTGTCGGACAGCTCCGCAACGAGGTCGAGGAACGGGCCCACTCCGTATAGCCCCGGCAGAAAATCGGGGTCGTTGAAGATCTCCGGATGGATCTCTTCGATCACATCATCGAAGACATCCTCGACCTCGTCGCGGATGCTCACGCGCGTTCCTGACGCAGCAGTTCCGTGAACGTGAAGGTGCCCGTCGGCTGGGTATCCTGTTCCAGCAGGTAAAGGCGCTTCACGGCGACAACGATGGCCTCGGCGATCGCGTCGCGCTGCGTCGGGTCCGTCACCACGGCCACGTCGTGCGGGTTGGTCAGGTAGCCCGCCACCACGGCGACGGACGGCATCTGCGTCATGCGCAGCAGCTCCCACGTGCGTCCGTGGTTGAAGCAGTTGCCCAGCGGGGTGCGGGCGACAATCTCGCGCTGGATGTAGCCAGACAGGGTCTCCCCCGTCATCGACGAGGCGCCCAGCTCCGAACCGAAGTAGAACGTGGCCACACCATTGGCCTTCTCGTTCTGGTAGCGGTCCAGCTGCAGCGAGATCACCAGGTCAGCGTCGAAACTGTTGGCCAGGTCCGCGCGCGCCTTCGGCGACGGGTTGTCCCCGCGCGGGCGCGACATGATCGTCTCCATGCCGGCGGCGATCATCCGCGCCTCCACGCGCGACGCCAGGTCCCAGAGAATGTCCTCTTCAGAGATCTCACCGTAGGGCCCCTGCACGACGGCATGCTTATCGACGTCTATATCCGGGTCGATCACCACCCTCTTCCCCGCCAAACGCGGACCGGCAAGGCGGACCACCTCGCGCTCGCGGATGGCCTGGGTGGACCCGCCGGTGATGCGGCGGCCGAGCAAGCTCAGGGCATGCATGGTCTCCGGGCCGCAGATCCCGTCGTCCTGAATGCCGTAGTTGATTTGGTAATCCTGCAGGGCCGCGTGGGTGTCGGGGCCGAAGTGACCGTCGATACGCCCCGAGTAGAAGCCCAACTCCTGCAGCTGCTTCTGCAGTTGGCCGACATCGTCGCCGACCATGATCTGGGTCGGCTGGTACGACAGGACGCGCGCGCCCAGCGTGTAGGAGGCGTGGCGCAGCTCCCGCAGTGTGATCTCGTCGATCTCACCGGAGGGCAAAATGCCGCGGGATTGCTGGAAGGCTTTGAGGGTTTGGGCCAATTCATCGTCGAAAAGCATCTCTGCCTGGGAGAAGCTGCGGCGATTCCACTCGCCCACGTCACCCTCAAAGCCGGGGAGCAACCCCAAGCGTGCGAGGGTCGAGCGGACTTCGGCGACGCGCGCGCTGGAGTCACCCACCCGATAAATACGCAACACTTCTCACCTTTCAGACAGTCGGCCAAATGGACAGTCTCATAGTACTGCTATTGGTCCGGAATGGCTCAGAGGTGGTTGCGCACCCGGGATACGATCTCTTGCTTCGGTACCAGGCCGACGAACTCGTCGACCTTCTCGCCGCCGGAGAAGATCATGACGTTAGGGATGGACATGACCTGGAACATCGCCCCCAGGAGACGCTCCTGATCGACGTTGACTTTGGCCACCTTGATCTGCCCGTCCATCTCTTCTGCGATCTCATCGAGAAGCGGAGACAATTTCTTGCACGGGCCGCACCATTCGGCCCAAAAGTCCACCAGGACCGGGATGTCGGACTCGACGACCTCAGACTTGAACGTGGATTGTGTGACGTTGATCGCTGTCATGAGAGGGCCTCCAAGTAGTGCTCGGCGTCGATCGCCGCGCGGCAGCCGGAGCCGGCGGCGGTGATGGCCTGACGGTAGTAGTTGTCCACCAAGTCGCCGGCGGCGAACACGCCCGGCACCGACGTCTTGGTGCTCGGCTGATCGACGATGACGTACCCGCCCTCGTCGGTATCCACCTGGCCGTTCAGGAAACCGGAGCGCGGGTCGTGGCCGATCGCGACGAACATCGCGGTGGCGTCCAACGTGGACTCCTCGCCGGTGACAGTGTCCTTGATGCGCAGGCCAGCGACCTTGCCGCCGTCCTCAATGACCTCTTCCACGACGGAGTTGAGGAGGAACTCGATCTTCTCATTCTCCTTCGCACGGTCGAGCATGATCTGGGAGGCGCGAAACTCCTCGCGGCGGTGAATGATGGTCACCTTCGAGCCGAAGCGGGTGAGGAAGGTCGCCTCCTCCATTGCCGAGTCGCCGCCGCCGACGACAGCAATGTGCTGGTCCTTGAAGAAGAAGCCGTCGCACGTCGCGCACGTGGACACGCCGCGGCCGGTTAGCTCCTGCTCACCCGGGATGCCCAGGTGGCGCGGAGCCGCGCCGGTGGCCAAGATGATGGCCTTGGCGGAGTAGACCTCATCGGCCACGTGGACCTTCTTGATGTCGCCGTCCAGCTCGACGCGGTCAACCATCTCAGCGCGCAGATCCGCGCCGAAGCGCTCTGCCTGTGCACGCATTTCCATCATCAGGTCCGGGCCCATGATGCCGTTTTCAAAACCGGGGTAGTTCTCCACCTCGGTGGTGTTCATCAGCTCACCGCCGAACTCGTAGCCTTCAAAGACCAGCGGTTTCAGGTCGGCGCGGGCGGTGTACAGCGCAGCGGTGTACCCGGCCGGGCCGGATCCGATGACAATGACCTCCTGCACCTCGTCCGGGTTGGCAGACGTGGCAGCGGCCTCCTGCATCGGCTCAGTCGTCGCGGTCTCCGGAGCGAACGCGCCAAGCGCGTTGGCGGAGGGAATGTTGGGGATCTGCGGCTCAGTCATGGCTGTCAGTGTAGTGCTTAGGTCAAGTGATCCTAACTAACAAGATTCACGTCCTCATCGATCATCTGCAGCAGCATGTCCCGGGCACGGTACCTGCGGGACTTCACTGTCCCGGGGCGCACGCCGAGCTCGCGGGCGGCGTGGTTGATGGACAGGCCTGCGACGTCGATAAGCAGCAGCGCAGAACGGTTCGCGGCAGGAAGCTTGCCCAGCACCTGCATGAGCGCGAGCCTGCGGTCGAGGTGCGTCAGCGGTTCATGGGACAGAGCCCGGTTGGTGTCGGGGCTGATCTTCTCGTCGTCGTCGATGCTCACGTGGCGGCGCTTGTTGTCCGCGCGCTTGAAATGGTCGTAGCCTGCGTTGAGCACGAGGCGGCACAGCCACGTCCCCAGGCCCGATTCGCCGCGGTACGTCTCCATCTTCACTGCTGCTTTG
The DNA here is from genome assembly GCF_024454095.1 of Corynebacterium sp. CCUG 69979. Classification (NCBI taxonomy): domain Bacteria; kingdom Bacillati; phylum Actinomycetota; class Actinomycetes; order Mycobacteriales; family Corynebacteriaceae; genus Corynebacterium; species Corynebacterium sp. CCUG 69979. Next base: position 80,766 of record NZ_JAGPZA010000002.1, on the reverse strand, counting down.
AGCAGTGCGTCCTGCATGACATCCTGCGCGTCATGCTCATTGCGGGTGTAGCGCAGCGCGAGCGCCCACATTTGGCGGCGGTGGCGCTGCACGATCATCGTGAACGCGCGCTGATCCCCCGCAAGATAGGCCGCCACCAGCGCTTTGTCGCTGTAGTGCTGTGCATGCATGGTGTCCCCCCGATTGATCCCCCTGTGCTGCACCCCGATTGTGGCACGCGCGCGCACCTGTACGCACTTAGTTGTTGCGCACTCCAGTGTGCAACGCACGCTTGCCGACGACGCTGACCTCCTGCACCGCAACCGCCGTGCCATCCGCACCCGTGAAAGCGATCTCCAGCCCGTTGAGCGTCGGGTTGTCGGTGATGTCGACGGTATGCTGCGGGCCACTGGTGAGCGTGCCCTCTGCGAGAACCTCGCGGTTGCCTCCGGCAAGACCGTAGATGGTGTACTCCAGCCCAGGGCCGGGCTCGGTGTGGAAGATCAGCTGATCGGCGATGAAGGGGCCATCCGTGGTGATCGTGAACTTCTGTCCGGGGGTGACGGTGGCGGTGGTGGCGCCGTCGCCGTCGACAAGCGGGGCGAAATTCTCCGGCTCCACCGTCAGCGGGGCGATGAAAACCGGAAGCGACTGCGCCTGGCTTACCGGGCCGGACTCGGTAGCCACGTCGCGCACCGGGTTGTCCGGCTCGTCGCGGAACTGGCTGAGGATGTACGTGGTCAACAGGGCGACGATGAGGACCGCGCTGATTGCTACCGCCACCAGAGCCGTGATGCCGAATGCGCCGAGACCGCGCTCGCCGAAACCGCGCACCGGTGGTGTATCGATCTCTTGCTCCACTGGCACCTGCACGGTCTCGCCAGGTCCCTCGCCAGAGAGGTTGTGCAGCAGGTCCTCCGCGAAGCCCAGGGCGGCGTTATCGGAATCAAGGTCCGCGCCCGGCAGGACGGCGGGGAACGCTAGGACGATGGCGCCGTCTTCAGTCACGCGCATGCGGTCGCGGTTGTCCAGGCCAAGGGGGACGCCGTGCTGGTGCGCGAAGGCCACGGACTGATTCAGCGGCACCATTGCGTCGTCGACTGCCTGCTCGAGCAGCGGGGCGCCCGACTCGGCCACGGCCTTGAGGGACGACCCCGGTACCCAGTCCGAGACCACAAGGCAGCCCATGCGGTACGGAATCGCCTCCATGATCGGTGCCACACCGGGCAGCTGGAGTTCGCGCAGGCGGTGGGTGCGGTGGGAGACACCGGCGGCGTCGATAGCAGCCTGGCGCGGAGCGACAGGAGCAAGCGGTGCCGCACCGCACGTGTCCACGAACGTCAGCGCCACCATCCGGCCGGTCCGTTGCTCCCGGGCCTGCCAGAAGCGGGCGCCGGTGGCGGCACCGTGGTCCTTCAGCAGACGGAAACGCCCGTCGGACACCGCGGCACCCGGGATCAGGCGCGGCCCGCGGACGACACCGGCGGACATCGGCGGCGGGACCGGGGACGCATTGAAAGTGTCCTCCAGCATGAAGGTGGATAGAGCCGGCGCGGACTCCTCCACCGGAGTGCTGCGCTTGAAGCGCTGCATGACCGTCTCTACCTCCGGCAGGTTGGAGAAGGACAGGACCACAGCGGTGACGGCGACGAAGATGATGCCCAGAACGGCGATCTCGATGAGCATGCCCACGGAGCTGCGCTCGGGCGAGACCATGCGCACTACCGAGCGCACGGCGAAGACCGCCCCGACACCGACCAGCCCAGCAGCCGCTGCCCATGCGGAGGTCTTGAGGACTTCTCCTGTGCCCAGCGATCCGAGCTTGCTGCGCAGCAGGAAAGAGCCAATGACAGCGCCAGCGACAAAGCCGAAGCCGTTGGCGGCGCCGAGCAGCACCACCACCTGATCGGGGCGCGTCGCCGCGAACGGAGCCAGCAACGCCAGAACCACCTTGGTGAAGGTGATGCCGGCGATGATGAACGTCGGCGTCCACGCCTCCTCGCGGGCGTAGAAAACGCGCAGGTGCAGCATCACCAGCGCGTACGGGATGAGGGCGAACGCGGAGAAACTCAGCGTCAGGCCCAGGGTGCGGGCGTCCTCGGAACTGAAGTTGCCGTAACGGAACAGGGCGGTGCCGATGTCGGGGCCCAGCGCCGTCATGAACATGATGATCGGGATGATCGCGATGAACGTCAGCTTCGTGCCGAGTGTCAGGTCGCGGACGACGGCTTGGTCATCGCCGTCGGCGGCGTTGCGGCTCAGCCGCGGCATGATCGCCGTCAGCAGCGTCACACCGATGATGCCGTAGGGCACTTGCAGCAGCAGCCAGTGGTTCGCGTAAATGATCGGCGCGGATTCGTGGACGCTCGAGGCGATGCGGTTATTGATGATGTAGCCGAGCTGCGAAATGGCCACGTAGGTGATGATGGCCAACGCCATCCCGCCGAACTGCTTCAACCTGTCGTCGATGCCCCACTCGAGCCGCAGGTCGACGCCGGTGCGCCTGAGCGCCGGCAGCATGATCAGGCACTGGACCACCACGCCGAACGTGGTGCCGAGGCCTAACAACAATACGTGCGGATCGGTGACAGGTGTCGGGTCGTCCGGGTGAATGGACCCCGGCACCAGCATGTAGAGCGCCATGACTGTGATGGTCACCACGTTGTTCGCCACCGGCGCCCACGCGCCGGGGCGGAACACTTCCTTCGTGTTCAACACCGCCATGAACAGTGAGAACAAGCCGTAGAACATGATCTGCGGCAAGAGCAGATACGCGAACGAGGTGGCCTGAACGACGTTGACCTGGCCGTCGCCATCGAGCATCAGCCGTGTCAGCAGTGGTGCACCGACGAGCGTGATTACCGTGGCGACAGTCACGAGCGTGAACGTCAGCGTGAACAGCCGCCGGATGAAGGAGGCGCCGTGGTCCGGATCCTCTTTCTCCGCGCGCACCAGCACCGGCACCACCAAGGCGGTGAGCACCGAGCCGAGCACAATCTCCGTGACCATGTTCGGCAGCGTGTTCGCCGAGATGAATGCCGACGCCACCGCGCCGCCGAGCGCCGATGTGATCATCACCGTGCGGATGAAGCCGGTGATGCGCGACATCAGCGTCGCCACTGCCATTGAGCCAGTGGACCTTACGACGGAGCGGTCCGAAGTTTCAGCTTTCTCCATAGGGGTCTCAATCCTAGTGCTCTCTCCGCCGTTTCCCGAGTTGGAAAAGAACCGCCAACGCGAACAGCACCGCCAGCCCGGCGACGAGGATCCGGGTGGCAAGCGCCCCGCCGGCCGTCTGCACAGCGATGTTCACCGGCTGAGAAATCGGCCGATTATCCGGCGTGGAGAGGTACAGCTGCAGGTCAGTGCGCTTATTGTTCTGCGGCAGGTCCGCCGTCATCTGGAGGGTGAGCGAACCGCGCGCCGGGATGCGGAACTCCGCCGGAGTATTCAGCTTCGCGTCGGGGGGCCCCTGATACAGAATCGACGCGTCGACAGGCAGCGGCAGCCCGTTCTCCGCGACAATGAGCAGCGGCGAGGATTCCGACGTGCGCGTGTACACATTCCCCGGCGGGATCAAGCTTATCGACGACTTGATCGCCCCCAACGTATCCCGCCCCCCATTGAGCCGCGTGCGGGTGCGCAACTCCGCATCCGAGTAGTAGGTCAGAGAACGGCGGTGCGTGACCGGCAGCGCGGCGAGCAGATCCAACCGCAGCGGGAGGGTGTAACCGTAGCGGGTCAGAGCGATGTTGTTCTCGTTGGCCAGGATGGATGTGAGGTCGTCGATGTAGCGCGCCTGCTGGCCCGCGTTGAGGATCTCCGTGTCGGAGTACACAGTCGGGTCGTTGTACGGCGTGCCGAGTGCCTCCAGGCCCGCCTGATCAATCTGCTCCGGAGGGCGCGTGTACTCCTCGAGTGGCATCGGCTCGGCTATGCGGGAGCTCATCAGCTCCCCCACGGTACCCATGACTTGCTGTGCTGTCGACGCATCCCACGCCGCCGGCGGATTGACGAGCACCGGCTCCTCCCCCGCCGTGCGCGCTGCCGTCGCGATAGCCGATGCCGCAGTGAGATCGCGCGCCGCCACCGAATCCATCGAGTAGTCGTAGCGCAGCTTCTCCTGGGAGTAACCGGTGGTCTCCGGGTGGCTGCCGGTCGCAGCAAGCGTACTGGCCAGCGCATCATCAAAGCCCACCGTCACCACACCGGGTGTGGCGGTGGCGAAGCGCTCCCCCGGCACGGTGTTGTCCGCCACGAGCACGCGCACCGGCTTGGACGGTTCCGGCGCCGCGACATCCTCAGTGCTGGGCAACGTCGGGGTGTCCAGCGTGGTCTGCTGGTCGCCCTCGATCTTGCCGCCGGGCCCGTCTTGCGTTTCAGCCTGCTCGTTTTCCCACGCGCTCTGCATGCCGACCTGCGGCACCGTCGACCTGCTGTGGTCCGCCCAGCCCATCGCCGGCGCAGACTCCGGGGTGAGGTAGCCCGCGCCAGGCACCACTATGTTCTGCACGATGGGAGTACCCAGCACGCGGCCCAAGGTGAAGGGCCCGCGCTCGACGGCCTCGCGCATGAGCCACCTATCACCGGTGCGGGCGATGGCGTTCAAGTCAGCATTCGCCCAGGGCAGTGCCACCGTGCAGCCAGACGCGCTCGCGGCCTTGACCTTCTCTAGCCAGGCAGCAGCATCCTCTGCGCCCCGGCCCGGCGCGGCATCCATGAAGGCCGCGTCCTCACGGCCCCAAGAATCGCGCAGGCGCTGGCGTTGGCGGCCCGGGGATGGGCGATCGTCGTCGACCTTGTACCCCTGCGCCATTCGGTCCACTGTGTCCACCAGCGCGGGGTCGAGAGCGAGACACGTGGCGTCAGCGACGCCAGTGTCGTCGGTGGTCTCCGCGTACGTCTCGATCAACTGATCCAGGCGCCCCCCAGGTTCGAGCTGATCCGCGAGCTGCTCGGAGGCCAGAATCAACGGCGGGCTGTTCGGAGCTTCGCCGGTCTCCCCCGGCACAATGTCCACCGGTGCGCTCACCGGGTAGAGCACCGAGACACCCGCGGGAGTCTGCTCCTCGGGCAGATCACCCCGCACGGCCATGTGCCAGCGCTCGCTATCTAAGTGGGTGCCTTCCTGCTCCAGCACGACCATGATCGGGAACGTCGCCGCGAGCGGTTGGTCCGAGACATCCACCTGCACGGTGATTTCGGCTTCCTCCCCTGCGGACAGGTTCGGCACCTCGACCGTGTCACCGGCGACCGTGTACTCCCCCGGCGCCGCAATCGTTGCTACCTGGGCATCGGAGACAGACCCGGAGACAGGTCCGCGCCGGGGAGTCACCGTGAGGTTGTCCATCTGCTCATCGCCGTCGTTACGCACCCGCACAATCGCGTCGACGGTGGAGCCGGAATCGGCGGTAGAGGGAGCGTCGACAAGCGAGAGCGTGATGTTCTCGCTGCCGTCGCTCGCGCGAATCTGCGGATTGACCCACTGCGAGGCCACGGCCGAGTTTTGCGGATCCATCGGCACCGGCAGGTCGGCGTGCGCGGGGGAAGCACAGACTGCCACCACTGCTGCTGCCACGACTGCGCAGATCCGTGCCTTCATCACCGCGGCGTGATCCTTCCGGCACGTTTCTCGGCACGCGCTAATGCTGGCATTTTGTCGAAGGCGATGCGGGCCAGCTTGCGTTCGTCGGCATACGCCAGGTGCTCCATCAGCTCGCTGACGGGGACCCAGGCGACTTCGGTGACTTCTGGGTCTTCGTCGTTAAGCACCCCGTCGACATAGCGCAACAAGTTATGGTGCACGGTCTTGTGAATGCGCACGCCGTCAGACACGAACCAGTAATCGATCAGGCCGAGGTCCTCGAAGGGCTCGCCGTAAATGCCGGTTTCTTCCCACACCTCGCGGCGGGCCGTGTCCCACTGGTGCTCACCGGGCTCCACATGGCCCTTCGGCATCGACCACAGCAGGCGGCCGCGGCGGTCAAGGCGCCCGATCAGCGCGACATAAATCCTGCTCAGGTCCACACTGCCGTCCGCAGCCACTGCTTCCGCCATGCCGGAGACCACCAAACCGCCCGCGGACGTTTCGTCCCGGGTCTCCATCTTGTGGTCCGTCGTGTACTGGCTGGTGTGCGGCTTGCGGTAGTTCTGGGGGCGCTGCTTGCGGCGACGCTTGTTCGGCTGTTGTTTCTGGGATTTTTGGGGTTGCTTCTGGTGCTTTTGTTGTCGTTTTTGGGATTGCTTCTGCTCCCCCTTTTGGGCATGACTCGACCCGCGCCGGCGCCGCCTGCGCTTCGGGGGATTCGGAGAGTCAGCCATGAGATCAGATCGTATCCGCCCACGACTTATATATGGAACTTGAGACCACCCCAAGTATGGTTATGGCCGTGACCCCGAGGACCGCGAGCGAGAACCACACCGACCCTGCCGGGCTTTTCAATTTTCCCGAGAAGGGCGATTCCACAGCCTTCATCGGGCTGCTCGCCCGGGCGGAAACAGCGGTGCGCGAGCTTGAAGGCCTGCTCACATCGCTGGTGCGGGAATTCCACGACCGGGGCGAGTCCCTTTACTTGGTCGGCGGCCCGGTGCGCGACGCGATGCTCGGCCGACTCGGCAATGACCTGGACTTTACGACGTCCGCACGCCCCGACGTCATCAAAGCCATCTTGAGCGGCTGGGGCGAGGCCGTGTGGGACACCGGTATCGAATTCGGAACCGTGTCGACAGTCAAGGACGGCCAGCAGGTGGAGATCACCACCTTCCGCGCTGATCTGTACGACGGCGTCACACGCAACCCCGAAGTCACCTTCGGCGACGCGATTGACGACGATCTGGTGCGCCGCGACTTTCGCGTGAATGCAATGGCGATCGAGCTCCTTGTCGCCGACGGCGAGGATTCACTCGCGCTGGATTTCCACGACCCCGTCGACGGCCTGAAAGACCTGCTGAACCACGTCCTGGACACCCCGCAGGAGCCGGAGGTCAGCTTCCGCGATGACCCGCTGCGCATGCTCCGGGCGGCCCGGTTCGTCTCCCAGCTGGGGTTTCACGTCTCGCCGCGGGTGAAGCGTGCGATGACGGACATGGCGGAAGAAATAGGCCGCATCACCGTCGAGCGCGTGCAGGCGGAACTGGACAAGCTCATGCTCGGCGTGCAGCCGTGGGAGGGCATTGACCTGCTCGTGGAGACGGGCCTGGCCGACCACGTGCTGCCGGAGATCCCGGCGCTCAAGCTCGAGCGCGACGAGCACATGCAGCACAAAGACGTCTACGCTCACTCGCTGACTGTGCTGCGCCAGGCCACCGAGCTGGAAGAAGAAGGACCGGACCTGAAGCTGCGTTGGGCGGCGCTCATGCATGACATCGGCAAGCCGGACACCCGCGAGGCCAAGCCGGGCGGAGGGGTGTCCTTCCACCACCACGAGGTTGTCGGTGCGAAGCTGACGCGCAAGCGGATGCGCAAACTGAAGTACCCGAAGCACGTCATCGAGGACGTGGGTCAGCTGGTCTACCTGCACATGCGCTTCCACGGTTTCGGGGAAGGTCAGTGGACCGATTCCGCCGTGCGCCGCTACGTGACCGATGCGGGAGACCTTCTCCCCCGCCTGCACAAACTCGTCCGAGCGGACTGCACGACGCGTAACCCGAAGAAGGCGGCGCGTCTCCAGCGCACCTACGACCATCTCGAGGAGCGCATCGCGGACCTCGCTGCCAAGGAGGATCTCGCTCGCGTGCGCCCGGACCTGGACGGCAATGAGATCATGGAGATCTTGGGCCTCGAACCCGGCCCGCAGGTGGGCAAGGCGTGGAAATACATGAAGGATCTCCGCTTGGAACACGGTGAACTGGGCCGTGATGAGGCCGTCGCAAAGCTCAAGGCGTGGTGGGAGGCAGAAAATGGCTGAGTTTTTCTACGCGGATAGATTGTTCACCGCCCTCGAGCGCGAAGAGCCGGGGCCGGGCATGTTGCTGGTCGCGGCGCCGGGCATGCTTTCCGACGAATTCGTCCGCTCCATCGTCCTTGTCATCGAGCACACCGCGACCCACTCCTTCGGCGCGGTGCTCAACCGGCGCAGCGACGTCGCCGTCCACAATGTCCTGCCCGAATGGCTTCCCGAGGTGGCCAATCCGCAGGCGCTCTACATCGGCGGCCCCGTCGGCCCGCAGGCGGCGATCGGTGTCGGCGTGACCAAGTCCGGCACGGTGATCGACGATCACCCCGAGTTCACCCGCCTGGCCAACCGCCTCGTGCACGTTGACCTGCGCACAGAGCCGGAAACCGTCGAGGGTTTGCTTGAGGGCATGCGCCTTTTCGCCGGTTACGCCGAGTGGGAGCCCGGCCAGCTCGACGAGGAGATCGAACGCGGCGACTGGTACGTCGCGCCCGCCCTGCCGAGCGACGTCATCGCCCCCGCGAACACCGACCTGTACAGCGATGTCATGCGCCGCCAGCCGATGCCGCTGCCATTGTTCTCCACGTTCCCCGCGAACCCAGAAGACAACTAGATGCGCAATCTGTGGGTAGTGGGCCTTGGGCTCATTCCGCTCGGTCTCGCATTCGGCCTGGTCATGACACAGGCCGGTTTCGCCTGGTGGTGGACGCCGATCTTCTCCATCGTCATTTACGCCGGCTCGATGGAATTTCTCGCCGTGCAGATGGTCGCCAGTGGCGTTGGGCCGCTCTCAGCCACAGTCACCGGCTTCATGGTGAACTTCCGGCACATTTTCTACGGCCTCACGTTCCCCCGCCATCTCATCGACAGTCCCGCCGGCAAGGCCTACAGCACCTATTCGCTTACCGACGAGTCCTACGCCATCACCTCCACCACCCCCCACTCCGAACTCACCGGCCGGCACGTCCTGGCCATCCAAGCCTGCTGCCAAGCGATGTGGGTCATCCCCGGCATCATTGGCGCGCTCGTCGGGCAGGTCATTCCGGACAGCGTGCAGGGAATGGACTTCGCCCTGACCGCCCTGTTCATCGTGTTGACGTACGAGGCGTTCCAATCCAACCGCGACTTCTCCCTGCCTCTGACCGCCGCCGGGATCGCAGTGCTCGTGGCCGTGCTCGCCCCGTCGGCGATTCTCATGGCGGGGTTGTCAGCCTACTTCGTGGTGCTGTTGCTGCGGTACGGGTTTCCGGGCGTCGATAAGCGCCTTGAGCTGCGAGGGAACACATAATGGGTGATTCTTTGGGGCTTCCCGACGGCGTGACCCTCACCATGGTCGCAGCCGTCCTGGTGCCCGTCGCAGTGGTGACGGTGTTGCTGCGCGCGCTCCCCTTCGCGTTTCTGCGCGTGCTCAAGGGCAGCGCGCTGATTGAGTTCCTCGGTGCGACGATGCCGGTCGGCGTCATGACCGTGCTTGTCGTGTACACGCTGGCTAGCGCGCTGGATGCCCCAGGTGGACTGGTCCCAGCCCTCATTGCTGGAGTGGTCACCCTTTTTCTCCACGTGTGGAGGCGCAGTGCCGGCCTCTCCATCCTCACCGGCACCGCCGTGTACATGCTGCTGGTGAATGTGGTGGTCGGCTGAACCTGGTGCTCGGGTGAACAACGCGTTAATGCGCTGCTGAAAAGCCTGTGGGGTTTTAGGCTTCGCAGTATGAAGCGCATCCTCCGCACAGCTATCGCATCCGCCGCCGCCGTCTCTCTCACGCTTAGCCTTGCTACGCCTGCCGACGCCCAGGTCAACCGCCCCGTTGACGACACGAGTTCCATCAAGCCGATGTTGGAGTTCAGCTCGCCGTCCTACATCCAGGAGAACTCCAGCACCGCGACCGACGAGGAACTGCGGCAGAAATGGGAGGAGGCCGTGCGCATGGGGCACATCGCTCCCCTCATCGAGGCGATTTACGGCCTGGACATCAACGACGATCAGTTTCTTGAGGACCGCGTAGCCGCCAACGCCGGCAAGTTCGAGCAAAACCACTCCGCAAATGCCGTGCTCGGCAGCTCTATGAAATGGGACGCTGCTCGCGGTTACGAGCTGGGCAACACGCTGAACTGGTTGATCGCGCTTGGCGTTATCACGGCTGCGGTCGGCGGCGCCGTTGCTGCCTACACGTCAGGTGTCTTCGGTTAAGGCACCGTTCGGAGAATGTACTTTTTGAGCCAGCTGACCTGCTCGTTAGCGTGAGCGTTCGAACACAGAGGCTAATGGTTCATGCAAGTTAAGCGTGAGTGTCCACCCCATATGCAATGATGTGTGCATAGCATTCGAACACAACTGCTAAGGGGGAACAATGACGAAGGAGCGCAAGAAGAAGTCGGCCTTTTTTGCAACCGACAATCCGAGCGATCCACTCGCCGCTGCGGGGAGGCAGTTCCGGGAGGGCGAGTACGCGATGTTCGGCAGGTACGCGTCCAGTGACGGTGAGGAGGGGCCGGTCTGCTCGAAGGACTTCGACCGGGAGATTGCGGTCCTGTGCACGTACACGGGCCTGCGCCGGGCGCCGGCCGAGAGGGCCGTGGTGGGTTACATGAGCTTGCGGGATCTGCCCCGCCTCCGCGCGCTCCAGAAGGAGACCAAACTGCTGGACATTGATCGTCTCGATGCGATTGCCGTCCGCATAGCGGAGCTCGGTATCAACGCCACGGAAGAGGTCTATTCCACTATCGACGAGCTGTTGGTCACCCTATTCACCCCGACACGGATGAATCAGCCCCTCCCCACTCGTGCAACCATCACCCGACGTCTGCGCGAACTCATCGCGGAGCTCGATTCCAGGGTGGCATACAACGAGAAGAAGCGTAAAAAACGCGAGGAGAAGGATCCTCCCCCGCCCGGTGAATGCGAGATCTCTTTTCAAGAAGCGATGGCAGGCACGGGCACTGCGGGCCTCACCATGGTCGGCGACAATGCGACCATCGCCGCCACCAAAGCATCTATCGACGAGACCGCCCGCGCCCACGGCCTGACCCAATCCGATGCGGCCCTCAAGCTCCTGAATGGTGAGATCACCCCGGCTCCCGGGGCCAAGATCTACGCGTACACTCCCCTGACCGAGGACGGTTCGTTGAACTCGGCGGCCCCTGCCTACTTCCCCGGATTCGGCTGGACCACAGTGCCCGGCACAGAGATGTTCAACCACATGCTGTCTAGCGCCGACAAGAACTCGGTCAAAGTTGTGAATCTCGACGAAGCCGCCACCCGCACCGTGAACAGCTACTCCCCACCGGAGGACATCAAGGCATACGTCCGCGGCCGCGACGGCACGTGCCGCTTCCCCGGTTGCACGGTGTCGGCCTGGAAGTGCCAGATCGACCACCGCGTTCCCTTCGATTTAGGCGGGGAAACCACTGCATCGAACCTTTTCAGCCTCTGCGCGCACCACCACAACATGAAAACTGACCGCAGGGCGTATTACATCCCCGATCCCGTGACCGGCGAGCTTGTCTGGCTTTTCCCCGACGGGACGTACCAGCGCACCGACCCCGAAGGCTTCATTCACTCTCAAGTCACGCCAACGGCCCCAAAGTGGCAGCACTCGCTAGAAGACATCTTGGGGTTGCACCGAAAAAAGACCCGTTTTTTCGCACTCGGGCACAAGCTTATCGACGACTACGACACCGGAACCTCAACCCTCGACGAGTGCCTCACTGCCATCGCCGGTTTGGAGAAAGAGTTCGGCCGGGAGTTCCCGTTCCGACCTAAGGAAGCGCACAAAGACACACTCAAAGAATCGGCCCAAGTTCATGCGGAGGACGCGCCACCGTTCTAACGCTGGTTCTAAAGCTCTGGGAACTTGGCCCGCGCTTCGGCCCACAGACCCTCGAAGTGCTCGGCGGGAAGTCTCTCCGCCTCCAGTCCTTCGTACTGGTCGTAGGTGTCCGGGTGAGGGACGGTGTCGAGGGGTTCGTTGGCCTGCCCGGCGATCTTGCCGTCGATAAATGCGCCCATGATCACGTGGTCTGGGGTGAGCTCGATCATGCGCACCATGCGGCACTCGTGGTCGTTGAGCTCGGCAAGTTCAGCAACGTTGACCACGGATCCCGCGCCCAGGACGGTCAAGGTGGTGCGGACGTAGATCGCCATTATTCCCCGCCCGCCACGACAGTGTCGCCTTCTTGGCGGACGGGCGCGGGGGTCATACCCGATTGGGCCGGGCCCTCGACAGGCTCTCCGGTGGCGATGTCGAAGCTGGACCCGTGCGCCGGGCAGCGCACGGTATCGCCATTGACCTGCGAAATCGGGTTTCCCTGGTGCGGGCAGACCGTCGAATACGCGAGGAATTCGCCCTCCGTCGGCTGCGCGATGATGAGCTTATCGACGATCACAGCGCTCCCCACCGGAACCTGCGTCGCCGCGATCTCAGCCGTGGCGGGCTTGCCGCACGCGGCGAGGAACGCGCCCGCGACGGTAGTGGCGGAGCCGACGAGGAACAGACGGCGTGAGCAACGGGGGGTCTGGGAGTTCTCGGTCATGCCTTAACAGTAGCTGCCTTCATGGAGGCGACGTAGTCCTTCAGCTCGGCGCGGAGGCCATCCATGTCGGTGATGTGGACGGGTTCGTCGTGGTCGCCGCCCACCCACTCGTCAATGATCTTGGCGATGGCGGAGCCGGTGATGGCGCCGGCAGCACCCGCTGCGATCGCGTCGGACACGTGGTGCGGCTCGGAAATGCCGAAGCCCAGCAGGATCGGAGCGCCGCCATACATCGCCACGTTGTTGACCACGTCGGACAGACCGAGGGTCTGGGACTCCCGCTCGGTGCCGGTCACACCGTCGCGGGACGCGCCGTAGATATAACCGCGGGAATTCGCGGCGATGCCCTCGAGAACCTCCGGGGTTGCCCTCGCCGGGGCAATGAAGACCGGGTCAACACCAACCGTGGTCGCGGCGGCGACGAAGGGTGCGGATTCGCGGACGGGGACGTCGGGAAGCAAAATGGCGTCGGCGCCTGCCTCCTTGAACTCGCGGTAGAACTGCTCGTACCCGCGGACGTAGGCGACGTTGGAGTACATGAGCATGCTGATCGGCACGTCCGGGTAGCGGCGGCGGACCTCACGAAGCTGGTCGAGCGCCTTGGCCACGGTCGCGCCGGAGACAAGCGCGCGGTGGTGCGCGTTCTGGATCGTCGGGCCGTCGGCAACCGGGTCGGAGAAGGGAACGCCCAGCTCAAGTGCGTCGGCGCCGCCCTCGATGACGGCAGAGATGATGTCGATGGCATCTTCCGGGTTCGGGTCGCCGAGCATCACGAAGGGGACGAACGCGCCCTCGTTTTTCGCCTCGAGGTCAGCGAAGAGTTGTTCAAAACGCGACATGGTTATTTGCCCTCCGTGGCTGCATCGGTGGTGAAATCGGCAACGAGATCCGGGTTGTCTTCCAGGGTCTGCTGCACATGCGTGACATCCTTGTCGCCGCGGCCGGACAGGGAGACGAGGATGTCTGTGGGGGTGCGGGTGCTGGCGGCTTCGTCGGCGCGTCGTAAAGCGTAGGCGAGCGCGTGGGAAGACTCGAGCGCGGGAATGATGCCTTCCTTGCGGGAGAGGATCTGGAACGCCGCGACGGCCTCGTTGTCGGGAACGGCGATGTAGGACGCGCGGCCCGTCTGGGCGAGGTGCGAGTGCTGCGCGCCGACAGCCGGGTAGTCCAGGCCAGCGGAGATGGACAGGGAGTCGGTGATCTGGCCGTCCTCATCGCGCATGACGTAGGACTTGGAGCCGTGCAGGATGCCGATCGTGCCTGCGTTGATGGCCGCGCCATGGCGGCCGGTATCCATGCCCTCGCCGCCAGGCTCAGCGCCGACGAGCTCGACGCCGTCTTCCTCAATGAAATCGGCGAACATGCCGATCGCGTTGGAACCGCCGCCGACACACGCCGTGACCACATCCGGCAGCTTGCCAGTGCGCTCGAGCATCTGCTGCTTCGCCTCCACCGAGATCACCTTGTGGAACTCGCGCACGATCGTCGGGAACGGGTGCGGGCCAGCAGCGGTGCCCAGCAAGTAGTGAGTGTTGTGGAACGTTGCGGTCCAGTCGCGCAGTGCCTCGTTGACCGCGTCCTTGAGCGTGCCAGAACCAGAGTCGACTCCGACGACCTCCGCTCCCATGAGACGCATACGCCACACATTCGGCGCCTGGCGCTCCATGTCCTTCGTGCCCATGTAGATGGTGCAGTCCAAATCCATGAGCGCGGCAGCCAGCGCGGTCGCGGTGCCGTGCTGACCGGCGCCCGTTTCGGCGATGACCCGGGTCTTCCCCATCTTCTTCGCCAGCAAGGTCTGCCCAATCACCTGGTTGGTCTTGTGAGCACCGCCGTGAACGAGGTCCTCGCGCTTGAGGAAGATGCGCGCATAGTCGTTGCCCGCGGTGAGGTTCTTCGCTTCCGTCAGCGGCGTCGGGCGGCCGAGGTAGTCGCGCAGCAGAGCGCGGTACTCGGTCATGAACTCCTCGTCGTTCCACGCGTCGACAAACGCCTGCTCCAGCTGGTCCAGCGCCGGGAGCAGCGATTCGGCGACGAACTGTCCGCCAAACTCACCGAAATACGCGGGTAGGAGTGTGCTCATGGGTGTTCCCTTTCGTATTGAGTCAAACTCAGTAATGGAAATTCCTGATTGTGGTGAACGCTTGACGGATCTTGCCCGCATCCTTCTTGCCGGACCACTCTACCCCGGAGTTCAGGTCGACCCCCGCGCAGCCCACAGCCAGCGCATCCTCGAGATTATCCAGGCCGATTCCGCCGGCGAGGAGCGAGCGAGACTTGATTCCTGCGGGGATCTGGCCCCAGTCGAAGGTGGTTCCGCTGCCACCGGCGCCAGCGTCAAGCACGAGCGCATCAAGCTTATCGACGATCCCTTGCGCCCACTCTGGGTTTCCATCCGTCATGGAGACAGCGCGCCAGATCTGAAGCTCCGGGTCAATTGAGTGGCATTCAGTACGGACGCGCTCGATCAGGTCGAGTTCTGCCTCGACACTCCCCTGGTAAGGCGCATGGATCTGCACGGCGTGGATGCCCGGAAAGACGAGTTCCGCCCAGTTCTCGGTACGGCGGCTCACGGCCACATAGTGCAGACCGGGTTCGTGGCAAATGATGTCTTCCGCTGTTTCACGTGAAACATTTCGCGGCGATGCTTCCTCGAAAATGAGGCCGCCGTAGACAGCGCCAGCCGCACGGGCAGCCTGGGCGGCCGACCACGAGGTAAGGCCGCAGACCTTATTGGGGCCGTACACGAGCATGCGGGCAGCCCAGTCAATGTCTGGTTCGCCCGTGAGCTGGGATCCTACGAGGAATCCGTCCGAGTGTCCACCGAGCTGGCGCACCGTCTCGACATTACGGATGCCCGACTCGGAGACGACGAGGGCACCTTCGGGCGCGAGCGGAGCCAGGCGGGCCGAGCGGCCAAGGTCAATCGAGAGATCGTGCAGGTTTCGGTGGTTAATGCCGAAGATTTTCGCACCGAGCTTGGTGGCGCGGGCAGCTTCCTCCTCATCGATGACTTCAGTGAGAACGTCAAGGTTGAGGCGATCTGCCTCAGCGTGGAGGCGGGCGTAGGTGTCGCCGTCTAGCACGCTGAGCATGAGCAGGATCGCGTCGGCGCCGAAATAGCGCGCGGCGTGGATCTGGCACTCGTCGATGATGAAGTCCTTGCACAGCACTGGCAGGTGCGTGGTCGAAGCGACGGTGGCCAAATGGTCGTAGTCTCCCCCGAACCGGTCTGGCTCGCACAGTACGGAAATACCCGCGGCGTAACGGGAGTAGATCGAGGCGATAGCACCCGGCTCGTAATGCGCGCGGATCGTACCGAGCGAGGGCGAGGACGCCTTGCACTCCATGATGAACTGAGCGCCCGGGCGGGCGAGCGAATCGTAAAGAGAGCGCTCGGAGCGGGGAAGGGAGGCGGGATCGACGTGAGCGATGCGGCCGCGAATATCGTCAAGGTGACGTTTTCTACCCTCTACAATCCCCTCGAGAACGGTCGGAAGACCGTCAGATTGGCTAGGATCGCGTTGTTGCAGGTCAGAGGGCATAGTTTGCACCTTCGTGGGTGGAGAGCCAGTCGCGGACTGTGCCGTCGTTAAGCAACTGCAGTGCGCGCTCGGTTCCTGCCTTGAAATCTGGGGCTTCCCCATAGAGGTAGAACATGGCGCCTGCGGTGGCGGCGACAGCGTCGCGGTGAGCATCGGGGGCAGTGCCGTCGAAGATCGCCCGGATCGCGGCAGCGTTCTCGTCACCGTTGCCGCCCTCGAGATCGGTGAGGGTGTAGGTGGGCAGGCCGAAGTCGGACGGTTCGACGGTGTAGTGCTCGATGTTGCCCTGGCGGTCGAGCTCCCAGATTTCGGTGGGTCCGTGGACGGCGATCTCATCTGTGCCGGAACCGTGGACGATCATGGCGCGGCCGCGGCCCAGCTCGCGCATCGTCTCCGCGATCGTCTGGCCGAGCGCAGGGTTAGCGATGCCCATGATCTGGTACTCCGGACGGCCGGGAGAGAGCAGCGGGCCGAGCGTGTTGAACAGCGTGGAAATGCCCAGCGACTTGCGCACCGGCTGGACGTGCGCGATCGCCGGGTTGTACGCAGGGGCGAACAGGAAGGTGAAGTTGGACGCTTCGAACTGGCGGACAGCGCGCTCCGGGTCGAGGTCGAGGGGGATGTTCAGCGCTTCGAGCGCGTCGGCCGAGCCGGACTTGGACGACACTGAACGGTTGCCGCACTTGATCATCTTGATGCCTCCGGCGGCGGCGACCAGAGAGGCGGCGGTGGAGATGTTGATGGTGTTCTTGCCGTCGCCACCCGTGCCGGCAGAGTCCATGAGTCCCTCCCCCGTGATCGGGAACGGACGGCCGGCCGCGAGGAAGGCCTTGGCGGCACCGGCAATGTCGGCGAACGTCTCGCCGCGGGTGCGCACCGCTGCCAGCAGCGCGGCAATGTGCACATCGTCGTAGTCGCCGACGGTCAACGGGGTGAAGACGGCTACAGCCTCCTCCAAGGTCGGGTCCTTCTTATCGATGAAGGAGCGGAACGTCTCCAATGCCTTGTCACTAGCCATCATTGCCACCTTTCTTGGATTTGCCCAACAATTGTTTCACACACCGTTCCAGCAGGATCGGTCCACCGAGAGTAAGAATCGACTCGGGGTGGAACTGCAGCCCGATCGACATACCGTCCTCCGACTCCGCTGCCATGACGACGTCGCCGACCTGTGTTTCCGTGCGCGCCAGGGCGACTAACCCGTCCGGGATATCTACCGTCCCAAGGGAGTGGTACCGCGCTACGGGGACGAGGCGGCCCTCTTCGAGGTGCTCGGGTCCGCCGTCGATGACGAGACCGTCGAAAAGCGAACTCTGCAGCCCGTCATCCGTGAGCCGCATGGGAATGGACACACCGTGGACGGGTCCGCACGGCGAGACGGTGCCGCCGAAGTGCTCGATGAGTGCCTGGTAGCCGAGGCAAATGCCGAGAATCGGGATGCGTCCTAGTGCGCGTTCGATGAGCTCCATCATGCACCCAGC
Organism: Corynebacterium sp. CCUG 69979; assembly: GCF_024454095.1. Taxonomy (NCBI): domain Bacteria; kingdom Bacillati; phylum Actinomycetota; class Actinomycetes; order Mycobacteriales; family Corynebacteriaceae; genus Corynebacterium; species Corynebacterium sp. CCUG 69979. The sequence goes on along the minus strand of NZ_JAGPZA010000002.1, from coordinate 63,334 downwards.
GTCGGCCGGGTAGCCGGGGCCGGGCGAGAGGATGATGACGTCCGGGTCGGCGCCCAACACCGCGTCGACGGACACGGTGTTGCGGAAGACCGTTGCGTCGAAGCCGGAGAGCGCGTCGACCAGGTTGTAGACGAAGGAGTCCTGATTATCCAGGAGAACGAGCTTGCTCATCGGATGACCTCCAATCGGGCGTTCTGCGCGAGACCAATCGAGTTGAGGACGGCATAGGCCTTGTGGAGCGTCTCATCGGCTTCGGCCTGAGGGTTCGAGTCGCGGACGACGCCAGCACCCGCCTGGACGGTGGCAACCCCGTCTCGGACGTAGGCAGAGCGGATGACGATGCAGGTGTCGAACTCCCCGTCCCCACGCAGGTACCCGACAGCGCCACCGTAGGAACCTCGGCGAGTTCCCTCCATCTCGCGGATGAGCTCCGTCGCGCGAAGCTTCGGCGCACCGGTTAGTGTTCCCATGTTCATGGACGCGCGGTACGCATCGAGCGCGTCGAGGTCCTGCGCGAGAGTCGCCGTTACACGTGAAACAAGGTGCATCACGCGCGAGTAGCGGTCCACTTGCAACAGCTCGCGGACGCGGCGGGTGCCGGGCTCAGCTACGCGGGCCATGTCGTTGCGGGCCAGGTCGACGAGCATGGTGTGCTCGGCGATCTCCTTTGCGTCGGTACGCAGCTCAAGCTCCATGCGCGTGTCCAGCTCGTGGGTTGCCCCGCGCGGCCGCGTGCCCGCGATCGGGTAGAGCTGCACCTCGCGCGTCGCGGCCGAGAACTTCAGGTTGGACTCGGGCGAGGCGCCGAAGAGTTCGTACGGCTCGCGGTTGCGGTCGAAGCCGCGCACGTAAAACATGTACGGCGACGGGTTCGTCTCGCGCAGGCACTGATACGCAGCGAACGCGTCCGGGCACTTCGCCGTGAACGCGCGAGCCGGCACGACCTGATAGATGTCGCCGTTGTAGATATTGTCCTTCAGCTTGTCCACATCGCGGCGGAATTCCGCGTCATCCAAGCTCGTCGTCACCGTGAGCGTTTTCTCTTCACCGGCGATCTTGGATCTCTCGGTGGAGGCGGCGCGGATCAGCTCTTCGTACTTCCGCAGTTGCTTATCGACGTCCTCCATCCCCGTCAGCTTCGCCGTCTGATTCCTGTGGTCAATCGTGAGGACAATCTCCGCGAGAATGAACTGGAAATCGGGGTAGGTGTTCGTGCTCTCCCCTACCTCAGGCACTGTCTCGAACGTGGCCAGGTAGTCGAAGGCGAACCCGCCAACGAGCATCGACTCCGGGTGTTGTGTCAGCGCGCGCAGAACCTCGACGGTGCTGGGGGCGGTGAGACGCTCGCGCTCGTCGTCAGCTGACGACGGCGGGAACGTGAACGTGTTGTCCCCGCTAGCAAACTCCGCCAACTGTTCGCCCAGGTCGGCGGCGATCCTCTCCCCTTCCGGGCTCAGCGGTTCCACCACGACGTTGTAGTCGTTACACGTGACGCGCAGTGAAGCCGCGAGCACCGCCATCGACTGCAACCCCGACTTCGTGGTGATGTCGGCGCTCTCCAGCAGCACCGTGTCTGACAGTTCGGTGCCGCCGATGTGCTGGAAGAGGACGGAGGCGTCCTCGTGGTACCGGACGTCAATGTGCGTCACGCGTGGAGGGGATGTGCTCATGGGGGTGTTTCTGACTCTCTGTGGTGGTTGTGCTGGATACAAAAAGGCCCGCTGCGCTTGGAGGGTCAAGCTTGCGGGCCGAGAGGGGTGACTGACTACGGCGCGCAGCTATGCGCGCCACCACCACTGATTCTGGGCGTTGAAGGAAGTCACAAGATTCAGGCTAAGGCAGGGGCGGGCCGGCTGCAACTGATTTAGGAATATTGCTCGTTTCGGAACGATGTTTCGGAAAACCGGTGTATTCGGACGCATTAGTCTCGCACAGCGCCAGATTCCGACAGATATTTCCGAATTGGTACTGCGGGGTATATGCTTGCCGCTAGAACACCGAGTTTCGGAAGGATTGGAAGGCCATAAAGACTTCCCTTGACGACGAGCTCTCCCTCCTCCTCGCCATCGGTAACGATCTCCCCGGTGACGTTCAAGTTGTTTCACGTGAAACAGCGCCGTCTGTTGCCCCGCCCCTTCTGCGCGGGAACTTGGAGGAACTCGATTTCCGGGCGGCGATGACGGAGGTCGATGGTCAAGGTAGCGGCACTAGGACGACTTCGCGGATTCTATCGGCCTTCCGCTCAAGGCGGCGCACAGCGCCAACCAGATAGCTCTAAAAGCAGCGGCTGAAATCGATTTGTCTGCACTGCCGTTAACGGGATCGCCGCTCAACGGTGCGCTCCGCGAGCTTGAGTCGCGGGAGTGGAACTCGTCTAATTCTCGTCGGCTTGCTTAGCGGCATTGCGCAGTGCGTCGAGGTTGACGTTCGGGGTGGGTTCGGGCTCGGGGGTTTGGGTGCGGGCTTCGTCGACAAGTTGGGCTGTACGCGCGCCCTGATTGCCGCCGACGGCAACCGCAACCACCGCGGCGATGATCAACAGAACCGGAGCGGCCCACAGCCACCCGTGCGCGATGAACGAGAACGCGGCCCCGAAGGCGAGCGCCACACCGGCGAGAATGAGGAACGGGCCCACGACTTTGTGCGCGGTGTCCCAGACCTCTTCATCCTTGCGGACCTCTGGCACGCGCAGCCCGACGACCGAGTTGCCGGGCAGGCGGCCCGCTGTCGCCAGTACTCCGGGAATGAGGAGGGCGAGGGCCGCGATGATGAGCAGAATTCCGATGATTACGCCAGCTGACATGCTTGCATAGTTTACCGGGACGCGATTTTTTCTCGTGGTCCGGGTGGTGGAGAATGAAGGCATGAACACAAAGTCGATCACGAGGTCGCTGCTGTTCTGGATTGTCGTGGCCATCGTGGCCGGCATCGCCTGCAGCTTCTTCTTTCCCGAATGGCTCGCCCGCATTTTTGTCACCTTCAACGGGCTCTTCTCCAACTTCCTGGGCTTCTTCGTTCCAGTGCTGATCTTCGCGCTGATCACGCCCGCGATCGCTAGCCTCGGCCAAGGTGCCGGTAAGTGGCTCGGCATCACGGCCGGTATCGCGTACAGCTCCACGGTGATCTCAGGGCTTACTGCCTGGGGGGTCTCCGCTGTCCTGTACCCGTGGCTGCTGGGCGGCCAGTCGTTGCAGACCGATATTGAAGACGTTGATGAAGGCGCCCTCTCCCCCTTCTTCGAGGTGGAGATCGATCCTCCGTTCGCAGTGATGACCGCTCTGGTCCTGTCGTTCTGCGTGGGCTTGGCTATGGCTGCGGTGAAGTCCGACACTCTCTACTCCTTCACCAAGGATCTTGAGCGCGTGATCATGAAGGTGGTCACGTCCTTTGTCATTCCGCTGCTGCCGGTCTTCATCTTCGGCATGTTCTTGAACTTGGGCATGAACGAGAACATGGCCTCCACCATGGCGGCTTTCGGCAAGGTGCTGGTGCTGTCCGTCATCATGACCATCGTCTTGCTGGTGCTCCAGTACTTGGTCGCCGGAGTCGTCGCGGGCGTCAATCCGTTCACCGCTCTGCGCAACATGCTGCCCGCGTACTTCACCGCCCTGGGTACTTCCTCGTCTGCGGCGACTATTCCGATCACGCTGAAATCCACGTTGAACAACAAAGTCGATGAGAACGTCGCCGGTTTCGTCGTGCCGCTGTGCGCGACGATCCACCTGTCCGGCTCGATGATGAAGATCGCGCTCTACGCCTTCGCCGTCATCTACATGGCGGGAATGGATGTCAACCCGGGCCTCTATCTCGGCTTCATCCTCCTGCTGGGCGTCATGATGATCGCTGCGCCGGGCGTCCCGGGTGGCGCTATCATGGCAGCCACTGGCCTGCTCGCCTCCATGCTTGGTTTCGACGAGAACATGGTCGGCCTCATGATCGCGGCCTACATCGTCATCGACTCCTTCGGTACCGCCGCGAACGTCACCGGCGACGGCGCCATTGCCCTCGTGGTCGATCGCTTCGCCAAGGGCCAGTTTGAGTCCAGGGATGAAGAGGTCAAAGAGCTCGCCTAGCCCTCCCCCGCCTTGAGGCCGATGTTTCACGTGAAACGTCGGCCTTTTTCATTTTCGGATTACGATGCAGTCATGGCCATATCAAAGCGCGCCGCCGTCGCTACCGCAGTTGCGCTCCTTCTGGGTGCTGCAGGTGCAGCATTCGGCTTTTCGACGGTCGACGTACCCACCCAATCCGACGCCGCCGTTTCCGTCGGTGAGTCCTCAAGCACGACCCCGGGCGTTTCTTCGTCCGGATTCTCGTCTGCTGGAAGTTCGTCGAGATTCTAAAGCACACTTGTCACAAGAACCTTGGAAGAAAAATGGCCAGCCAAACCGACGTCCGCCTTGTCACCACCACATTCATTTGCAGGGCGGAGGATCTCGACACGGCGTTCCGGCGTTACTGCGAGAGGGTTGAGGGGTTGGGTGAGAGCGTCGTCACGCATTCGCTCGCACCGCGCCCATGCGCCGACGCTGACCGCGCGTTCGAGCTGTGGAACCTGCGGACGGAGGCCGCGTACGAGGGCCAGAGCGACCCGGAGGGCATGGACCTCTACCAGCTGCGCACAATTGTGCGCGTGGACCCAACTATTGACGACGACGAAGAGGCCTCGGAGCAGCTGGCCAACCATTTCTTCCTCAGCGATCTTGAGGACAATGACCCCTACCCCAGCACCCTTGACGGGTTCGAGCCGCTGACACTGCGCCATGCGCCGGCCGACGGGATGCGCGTGGCCAACGTGTACTTCTTGTCGCGGTCCGACAACGAGCGTCGAGTGGCCGCGTTGTACCAAGGTGCGATCGAGCGACTCGACCCAGCCGCTCACACACAGTTAGAGCCCTTTGACGTTCTGTCCAACCCTGGCGCCATCGGACCCCTGTGGGTGCGCGACGCTGCGCTCAACGTGTCCGGAGGCGGCGACGGCTGGTACTCCCCCGGCAAGGATGCGTGGGTGGGACACATCTTCACCAGCGCGTCGGACGAAGAGATCAACGCTGTCCTGCAGGAAGATGTGGGTGAGAAGGCTGTGTTGGCGCGGGTAGAGGTGCTGCCGTTCTAAGGAGTGATTGTGATGGGTAGTGAGAAGGTCTATACCGAGCAGGAGCAGGCTAATGACGCTATGCACCGGGACTTTTACTCCGCCCAAGGCGCAAAGCTCATGCTCCCGAAAGATTTCGCGGTCGACACCGCCCCAGATTGGCGGATGGGACTGTTCTCCGTCATCGTTCCAGTTTCGGGGCGTTTGGGGGCTGCAGAGCCGACTGGGTTTGAGGGTTGGACGCGCGGCCGATTCCGCGGAGTGAAAAGTGTCCAGTTTCCCGACGACGATGGTTCCGGTCAGATCGTCAGAATGACATGGGGAGACACGGATAACGACGATTTCGATTTCGTTCCCCGCAAATTCCACGAGGGAGTGACTTCTCATTTCCGGTCCCCACTTAAAGAATCCATGGGGCATCAGTCTGTGGATGCTTTTGCTTCCGGCGACAGTGAGCACGTCACTGCGAGAAGGTATCTGTTCGAGGCTGATATCACCCAGGAAGACGGCAAGAAGTATCGGAAGCTTCCCCCCATGCCCGATCAGCCGAGTGAACCCAGGGCGCGATTCGCGTTGGTAGACCCCGGCCACCCCTTCGCGAGCCTCGGATTGATGTGCATTGAGTATCTCGAGTATCGCGGTCCGGATGTCCACCGGTTGGGCTCCATAAGGCCAGAAAAAGACACCGAGTTCAAGAACTCATTCCTAGTGTTTCAGGTGGTTGTTGAGAACTGCTCAAGCGCGATGATGGATCGTGTTTCCAGGTCATTGCACAAACCGCGCGAGAAAGTCTGGCTTTATCCGGGGAGTCTTGTCGGGGAGCTAGATTTTGAGGCATCCAACCTCGAGGTCGTGTGGACCGATCCGATGAAAGGCTGGCTGCAGCAGTACTTCACTTTGTACGGGGAGCGTTACAAGGAGAACGATTGGAAGCGAGATGGGCGGGCTGAAGTCAACCCCCTACGACTATTCGTTGAAATAGCTTCTTCGCTTCTTTTCAAGGAGGTCAAGCCTGAAGATCACTGGATAATCGCTGACGGTGGATTCCTCAGCGTCAAGAAAGACAAGAGTTCTAGTGAGGGCACCGATAAGAGCAAAAAGGACCAGGAGTACTTCAGGCCTCACACGCGATCGACGTACACGGTGGCCACAGCGGTGCCTGGTGTAGAAGATTTGAAGCCCCCGGCGCTCCTACGTTCTGAAGATGGTGAGTCTTCCGGCGGTTGGACGAGTCACGACCGATGGGCGTGGGCACTTGCTTCGCGTGCAGATGAGTACACCTCCGGGATTCCGTCGATGAATGGAGCGGTACTCGAAACTTCCCGGGTTGACGTGTTCCAGAACTGGACGATGCACTCAGCGGAACGTGGTCTAGCGATTGTGCGCAGAACCCCGCGTGATTGCGGTGACTGGGGCTTCTCGATGCTATCCGCCACGCGGTACGTGGACTTGGCGATCTTGGCGCGTAGAGCCTCCAACTACATCAGCGAGATCAGTAACCAGCTCAGAAGAATGGCTTTCGGGTCGGAGGAACTTGATCAACTTGTCCGGAAAGATACACTGACCGAAGAAGAAATTGACATCGTCAACCGGTCTCTGCAGGATAGTCTCCAGGACTTCGAGAAGATCCAGATGGATCTGGTTCGACTGCGGGACCATCTCTGGTACGAGACAGTTTCGGGGAAGGTGGCCGACTCTGAACTTCTTGACCACATTTTGATCCAGACGGGTGCCCGGGACCAGTACGAAGACATTGTCAGCGAAATCGAGCTGCGAAAGGACGTTTACGCGACGCGTTCCGACAACGCCCGCATTCACGTGGATCGAATGACGGCAATACGCCAGGATCGTCAGAACTTCCTGCTAGCTATCGCAGGCATTGCGTTCGCTGTACCTGGCGTCATTCAACTTCTCCCGGGCGCACCCTCGGTCACCTATTTCTGGTACGGGGTGTTCGGTATCGCGATCTTTATGGCCATTGCTTACGTCTTCCTGAAATTCAAGCCGTGGCTAGCCCGAACACGTCAGCTGTTCAGCTCCAAAGACCGCACCTCCACCCCAGAGTCACCCAGGAAGTAGAGCTCGATCCGGGAGACGTCTCTGTCGAGGAGCTTCGCGTAGAGCTGGAGTTGCACGAAGTACCCCCTGATGCGCTTAGGGGAGCAGTAGGCATCCGTCTTGTAGTCGCCGATGACCCACTCCCCTGTTGTGCTGTCTTGGTAGAGGAGGTCGATGACACCGTCGATAGGTGTTCCGTCGATCGCGCCGATGATGGGAAGCTCGCGCTCATGCATACCGCGCAGCGCTGCTCGTACGACATCGGAGGCGAGGTAGTTGTTTACGGCGGCGGTGGCCTCCTCGATCAGCTCGGGCTCGAGCTCGTTGATGCTGGCGACGGTCTCCACGACGTCATCGACGGAGCCGTCGAGAGCAATCATTTCCATCGACTCGTGGACAACGGTGCCGAAGGTCATGCCGCGGGATTCGCGGTTGGCCTTGAAGTAGGGCTCGTCAGCTGTGCGTAGCCATCCTTCGTTGGCGCCTTTGTCGAGCAGTTCAGTCAGCAGGGCGTGGTCGGCACCGGTTTCACCGTCAGGCAGGTGGGATATCATGGTCGCGCTGAATTTTCCGCTGAGGGTGTCGGTGTTGAGGTGTTGGGCGCGTGCGTCGTAAAGCAACTGGATAGCGTCGATGTCGGGAACCGCATGCGGCACGTCCTCGCGCGCCACGGGTTGGGCAATGGCGTCGTGCGGAAGCTGGATGCGTTCGGAGCCCTCAAGGGCTTTTGCGAACGGCCTGCCGCGCGAGACTTTGAAGGACCCGCTGCTGGTGCGGCTCATTTCGAGGGGAATGACCAGGGAGTGCTCGGCACGCGTTGCCGCGACGTAGAGCTGGCGCACGGCTTCAGCTTCTGCCGCGTCGCTCTCGAATTCCTTCGTCGCCTCGAACTGCGGGGTGGGAGCGTCGTTGAAGTTGAATTCGATGGTCCGCTCATTCGGTTCGAAACCGATGGTGAAGCGGTTGCTCGGTTGGCGGGTGAGGCCCGCGAGGATAACCACGGGGAACTCGCGGCCTTTCGAGGCGTGGATGGTCATGATGCGGACGGCGGAGGTGCCGTCGTCAAGCACGGGCTCCCCGACGCCATCCCTGCTCTCCGCCTGTTCTTCAGCCCAGCGGATGAAGGACGGCAGGCCCGCGGTGGTCGCGGCAGTGAACGCACGCGCGTCTTCGATCACGCGCTGCACCATGCGCGACTTCTCTACAGTCGCTGGTCGCGCGAGGTTCGCGAACACATTGAGCTTATCGACGGCCAACTCAACCACCCCGGCAACCGTCCGCCCCGCCGATTCTTTACGCAGCTCCTTCAGAAGCGAGCGGGCCCGTTCGTAAGGGTGATCGGGGGACAGCTCGGCCGAGTCCAAGAAAGCCAAGTGGCCTTCCGCGAGCTCCTCGTCGCTCACACCGATGTGCAGACCGCGCAGCGCGATGATCTCTGCGAACCCGTTGGCTGGGTCGGCGATGGCGCGCAGCACAGAGATGAGCTCTTCCACGTCCGGGTCGGCGTAGATCTTTGTGGAACCCTCGGTGCGGGCTGGAATGCCGTTTTCGAGCAGACCCCGTTGGATGTAGAGCGCGTCCTGCTGCGTGGGAACAAGAACGGCAATATCGCTGAGCTTCACGTCAGCCCCACGGACAGCGGCGAGGACATCGTCGAATTCCAGCTCCTGCTCGGACTCGGCCTCCTCGATTTCGACCTCCTGGTGCCTGACGATTGCCACGTGGCCGGGCTTGCCGCGCCACGCTTCCATCGCTTCGAAAGGAACGTCGCCGGGGGCCTGTTCAAACATCGTGGCAAACAGCGAATTGACGGTGTTGACGATCGCATCGTCGGAACGGAAATTGGCGGTCAGGTTCAGCAGTTCGCCGCGTTCCTCGGCACCCTGGCGGGCGCTGAGGTAGGTGTCTAGGTCTGCACGGCGGAAGCGGTAGATCGACTGCTTCGGGTCCCCCACCGTGAAGCGGGTGCTGTGCGCGGTGAGAGCATCGACGATGTCGAGCTGGTTCGGGTCGGTGTCCTGGAACTCGTCCACAGCGATCATGCGGAACCGATCCTGCAGTTCAGCTAGCGCCGCCTCGTTGCCCATGAGCTCCGCCGCCAGGTAGATCATGTCGTGGTACTCGAGCTTGCCGGCGCGACGGCGCTTCAGCGCGTTGTCCAAGGTCAGCTCGGCGATGAGACGGCGCAGAACGCAGACGTTATGGACTTTCCGGCTGCGCAGTTTGGTCTTGAAAGTTGCCTGAATTTCTTCGAGCTCATCTTTGAGGGTGCACACATCGTCGACACGCCACTTGCCCTTCGCACCGCCTGTGCCGCGGCCGATGAGGTGCTCAGACGGGAAGTCAGTGAACTCGGTGGCGTCAGTCTTCAGCTCGGTATCGATGGCGTCGATGAAAGGCTGGACCTTCTTCACACACCAGGAGTCAGTCTTCACCGTCTGAGGGTCGCCGGCATCGATCCATCCCAGCATGGTGCGCTTGGCAGCTTCCAGGTCCTCGCGGGTAAGCGGATCGATAGCGGAGATCGGCGCATTTAAAGTCGGGCCGAGCTCGCCCCAGTGCGCATCCATGAAGAGGACGATCGACTCGATGTTCCGGGGCGCGTAGCCCTCCAGAATCAGCTCGGTGACGGCCTCGACCACCTGCGGGTCCTTTTCGGTGGCATCGCCGGTGATGATGGAGTCGATGTAGCTCATCACTCCCTCGGCACGCAGGACGGAGGCGAAACCGGCCTCGAGCTCGTCTGCCTTGGTCACCTCCGGCGGCACACCCAGTTCGAGCGGGTACATGCGGATGAGGCGGAGGCAGAAGGAGTGCAGCGTCTCAATCGCCGCGCCGGGTAGATCGGCGAGCGCCTGGAGTGCGCGCTCCTGGGCTTCCGGCGCGGTGAACTCGCGGACGGCCCTGCTTGGGGTGGTGAACTGACGGGTCTTCTGCACACTGGTCAAGGCCTTGCGCAGACGGTTCACCAATTCCTCGGCGGCCTTCACTGTGAAGGTGATGGCGGCGAGGCGGGTTAGGGGGACGCCTTCGTCGATAAGCAAAGTGAGCATGCGCTCCACCAGCAGGGCCGTCTTGCCTGAACCTGCGCCTGCCTCCACAAAGTGGGAGATGCCTGTGGCGTGCACGATGGCATCGCGTTGTGCCTGGTCTTTGGGTATCACTGGTCAAGCTCCGTTTCCGCCACGGCGAGTGCGACTGCGTTGTTGCGGTTCGGCCCGAACGCCACGGCGTAGCTGGAATAGCCGAACATGTGGTTTTTCTTGCTGTACGTCGGCGGGAACTCACCGGCGGTGATTGCGCGGTGTGCCTCGCGCAGGTATTCGCGGAGCACCTTGCGTGCTTCCTCATTCACCGCGACGTCTACTTCTTGCTGAGCTTCGTCGCGGAACATCCAGTAGCGTGAGTTCACGGTCGCCCCTTCGCCGGGCTCCAGGAAGCGGTCCAGCACTGCGGCGAGCTCTGGCGCGGCGTCGCGTTGCCCCTCGAGCACCCCGTGCACCACCTCGCCGTAGACCGCGAGCTGCAGCACGTAGCCGCCTTTGCCCTCCACGTGGTCGCGGGGGCCACCGATGAACTGGTTTGCCTTGAGCTTGTCGATGTAGGTCTTTGACTTACCCGACTTGTAATCCGTCACGCGCACCTCGTCGCCGCGCACGTCCACGCGGTCGATGGAACCGTGGACGAAGATCGTGGCGCCATTGCCCAGGTCGATCTTGAAAGGCGCAGCGTCACCAAAATTGACCTCCGCGCCAACAGCGATCCAACCGTCCTGCGAGTCTTGGATCTCGCGCTCGAGCCAAGCTTTCGTCTGGGAACGGACTTCGCTCGCGAACGCCTGCCACACCATGGGCGAGTATTCGCGCGCGTCACCCACATGCTTATCGACGATCGCGGCCATGCTCGCCCGCCATTTCTCCTCATTCATGTCTGCGCCGAGATTGGGGCCGAGCCGGTTCTCAAGGGCCCATTCCTCGAAAATCTCGTGGAAGATTGTTCCCCTTTCGGCGGAGTCGACGCTGGTGGCGGGGGGTTTGTCGTCGAGAAGCGAGCGCTGGAGTACTTTCTCCACGAAGAACTGCTGGGGTTCGTCGGAGAATTTCTCCATGGAGGTCGGGGACAGCGGATTGCGCAGGTAGCGTTGCCCAATCGGCGAGTGAATGAAGCCGTTGTATGCGTTGCGCTGCCCGGTTTCGCGGTAACCGCGCACGCGCGTGAACGGTGTTTCCTCGGTATCCACGGCAGCTTTGAGAACCGCCAGGTGCTTGTCGGTAGGCGGGACCAAGGTGCCCGAGTCGAAGCGGCGCGCCGGCTGCTGCTCCAGGATCCAGCTGGACGGTTCGCCGCTGATGTCGCCCATGACGCTGGAGCGCGGGTAGGAGATGGCCACGTTGTCCGCCGAGCGCAGCGCCGCTTCCCAGAGCGTGGTCATGCGTTTGTTTAACCACACGGAGTCCACTCCCGACTGCGCAGCCTTGATCGCGGGATCCTCCGTGAACGTGCCGGGTAGGTTCGTGTCGGTGGCACCGACGATGTACAGGTGGTCCAGCTGCATGCCCACGATATCGCTTAAGTCGCCGATCACGACATCGCCGGTCGGCTCGAAGCGTTGCAGGCCCGAGAATGCATCGTTGACCAGGTCGTAGACCATCTCCTGGGTGGGCGGCGGAAGGTGATTGTCCAGGGTGGCCAGGTCGTCGATGACTGCATCGACAGCAGGGGTAGTAGTGCCGAGCAGCGCTTTGAGCGCTTGGCTGGTCTCTTCCCATGTCTGGCTTGCCCAGACCCGCTGGAGCTGCTCCTGGAAGTCCTTGGCCCACTGCGCGGTTTCCTCTTCTTCCCGCCGACCACGGGTGAGGCGGTCGTAGGAGTACTGCGACGGCAACCCTTCCAACCACGCAGTGCCGAGGAGCTCAGAGACATCGCGGCGCGGGAACCTCCGCGCATCGAGTGCGAGAACCTGCAAGATAGCGCGCACATAAGGATCGTCCTTGAGTGCTTTGTGGCTGGGGGCAGTAATACCGATTCCCGCCGCTGTGAGAGTGGTGGCGAGCTCGGGGACGTAACCGGGGTCGCACGTTGCCACCGCTACACGGGTGTTGGGATCGGCGCTCTTGTTCTCGCGGATGAGCGAAACGACGTCTGCGATTTCCTCGCAGGGGTCGCGGTACGCGGTGACTGGTACTTTGTCGGAATTCGCTACTGCGGGGTCGACGTATGTGGCGTCGATACGCTCAAGCAGACGCTCTTCTTGCGGCGTTCGAGCGACGTTGCCCACCGCGATGACCTTCACATCCGTGTTTTGACGGACCGCTTCGTCGTGGTTCTCCGCGACGGTGAAGTGCTCCGCAGCGATGCGCTGGGCAACGCACTCCGCAATGCGGGCAGATTCCCCCGGTAGGCCCGAGCTGGCCAAACGCCTGCTCTCGGGCGGCAATGCGAGCAAGCGCGCAACAATGTTCGAAAGCGAGGAGCGAGTGGCGCTCTCCGTGTGTAGGCTCTTTTCCTTGAACGCGGTGTCTTCGTCGAGGAGGACGCGTGAAACCTCGCGGAGAATTCGCCCCTTCGGTAGCGCAGTTCTGGGAGTGAGGGCTCTCGCCGCGTTCCTCAGGAAGCCGTCCATCGTGGTCACATTTACTCCGGCATACGGGCCTTTGGCAGCGAGCGCCCCAATTGTATCGACCCTCGCATGAGGTCCAGCAATGACTGTAACTCGCTGGCTTTGAGTTCCGATCGCATCTGCGAGCCTGTACGCAAGAGGAGTGTTCCGCATATCCCCACCTTATTTCCTTTTCTACCCGCCCGTCTGCCAAAGTTTCACGTGAAACGATGGAGCCAACGACTCCGCCGGCCTCTACGCCACCTTCTACAGATCCACTCAGCAAGACGCCGAAGTGCTCGCCTTGCGCCTCGGCGTCAGGGCCGGTGAATTCCCCTCTGTCTAAACGGTCGCGGAATGCGGCGGCCCCATCGTCGTCCTCTCCCCCATCCGCAGCCCCGCGCACCTAGGTGTCGCATTACCAAGGACCTGCCACACGAGGTGCTCGCTGCGCACCCCGTCTCCCTCGTCTCGGGGGGCATGGCGCTTGACGACGTCGTCGCCGATCAAGACCTCGCCGCCAGCCTCCTCGGCAAGCTAACGGACTCGGTCGAACGCTTCTACCTGCCTGGTCGCCTGAACTATTCTGAGCTCTCCCCTGCCCATCGCCGCGTAATGAAGGGCCTAGTGGGCAAGCTCAAATTCAAGCCGGGGAAGAGCGTCAACGAGCAATGATGATCGACACTTACGGCAAGGACGTTGACCGTGTCGATCTCGACCGGCTTGCTCCGGTCGTGAAGTGGGCCACTTACCGCTAGATTGAAAAACATGAACGCAGCTCAGAACGATATGCCCTGGAAAGAAGCCATACTCACCGTGCTCCGTGACGTCGGTGAAGATATGCACTACACCGCCATTGCCGCCGAGATCCGTGATCGTCATTTGCGGTCCGCTTTGGGTAACACGCCTAGTGGCACGGTCGGCTCATTGCTGTCCACAAGTCTCAAAGACTCTGTGGTGAAGGTGCAGCCTGGTGTGTACAAGCTGCGTGACGGCGCTGACGCTGTGCCCGTACCCACACCAACCGCCGACGAGCTCCCGGAAACCCCGCAGGCCGATGAGCCCGATGAGGAGATGGGCCTGATCAACGCCTTCGGAATGTACTGGTTACGCAGCGAGGTGGATTGGAAGAAGGGAAGCAACACCAAGCTTTACGGAGAGAACGGTGGAGATCCGATCGACTTCTCTCAGCAGGCAGGCGTTTACATCCTCTACAACGGTGACCGAGTGATGTACGTCGGCCGCGCTACGAATGGCCGCATGGGCAGTCGGCTTTCCGAGCACACCCGCGACCGCACCAAAGCTCGCTGGGACCGCTTCTCTTGGTTTGGTGTACGTCCCGTTCGCGAGGACGGCCTCGGCGAAATCAACCCAGCCAATTTGTCCTTCGACACGCTCCTCGCCTCCATGGAGGCCCTGATGATCGAGGGGTTGGAGCCTCCACAGAACCGTCGTGGCGGCGACAAAGTATCCACCGTCGAGTACATGCAAGCTACCGACCCTGCAATTCAGGCCAGCCGCGAGAAGGCCCTTATGGAAAAGGTCATGGGCCGGATCAAGATGACCTAAAAAGCGGGCATCAGTGGCTGGATCATTGTCCGCACCGCCGTGTGGTACGGACCCCGGCCCGGGCCGTGAGGAAGGTCTTTGTCTAGGCGCTCTTGAGCCTGGGCCTGAGTCAGGGTGATCGGCCCATGGTTCCCTGATTTGACTGGGGATTTAGCCGTGCCGGAGCGCGCCCGGAACTTGTTTTCCGGCGGCAGTTGCGGATGGCGCGCTGACTAGAACTGGATAGAGAATCATGACGACCGCGAGCGTTCTGTATTTTTATGTATTGCTTCCTAGTGCTCTCTCGCTCGCCAGCGTTTCATGTGAAACAGAACTTTGACGTCCTTCGCCTAGCGGTATCTATGTGCGCATCTGCGTGAAGAGAGGGGGAAGGTTGGGCGTAGGATCGTGGGTGGATACGTCGAGAGGCGAACTAGCGTGAAAGGCGATCACGGAGAAGATTGCGGTCATTGGTGCGGGAGTGATGGGGCAACTGTTTGGCGCACGCTTGCAACATGCGGGGCAAGAGGTGTTCGACACTCACCAGGACGCAAAGGCCTACAAGGCCTCTGACCTCAAGGAGAAGGTCGATTTTGTGCAGGTGTTCACCAAGGGCATGTACACGCGCGATGCTCTCGCTGGCGCAAACCACATTTTCACCGACGAGACGATCGGGTTGACGCTGCAGAATGGCCTCGGCAACGGGAATCCTCTGTTAGAGGTCTTCGGTCCTGAACGCACGCTTGTCGGCGTGACGGATTACTCCGCCGACCGCGATGGCCAAACGATCAGGTCTTCCGACTACGGGCACATCGCGATGGGTGACTACGTTAGCGACGGCAAGCCGTCGGAGGCCGCGCACTTGGTGTTTGAAGCGCTCAAGAGTGCTGGATTCGAAATCGGGCTGTTTGAGAACGTGCACATCCCTATCTGGGAGAAGCTCATCTTCAACACGGCTGTGAACACGATCGGCGGCTCCACCGGAATGACGCTGGGGCAAACAGGCAAGTCCGCGCCGGGCAGCCGCCTACTGGAGCAGATCTTGAATGAATCCCTCGCTGTGGCGCGCGCAGAAGGTATTGATGTTCGCGAAGAATTTATCCGGGCATCGCTGAACAAAGTCTTCGACACAATCCCCGAGCATAAGACCTCCATGACCGCGGATATCGAAGCCGGACGGCCCACCGAGATCGAAACCATCGGCGGCGCTATTGAGCTCGTCGGTCGCAAGCACGGAGTGCCCACCGCAGTGCTCTCCGCTTTGTGCGATGTGGTGCGTGCGCGTTCGCTTTAACCGCTTATCGGCGCTGTTCTAACCCCCTCCCCCTGACCAGCGTTCATAGGCATCCGAATCGAACACATCGGCTAACATGCGGGTAAATACGCCCGATGTTGTCGGGTGCGTGTGCAAGTATGTTCGCATAGACGTTGAACGCACCTGTTGGGGGAACCATGGCTGCACGAACGAGACCTGAACCGTATTTCCTGACCGAGAAACCCGATGATGACGTCGCGCTGGCCGGAGCGGAAGCGCGGGCTGGTCAACTCAAGATCTTCAAGCAGTATTGCTTTGACCCGTCTGAAGTCGAGGGTGGAGAGATCCTCGGCAACCGTGACCACGACCGTGAGACGGCTCGTCTAAGCCAACTGGCCGGGATCAACAAGCGGGCGGCGGAAGAAGGGATCTACGCGTATCAGACGCTGCGCCGCTTGCCCCGTCTACGAGAGATGCAACTCGCAACGGCGCGGTTGGATCTGGACCGCTTATCCGCTGTAGCCGCCGCGATCGGATGCTTGGGACCTGATGCCCCGGCCGAGGCGTACGAAGCCTTCGACGATGCACTTGTGGAGATGTTCACGCCCGTCAAGACGCGGCAAGCGCTACCGGCACGCAACACCATCACGTTGCGGCTGAACAAGATGATCGGTGACTTTGACACCGAGGCCGCATTCGACCTGGCGAAGAAAAAGAACCGAAAGCGCACCACGCCGGGCGCTCCTCAGATCGACTTCGGGCCCGGAGCAGCTGGGTCCGATGAAGCATGGATGACGCTCTCCGCTGACAACGCCTCCATTGCAGCACTCCGCTCCAACATAAATGAAGCAGCACGGAAAGAGAAGGTCACCCAAGCAGAGGCCGCAATCAAGCTGCTCACCGGTGACACCACCCCAGCCGCGACAGCGACGATTTACGCGTACACGCCGAAAGGTGCTGATGGCGGCGTGGACGAGTCCTCGGCCTCCTTTATTCCGGGGTTCGGGTACACGGGGGCGTCGGGAAGCGCCATGCTTCATCTTTTGGCCGAAAAGTTCGGCACAACTGTGATCGACCTCGACGGAGCAGCCACGAAAGTCGTGGCGGGCCATGATGCACCGGCGGATATGGCTGCGTTTGTCCGCGGGCGCGACGGAACCTGCATCTTCCCGGGATGCACACAGCCCGCGACGAACTGCCAGCTTGACCACCGGATCCCCTCGGACGAAGGCGGCCCCACCACCGCGAGCAATCTCTTCTGTCTGTGCCAACACCACCACAACTGCAAAACCGATCGCGGCGCCTTCTATGTCCAAGACGCACTGACTGGAGAAATCATCTGGTTGTACGACGACGGGACCTACCAGCGCATCGACGCCGACTCCATTACCGGGGCGAACCTCACCCCCACCAACCCGCGGTGGCGCCGCACGCTCGACGACGTAGAACGGTTGAGGAAGAAGGCGACCCACTTTCACGCAAAAAGTCACACCATTCTTGACGGTTACGAAAACAAGGTGGTGGCGTATGACCCCTATCTCGGTGCGGAGCGGGAAGCTGCGTGGTCCGCATACCGCCAGTGCCAAGCAGATTTGGAGAAGTTGGCGGCCCAGTATGACCTGAAGTTCCCCTTCGACCCCGTGCCCCCGAGGTGGATCCCAGATGATGAACTTGATGCACCTGACCCGGAGGCCTACACGATGCCTGAAGAGACGGAGGCCGCCTATTACACTGACTAACCATGACTAGCGCGACTGGACCGGCGTTCCGCTACACAGCGGGCCTTGCCAACGACATTGAACAAAAGTGGCAAAAGTACTGGATCGACAACGGGACCTTCAACGCCCCGAACCCAGTCGGCCCCCTCGCTGACGGTAGCGAACTTCCCGCCGACAAGCTCAACGTCCAGGACATGTTCCCCTACCCCTCCGGTGCCGGTCTACACGTCGGCCACCCGCTGGGGTACATCGCCACGGACGTGTTCGCTCGCTATAACCGCATGCTGGGCAAGAACGTCCTGCACACCCTGGGCTATGACTCCTTCGGGCTGCCCGCGGAGCAGTACGCCATTCAGACGGGCACGCACCCGCGCACGACCACGATGGCGAATATCGAGAACATGACCCGCCAGCTGGACGCGCTGGGTCTCGGCCATGATCGCCGTCGCTCCGTCGCTACGACCGATCCGGAGTTTTACCGCTGGACGCAGTGGATCTTCTTGCAGATCTTCAACTCGTGGTTCGACGAGGATCAGCAGAAGGCACGCCCCATCGCGGAGCTTATCGACGAACTCACCTCCGGGAAGCGCACCACGAAGGATGGGCGTGACTACAACGGGCTGGATGACGTCGAAAAGCAGAAGGCCGTTGACGAGTTCCGCCTGGTGTACCTGTCTGATTCGATGGTGAACTGGTGCCCCGGCTTGGGAACGGTGCTGGCGAACGAAGAGGTCACGGCCGAGGGTCGGTCGGAGCGCGGCAACTACCCGGTGTTCCGTAAGCGCCTGCGCCAGTGGATGATGCGCATCACCGCGTATTCGGACCGCCTGCTCGATGACCTTGAGCTGTTGGATTGGCCCGACAAGGTCAAGGCGATGCAGCGCAACTGGGTCGGTCGTTCGCGCGGTGCGGAGGTCGCGTTCCAGTCTGAGGCTGGCCCGCTGGAGGTGTTCACCACCCGCCCCGACACGCTGTTCGGTGCGACGTATATGGTGCTCGCGCCCGAGCATGAGCTTGTCGACGCACTGACGGCCGATTCCTACCCCGCAAACGTGGACTCCCGCTGGACGTACGGAGAGCAAACCCCTGCAGAGGCTGTCGCAGCGTACAAGCGCGCCATCGCCGCGAAGTCCGACGTGGAGCGACAGGAGAACAAAGAGAAGACGGGTGTCTTCCTTGGTTCCTATGCCCTGAACCCGGTCAACGGCGAGCAGGTGCCGGTGTTCATCGCGGATTACGTTCTCACCGGTTACGGCACCGGCGCCATCATGGCGGTGCCGGCCCACGATGAACGCGACTATGAATTCGCCACCGTCTTCGGCCTGCCGATCATCCCGGTTCTCGAGGGCGGCAATATCGAGGAGGCCGCGTTCACCGAGGACGGCCCGCACATCAACTCCGCCAATGAGTCCGGTCTGGACCTCAACGGCTTGGGCAAGACGGAGTCGATTGAGAAGGCGATTGACTGGTTGGTTGAGCAGGGCTCTGGTGTTGAGCGCATCCAGTACAAGCTGCGCGACTGGCTCTTCGCCCGTCAGCGCTACTGGGGCGAGCCGTTCCCGATCGTGTACGACGACAATGGTGACGCGCACGCGCTGCCGGAACCGATGCTGCCGGTCGAGCTTCCGGACGTGGAGGATTACAACCCGGTCTCCTTCGATCCGGATGACGCTGATTCGGAGCCTTCTCCCCCACTGGCGAAGGCGACCGAGTGGGTCGAGATCGAGCTCGATCTTGGGAATGGCCCTCAGAAGTACACTCGCGACACGAACGTCATGCCACAGTGGGCGGGGTCGTCCTGGTACCAGCTGCGCTACATCGACCCGACGAATGATGAGGCGCTGTGCGACATCGAGAACGAGCGCTACTGGGCCGGACCGCAGCCGTCCAAGCACGGTGAGAATGATCCGGGTGGTGTGGACCTCTACGTCGGCGGTGTTGAGCACGCCGTGTTGCACCTGCTGTACTCGCGTTTCTGGCACAAGGTGCTCTACGACCTGGGCCACGTGACCTCCAAGGAGCCGTACCGCCGCCTGTACAACCAGGGCTACATCCAGGCCTACGCCTACACGGATTCCCGCGGTGTCTACGTCCCAGCGGCCGAGGTTGAGGAGAAGGACGGAAAGTTCTTCTACCAGGGCGAAGAAGTCAAGCAGGAGTACGGCAAGATGGGCAAGTCCCTCAAGAATGCCGTGGCTCCCGATGAGATCGCGCGCGATTTCGGTGCCGATACGCTGCGCGTTTATGAGATGTCGATGGGCCCGCTGGACACCTCCCGCCCCTGGGCGACGAAGGATGTCGTAGGTGCCCACCGCTTCCTGCAGCGCCTGTGGCGACTCGTGGTCGATGAAGAGACCGGTGAAGTCGCTGTTTCCGATGAGCCGATGACCGACGAAGACGCGAAGCAGCTCAACCGCACCATTGCCGGCGTTCGTGACGATTACGCGAACTTGCGCGACAACACGGTCGTGGCGAAGCTCATCGAGTACGTCAACTACCTGACCAAGGCACGCGAGAAATCCGGTGCGAATGTTTCACGTGAAACGGTGGAGCCGCTCGTGCAGATGGTCTCCCCGCTCGCGCCGCACATCGCCGAAGAGCTCTGGGCGCGTCTCGGCCACTCCGGCACGATCACGTTCGAGTCCTTCCCCACATTCGACGAGAGCTTGCTGACTGACGACACCGTCGAGATCCCCGTCCAGATCAACGGCAAGGTCCGCGCGCGTGTCGACGTCCCCACCGACGCCTCCAAGGACGACATCGAGGCGATCGCGGTTGCGGACGAGCGCGTCGCATCGCTTATCGACGGCAAGAACGTGGTCAAAACCATCGTCGTCCCGGGACGAATGGTCAACCTCGTGGTGAGATGACGGTGACAAGCCGCCGGGCAACGGCCGGAGCGCTCGCAGCGTACTCGGGTGTGGTCATAGCACTGACCCTGCTCAAGGCGTTCTTCCGGATTGGGTACCTTTGGGATCCCGCGAACCAGATGCGGAGGGGCGTCTCGCTTGTCCCCTTCTCGGACCTTGTTGAGGCGAAATCGTGGTTCGGGCCGCTTTTCGGCTACGGAGGCAACGTAGCGTTCTTCATTCCGGTCGGCGTACTCGCATTCATTCTCTTCGAACGCCAGCACCGTCCGGTGCTCACCGCGACTCTCTTCGGTGCCGGGTTCAGCCTGCTCATCGAGGTGTCGCAGTACGTTTTCGGGCTAGGGTACTCCGATATTGATGACTTCCTCATGAACACCCTCGGCGCGTTCATCGGCGCGAAGATCGCCCAGTGGTTCGGCCCACGGCTGCACAAGGTCTGGATCGGTCTCGCGTACGGTGTCGTTTTCCTGTTCATCTCCCTCGTCCTCGCCGGTGAGAGCTTTGGAGATTCGGACAAAACTAAGCAGGTTTGATGGATTCAGGTACGAGCACATCGACTCTTTTCGTTTTCATTGACGAGTCGGGGGATATGCAGTTCGGCCCTAAGGCTTCGCAGCATTTCGTGTTGTCCGCGGTATGCCTGCGTGATCCGGTCTACACCGCGTCTGTCATGCAGCGATTGAAGTATGACCTGATGGCTGAGGGAAGCGAAGATCTAGAATTCCACGCGACGGAGAACACTAAAGGGACAAGGAAGCGGGTCGTCGATACGATTTGTGGGCTTGACGGTCTACGGGTCCACACTGTGTGGATCAATAAGGCTTATGCTGCTCCTAATCTTCAGAATGAGATCGAGTTATTTCGCCTCTTCGGCGCAGCTATGGGGCGCTGGGTGGGCAAAGCCTTAGTGGATGACGGGGATCAGCAAGTGATCATGATCTTCGATTCGGTGCTCACGGGTAAGAAACGCAACGCATTCTTGAAGAAAATCAAGCCGATCCTGGGCGAACTTGGGGTGAAGTACAGGGTGCTTTTCCACCCAGTCAAGCAGGATCTGAACGGGCAGATCGCGGACTACTTCTCCTGGGCTGCATACCGAACGTTAGAGCGTCAGGATTCTGCCACGGAAGATCGCCTTAAAGAGGCCGTCCACTGGGATGACTTCAATCTATTCCAGAAGGGAGACCGCGTGTACTGGCGGAGACCCACAAAGTAGCGACCACCCCGCCTACCGTCCAAGACGGAGAGCCGAGGGGCTCTTCTTAGCGGGGTGGAACCTTTGTGATCAGTTTAACTCGCCTTTAGGCCCGAGTCCATGCTGATTTAGATCTTCACAACGGTACGGCCGTGGCGGGCGTTACCCTCCAACAGGTCAGCACCAGCCTGGATAGCGCCTTCGAGATCAACGGTCTCGGTGTAGGTGGCCAGCTTGTCGGTGTCGAGGGACTCCGCAAGCAGGTTCCAGGCTTCCTCGCGGTGCTCGGATGGGGAGTCAACGGAGTTGATGCCGACAAGGTTCACTCCGCGGAGAATGAACGGCATGACCGTCGTCTCCAGGTCCGCGCCGGCTGCCAGGCCGCAGGCAGTGACAACGCCGCCCCACTTGGTCTGAGCGAGAACATTGGCCAACGGTGTGGACCCGACAGAGTCGATCGCACCCGCAAAGCGTGCCTTCTGCAGAGGTTTGCCCTGCTCAGAGAGCTCAAAGCGGTCGATGATGTCAGCGGCGCCGAGGCCGCGGAGGTAATCGCCGTACTCGTCGACACGCCCGGTAGCCGCGACGACCTCGTGTCCGCGTGAGGCTAGGAGCTGAATGGCGATGGAGCCAACACCGCCGGTCGCCCCCGTGACAAGGACCGGGCCGGACGGGTTGTTGTGGGCGGAGAAACGCTCGTAGGCCACAACGGACAGCGCGGCGGTGTAGCCGGCGGTGCCGATGGCGGCGGCGGTCCACGCGTCGAAACGCTCAGGCACGCGGGTGATCTTGTCGGCGTCGATACGCAGCTGCTCGGTGTAGCCGCCGTTGCGCTTCTCGCCAATGCCCCAGCCGTTGACGGTGACCAGGGAGCCGTCGTCAAGCGTGCCCACTGCGTCGATGCCCGGAACGATGGGTAGCTCGCGCACGATGGCTTTGTCGCCCGCGAGCGCCATGCCGTCCTTGTAATTGACGGAAGAGTGGGACACGGTGAGCAGCGTGTCGCCCTCCCCTGCATGCTCGGGGGTGGTGTCGACGATTTCGGGGCCATTGTCAGTAATGAGAAGAGTGCTCATGCGCCCCAGGGTAGCCCTACACTGGACACCATGAGCGAGAAGAACCCGGACCAGCGCGGATGGTTCACGCGCACCGTGTTTCCCGACGGGGACGAGCCTGATCCGCGCTTCACGCTGGCCAACGAGCGAACATTCCTGGCCTGGACCCGCACGGCGCTCGCATTCCTCGCGGGCGGTATCGCTCTGGAGGCCTTCGCGCTACCGGGAATTGACGAGGAGTGGCGCCAGATCGCGGCCATCGTGCTCATTCTCGTCGGATTGCTCATCGCGCTGGGCTCCGCGGTGCGTTGGGTCCACTTGGAGCGGGCGCTGCGCCACAAGAAACCGTTGCCGGCGCCTGCGGTGGTTCCGCTGCTCGGAGTCGGCATCGCGTTGGCCAGCTTGGTCGTGCTGATCGGGCTGTTCTGATGGCCCCTTCCCCCATCCCCGTCGCAGACGAAGGGCTCCAACCCGAACGCACAGCGATGTCGTGGACCCGCACGGCGTTGGCCATGGCAGTCTGCTCGCTCACCCTTTTACGCTGGTCGCGGCCGTATTCCGCGCTCGTGTTCGGAGCTATGGGGCTGCTCGCCCTCCTGGCTATGGCCATCATCGTGCGCAACCGCGCCGAGTATCGTGCGGAGGCCGAGGGATTGAGCCACGAGCGTATCGACGCCAACGTGTTCGGCGTCCTCACCATCACCCTAGGAATGACTGTGCTCGGCGGGCTGGGCCTACACCTAGTGGTACAGGCTTAGTCCTTCTCGTCCCGCTCGTCGCTGTCGGTGTCGGTCCCATCGTCTGGCTCTTCCGTCAGTTCGCTCGCCTGGTCGGCGAAGAACTCCGACATGGCGGCAATGAGGGTGGGGTTGCGCTCCGGATTGGGGTCTAAGTCGAGGATCTGCTGCAGGTCAGGGCGGGACTGCACGAAGGAATCAAACCCCTCGATGATCTCAGGGGCGCGGGGGTCATCCATGAGCTCATCGTCGTTGGTGAGGAAGAGGTTCTCCGCGGTGTATGCGATGCGCTCAGCGACGGAGGGGTGATGGGCGTGCGAGAGACGTTCGACCAAGCGCTCCGGACTCATCACCGGCATGAAGCTCAGGAGCAGGGGTGATACCTTCAGGTCCGGTTCGAGACCGGCGGCGAGCCGGAGAGCCTCGGTGTGGAAGGCCGACATCATGTCCGGGCTGCCGCAGGCTTCGAGGACGTCGGGGCCTAAGGCGTCGACAAGCATGGGCGAGGGCATGTCGACGTCGGTGGTGCCCAGCACATCGATGCTGACCGCCCAGGTCGCGGCTGGGTCATAGAAGTACGTCATGCCGTCGATGTCGGCGACGGTGAGGGTGTGCTCGCTCAGTTCCCCGTCGGTCGGTTCATCGGTGTAAAGGGTGCGGGAGCCACCGTCCTCGCTGGCGAAGAAATGGTCGGACGTGCCGCTGAAGCCGAATGCCGCATCAATGAGCGCGGCCATGCCGGAAAGGTCAATAGCGTCCTCGACGTTCAGGACGCGCGTGATTTCGGGGCGCGAACCCTGTACCGTCATGGACAGCGTGACAATCATTGGGGATCCCCACCAAGCAAGATAGCCAGCGCAGATTCATCGGAATCGTTGACGATGTGGAGCGTCTTCACGCCGTCCTGGGTGCAACCAATCGTGGATGGTTCCAAAGGAATGTTCTCGAGTACAAGGCCGTCCGACAGAGCAAGGACAGCGTGCTCGAACTCTGGGGTGACCATGAACACGAACTCAGCACCCGGGTAGATGCGCAGTTCGGCACCGACCGCCGGGTAGGCGGTCTCGACGGGGCTGTCTTGTCCGAAAAGCGAGCCGACGAAGACGCGCGCTTCACCTGCAGACTTGCCGGAGAAGCTCAGTAGTGTGAACGGTTCAGGGACGAAGCTGTCGAAACGGCGCGGGGCACGCTCATCCTCGGGCAGTGCTAGTGCGAGCTGGATGCCGCGGCGGGTGAAGTCCTGCGCGCCGGAGAACAAAGCTCCGTTGTCCCCCGAACCCTCGCCTGAAAAAAGCCAGGTGAAGGTCTGGTTGTTGGTCTTTCCCGGGCGGGACACTCGCCACGGCCCGATGGCAAGCGGCAGGGAGCGCACCTCGACCTCGGCGGCGTTGTCGTATTCCATGCTCGTCATGCAGTTCAGGGTACCTGTGTTAGCGCAGGATCGGGCGAGCTCGCAAACTGAGTTCAGCCATTGCGAGTGCGCCGAGCACTGCGGTGATTAGAAGGGTGCCCGGGAAGAACCCGGCATCCACTGGGATGGCACCCACGGCCGAACCGCTGGCAATGCCCACTTGGAACGTGACCACGTAGATAGACGATGCGCGGTTCTGGTTGTCCTCCCCCGCAAAGAGGAAGATTGTCGTCGCTGCAGTAGGCAACCCACCGCCAGCAGTACCGAGAAAGACGACGACGAGGAGGGCGGGGATGAGGGCGAGGGCGGGGGAAGCACTGATCAGCCCCAGGGCGAGCGCACCGAGGATGCCCGCAACGACAATGAGACCCGAAAAGATGAAGTTCATGCGGATCATGCGGCGGTCGGAGCGGCGGCCCGCAGAAAGAACACCGACGATGCCGAAGAGGCCGTAACCGGCGAGCCCGAGCGCCACGAAGGTCTCGCCGATCGTGCGCTCGACGAACAGGCCCAGGTAGGTGTAGGAGCAGAACAGCGCCGTGATCACCAGCGTTAAATAGAGCACGAGGGCAGGTAGCGCAGATTTCTGGTTGGCTTCCCCGCTTTTGCCTGCGGGCGGGATGGCGGGCATGGACGGCAGGAAGAACAACAGCGCCGCGAACGAGCCTGCGACAAGCACTCCGAGCAGCCAGGTAGCGTTGCGCCACCCGATCGCACCGCCGACGAGAGTGGTCAGCGGCGAGCCCATGACCAGTGCCATCGTCGAACCCAGCGACACAACGCCTATCGCGCGGCCGGTCATCCCCTTCGGTGCGAGCCGGGCCGCCATGGGGTTGACGAGAGACCAGAACAACCCGTGCGTGAAGGCAGCGCACACGCGCCCGGCGACAAGCATCCAATAGTTCGCCGCGGTGGCCTGCAGCGCGATGCCGGCGAGCAGACAGATCAGCGTGGCCATGAACACTGGTTTTCTGTCCAGTTTGCGGGTGATTTCCATGAGCGGAATGGTGACCACCGCGACGAGACCCGCGTACACAGTCATGAGCAGCCCGATTTGGCCCTCGGTGACCCCTAGGTCCTCCGCCATCGGGCTGATGAGGCCGACGGCGAACATCTCGAAGGTGACGTACACGAAGGCAGCGAAGCCCATCGTCGACAGCGGAAGCACGGGAAATTGTTGTTGCACAGGGCCACGCTAAACCTCTCCCATAAATTTCGCAGTTCAATGTTTTCAGCCCCACACTTGGTGGTAGAACGTTAAACATGCCGATTCAGCCGCCAGACTGGGAGTCGCGCCACACAGGCCAGTCGTACCCCACGATCACACAGTACGACCGGAAGCACCTGTCGATTCTGGTGCTGTTCATCTTCCTCTGCGGCATCCTGGTCATGGCTGTGAAGAAGCTTCCCGGCTCAGTGGTGAAGGCCTCTCGCAAGGTGGCCTCCGCCATCATGCTGCTGATCTCCACGGCGTACTTCGTGTGGGTGCTCAGTCCGTCACGCATCGTGTGGGACGAGACAGCTCCGTTCCATGTCACCGACCTGCTGCGCTACATCACGCCGCTGGCCTTGGGGACCGAAAACCCGACCGCAACAGCGCTGTCATACTACTGGGGATTCTTCCTCAACCCGATGGCCATTTTCTTCCCGGACATGGCGTACGTGCAGGACAACTGGCGCCTGCAAGAGCTCGGCTACTGGTACTTCCACCTCGCGGCGACGATCGTGCCCGTCGTGCTCACCTTCGGGCTGGGCTACCGGCCGTCATGGAAGGACTGGCGTGTGGTTTCCGGCATCACTATGGCGTGGGCTGGCGTCTCTGGCGTTGTCAACAAGCTCACCGGCGGCAACTACTTCTTCAGTGCCGGCCACCCGCGCGGCTGGTCCCCGCTGCACTGGTTCGGCCCATGGCCCTGGTACCTGCTCATATGCGTACCCGGTGTGCCGGTCGTCTTCTCGCT
This sequence comes from Corynebacterium sp. CCUG 69979, assembly GCF_024454095.1. NCBI lineage: Bacteria > Bacillati > Actinomycetota > Actinomycetes > Mycobacteriales > Corynebacteriaceae > Corynebacterium > Corynebacterium sp. CCUG 69979. The sequence goes on along the minus strand of NZ_JAGPZA010000002.1, from coordinate 36,832 downwards.
TATGACCATCGCCTGGCCCGGTAACCGGCGGGAACTCCTTGTAGCACGTTGAGGTTCGCAGTCGCGGCGGGTATTGCCTGCGCAATTTTCGACGCATGCGTCGGCCCTGCCCCGTACTCCGTCTGCGCCGAGATCCACGCCGCCACCGCGTGAACAGTGACCGATTGGTAGATGCCGAGCATGCCGTCGCGGGCCATCCGTGCACCCATCAGCCCGGCCAGCACGTCACCTGATCCAGGTGTGGCCGCCCACGACGTTCCGCAGTCCACAACGATGGCGTGGTCCTGCTCCGGGTTGGCGACGATGGTGCTCCGCCCTTTCCGCACAACAGCGCAGTTCAACGTTGTTGCAAGAGCTTTGGTCTCGGTGAGCCGGTCAGCGGGTGCGATTCCGAGCGCGTCCCGCAGCCGCTCGAACTCTCCGTCGTGCGGGGTGAGCACTGTTTCTGCCTCTCTCTGTTCCAGCAGGTCGCGTAGTTCTGGGTCGCGGGTCAGGAGGGTGAGGCCGTCGGCGTCGATAAGCAACGGCTCCTCACGTCCGAGAAGCAGCGCGAGCTCGCTGCTGGCCGCGGAATCTGTGCCAACACCCGGGCCGAACACCCACGCCTGCACGCGCCCGGCGTCTTCGAGCTTGTGCGTGACGACGACCTCCGGCAGCGCCCGCACCACCTCCAACGCCTGAGGCCCGGCGTAACGAACCATCGCCGGTGTCGCATTGACAGCGCCAATAGTGGCGAGGATCGCCGCGCCGGGATAAGTACCGCTACCAGCGCGGATACCGACGACACCGCCGGTGTACTTGTCATCGCCCGGGCGCGGTTCCGTATCTGGCTCATTGTCGGGGCGGAGCGGATCGAGCGCGTCAGGGGTCTGGAGCTCACCCGGCACGGAGCGGAAGAGGAGGGTGTCGCTCTCCCAAACGCGAAGTTCATCGGCGATCGTGCGGCCGTCATGAATGTGCGGGTGGGCGAGCAGCTGGATGCCGCACTCCGGGGCGAGACCGTGCGCGCGGCGCCATCCGCCGAACGTGACTGTCGCGTCGGCGATGACGTGGACCTCGCCCTTCTCTCCTGTATCCGCGTCAATGCCCGAGGGCACGTCGACCGCCAACACGTGGGCGTACCAGTCGGTGAGGTGGTCGAGCACCTGCTTGACCTCCTCGCCCAGGCTGCCCGCGCCACCGAGGCCAGTGAGCCCGTCGATGGCGAGGCGGTAGTTCTGCTCCTGCATCGGGGCACTATCAAGGACGGTGCCGCCGGCGTTGCGGAAGGCCTCCAAGGCAGGTTCGTGGGCGCTCCCCCACGCCAGCCATGCATCTACTGTGTGGCCGGCAAGTGCCAGTTCAGCACCGGCGTAGAGAGCGTCGCCGCCGTTGCCGCCCTTGCCCACCAAGAGCAAAATGCGGGGGTTCTCGCGGTAGTGTTCCAAGAAGTCCGGCCAGGTCAGCATGGTTTCTGCCGCCAGGAAGACGGCGTGGGCCGCCGATTTCATGAGTTCGTCGGGTTCGCGTTGCGCGTCGAGCAGCGGGCGCTCTGCCGCGCGGATCTGTTCGGCTGTGTAAGCGTGCAGCATGCACCCCAGCGTAGGTGCGTTACGTGTCTTGCGCGTCGAGTGGAGAAAACCAACGCAGGCCCTGAAAGCGAGCAAAGTCGCTATCGAAAGAGCAGATGGAGGTGCCGTGCTCGATAGCGAGAGCGGCAAGATGAGCATCGGTGACAAGGGTCCCACGGGCGTCACTGTCGACGGTGAGGGTGCGCAGGATACTCGCGTGCTGCGGACCAGGTTGGGGCACCCAGGAGTTCGGGTGTTTCAACCAGTTCTCGATGTAGTCACTCGCGCGAGAAGGTGTGAGCGGCATAGCGAACAGTGCAGGGTTCGTGGTGATCCTTTGAAACGCCAGCAAGCAAATCCACGGGAAGCCGACCCGTTCAGTGCCGCGCAGAGCACTATCAAGCCATGACGAGGCTTCAGCGAAATGCGTCGCGTTCTCATCAGACGCGTAGATAAGCACGTTTGCGTCGATGATCATTGCACGCGCCGGCCGAGTCTTTCGCGATCTTCCAGATCCAAGATCTCACTAACTTTGATGCACTCGACCTTCATTCCCATCGGCTGCGACATGGGGATATAGTCCACTGCACTATCTTTTCGGGGCAATCCGGCGCGTGCAAGATCATTGACCGCTTCACCCACGCTGGTGCCTTTCTCAGCTGCGATAGCGCGGGCGGCGGTGTACACCTCTTCATCGAGCCGGATCGTGAGCCTCATGAAACCGACGCTAGCACCAGTGGTGACGCAGTTCAAGACCGGTTTCTAAGTTACTGGCAGCCCGGGCACCAGTAGAGTTTCCGGCCCTCGCTCACCTTCATCTCGATCGGTGTGCCGCAGATGTAGCACGGGTCGCCCGCCCGGCGGTAGACGTAGACCTCTCCGCCATGGTCGTCCTTGCGCGGGTCGCGCCCCATGGTCTCCGGGGTGTGGTCGGGGCGGACGGTGTCGATGCGCCCGTTGTCGACACCGTAGGCCATGAGCTCTACAAGATCGGTCCAGATCGCGTCGAACTGAGCGCGGCTCAGTAGTGTCCCGGGGACCGTCGGATCGATGCCTTGCCGGAAGAGCACCTCCGCGCGGTAGATATTGCCCACACCGGCGAAGAGCTTCTGGTCCATCAGAAGCGAACCGATGGAGCGCTTCGATCGGTGGATTTTCGCGTAGAGCGCGTCCGGAGGGGTCGCCTCCACAATCGGATCGAAGCCAGACCGGGCGATGATCGCGTCGACCTCATCGTCGGTGAGCAGCTTGCAGAACTGCGGTCCGCGCAGGTTAGCGGCAATCGTACCGTTGGAGATGTGGAGACGGATCTGGCCCCAGTTGTCCTCGGCGGGCTCGAAACGCAACGAGCCGATCAGGCCCAGGTGAATGTAGACCACGTGCTCGACGTGGGGCGCGTCGAAGTCGACGAACAGGTGCTTGCCGTGGGCGGTGGCGCGGGTGAGACGTGAGCCGTCGATAAGCGATGCTTGCGTGAAGCGCCCCTGCGGACTGGTCACCTCCACCGGGGCGCTGCGGAAATTCGCGTTGAGTTCGCGGGCGAGACGGTGGAGAACGTGACCTTCGGGCATTGAGCGGAGTTTACTCGGGCTCCACCGGGTTCTCCGAAACGACGACGCCGTCTGAGTCCGCGTAGACGTACTGGCCGGGGATGAAGTCGATGCCGCCCAGGCGGAGCACGATGTTCTCCTCGCCGACGCCGTCTTTGTTGGACTTACGCGGGTTGGTGCCCAGAGCCATGCAGCCGAACTCCATCTTGGCCACCTCCGCGGAGTCGCGGATCGGGCCGTTGATGATCACGCCGGCCCAGCCGTTGTTCACGCCAGCCTCAGCGATCATGTCGCCCATCAGAGCAGTGTGCATCGACGCGTGACCGTCCACCACGAGGACCTTGCCCTCGCCGGGAGAGTTCAGCGTCTTCTTGACCAAGCCGTTGTCTTGGAAGCAGGAAATCGTGTGGATCTCACCGCAGAACTCGATCCTCCCGCCGAAGTTGCGGAACTGGATGTCGCAGCTGCGCACATCCTTGTCGTGGATGTCGGCGATGTCAGCGGTGGCGATGAACTGGATGCTCGAGTCAGTCATGGCGGGATGCTCCTTCGGGTTGGTGGGTTCTGGTTTACGAGTTTACGCGGTGTCATCCTGCAAAAGACGACAAACCCGCACTGCGCAGCGGCAGTGCGGGTTTAGTCCGTTCAAGCTTTCAGCTTAGAACTGGCCCTCCTCGGTGGAGCCCTTCAGGGCGGTGGTGGAGGAGTTCGGGTCGACGGTGGTGGCAACGCGGTCGAAGTAGCCGGCACCGACCTCGCGCTGGTGCTTCACAGCGGTGAAGCCGCGGTCGGATGCTGCCTGGAACTCGCGGTTCTGCAGGTCGACGAAGGCCGGCATGCCCTCGCGAGCGTAGCCGTAGGCCAGGTCGAACATGGAGTAGTTGAGGGCGTGGAAGCCAGCCAGCGTGATGAACTGGAAGGTGAAGCCCATCTTGCCCAGCTCCTTCTGGAACTTGGCGATCTCTTCCTCGTCCAGGTGGGAGGACCAGTTGAAGGACGGGGAGCAGTTGTAGGCCAGCAGCTGGTCCGGGAACTCCTCGTGGACACCGTCAGCGAACTTCTTCGCCAGCTCGAGGTCCGGAGTGCCGGTCTCCATCCAGATCAGGTCAGCGTACGGAGCGTAGGACTTTGCGCGCGCGATGCAGGGCTCAACGCCGTTCTGGACGTAGTAGTAGCCCTCAGCGGAACGCTCGCCGGTGAGGAACTTCGCGTCGCGCTCGTCGACGTCGGAGGTCAGCAGGGTTGCAGCCTCAGCGTCGGTGCGGCCGATGACAACAGTCGGGACGTTGAGAACGTCTGCAGCCAAGCGAGCGGAGGACAGAGTGCGGATGTGCTGCTGGGTCGGGATGAGGACCTTGCCGCCCAGGTGGCCGCACTTCTTCTCGGAAGCGAGCTGGTCCTCCCAGTGGGTACCAGCGGCACCAGCCTGGATCATTGCGCGCTGCAGCTCGTAAACGTTCAGTGCGCCACCGAAGCCAGCCTCACCGTCAGCGACGATCGGGACGAGCCAGTTGTCCACGGAGGTGTCGCCCTCGACGCGGGAGATCTGGTCAGCGCGGGTCAGGGCGTTGTTAATGCGGCGGACAACGTTCGGCACGGAGTTAGCCGGGTACAGGGACTGGTCCGGGTAGGTGTTGCCGGAGAGGTTGGCGTCACCTGCGACCTGCCAGCCGGAGAGGTACACAGCCTGCAGGCCTGCACGGACCTGCTGAACGGCCTGGTTACCGGTCAGGGCACCCAGGGCGTGGATGTAGGAGCCGTCGCCCTTGGTGATGCCGTCCCAAAGGATCTCAGCACCGCGGCGAGCGAGGGTCTGCTCCTCGACGACGTTGCCCTGCAGGTCAGCAACCTGCTGTGCGGTGTAGTCGCGGGTGATGCCCTTCCAGCGGGGGTTCTCGTCCCAATCCTTCTGGATTTCCTCAGCGGTACGAGCCTGTCCTGTGGTGGTCATATACCTGTCCCCTTTCTATGGGATCTGTTGTTTGAAGCCGCTCACCCAGCGAAAGTGAAGTGAGCCACGCTGTTGGCGTTCAACGACTAGTATCACCATCCGCTCACTAGTCCGTCAATACGGGGCGTGGTTTGCGTTGGTTAGCGGCGTGGCTCGGGGGTCAGGATGACGGGAAAGTCGCAGCTTGAGAGCTTTTTGCTTATCGACGTGCGCGACCAGCCTGACAGTCGTCCGACTTTTGACTAACAATTTCGGGGGTAGCGTGACAGCAATCACTTAATGTTTCGCATAATGCGCACGCAACAATTTAAGGCAACCTAGACTGGTGCCATACATCTTCTGTCTACTTGGCTGAAAGGATCTCTGCCCTATGACTACGCCGCAATTCGAGGACCGCACGGAGCGCGTCGAGGTAGCTGGCCTGCAGGTGGCCCGCCCGCTCTATGACTTTGTCAACGACACTCTGCTGCCGGAGATCAAGCCCGAAACGAACCTGGACGCGGAGAAGTTCTGGGCCGATGTCGCGCAGTACTTCGCGGACCTGGCTCCGAAGAACAAGGCGTTGCTGGCCCGCCGCGACGAGCTGCAGGCCACCATGGATGACTACTACCGCGAGAACCCGGGCCAGCCGGACCCGAAGGAGCACGAGGAGTTCCTGCGTTCCATCGGCTACATCGTCGACCAGCCGACTGACGGTGCAATCCGCACCGAGAACGTCGACGACGAGTTCGCTAACGTCGCCGGCCCGCAGCTGGTGGTGCCGATTACGAATGCTCGCTTTGCCATCAACGCCGCGAACGCGCGCTACGGTTCGCTCTACGACGCGCTGTACGGCACCGATGCCATCCCGACCGACGGTGGTGCCGAGCCAGGCAAGGGGTACAACCCGGTTCGCGGCGACCGCGTGATCGAGTGGTCCCGAAACTTCCTCGATGAGGCTGTGCCGCTCGAGGGCGCATCCCACGCCGAGGTCGACTCCTACGAAATCACCGAGTCCGGCGAAGTGAAGATCACCGCTGACGGCAACGAGGTCTCCCTGAAGGAGCCGGAGGTATACATCGGCTACCAGGGTGAGCAGTCTGCTCCGACCGGCATCGTGCTGCGCCACAATGGCCTGCACATCATCATTCAGCTCGACCGCGAGCACCCGGTGGGCAAGACCGACCGCGCTGGTGTTGCTGACGTCGTGCTCGAGTCCGCCGTGACCGCCATCATGGACTTCGAGGACTCTGCCGCCGCAGTTGACGGTGCTGACAAGGCCGCTGCTTACCAGACCTGGTTCGGTCTCAACCGCGGCGACATCTCTGAGACTGTCGCTAAGGGCGACAAGTCCTTCGAGCGCAAGCAGGAAGACGACCTGACCTATACCGCGAAGGACGGCTCCGAGGCCACCCTGCACGGCCGCGCCATGATGCTGTGCCGCAATGTGGGCCACCTGATGACCACCCCGGCCATTCTCTTTAACGGCGAGGAAGTCCCGGAGGGCCTGCTCGACGGCATCATCACTGTTGCCTCCGCTATCCCGGGCCTGCGCAAGGACAACGCGCACGGTAACTCCCGGACGGGTTCTGTGTACGTGGTGAAGCCGAAGCAGCACGGCCCGGAAGAGGTCGCTTTCACTAACGAGATCTTCGACCGCGTCGAGGAGATCCTGAACCTGCCGAAGAACACCGTCAAGGTCGGTGTCATGGACGAGGAGCGCCGCACCTCCGTCAACCTGGACGCGTGCATCATGGAGGCCGCGGACCGCCTGGTGTTCATCAACACCGGCTTCCTGGACCGCACCGGCGATGAGATCCACACCTCCATGCAGGCCGGCCCGATGGTCCGAAAGGCGGACCTGCAGACCGCGCCGTGGAAGCTCGCGTACGAGAACCACAACGTCGACGCAGGTCTGGCGCATGACCTGCCGGGCCGCGCACAGATCGGTAAGGGCATGTGGGCAGAGACCGAGCATATGGCCGCGATGCTGGAGAAGAAGATCGGCCAGCCGCGCGAGGGTGCCAACACCGCATGGGTCCCCTCCCCGACCGGTGCGACCCTGCACGCTACCCACTACCACCAGGTCAATGTCCACGAGGTGCAGGACGAGCTGCGCGCCGCTGGCCGCCGCGACGCCTACGCTGACCTGCTTACCGTTCCGGTCAACACGGGCGGCGACACCTGGTCCGACGAGGAGAAGCAGCAGGAGCTGGACAACAACTGCCAGTCCATCCTGGGCTACGTGGTCCGCTGGGTTGAGCAGGGCGTCGGTTGCTCGAAGGTGCCGGACATCCACGACGTGGACCTCATGGAGGACCGCGCCACCCTGCGCATTTCTTCCCAGCTCCTTGCGAACTGGCTGGTCCACGGTGTCATCACCGAGGAACAGGTCGTGGAGTCTCTCGAGCGCATGGCGAAGAAGGTCGACGAGCAGAACGCCGGGGACGCCAACTACCTGCCGATGGCCGCCGATTACGACGCTTCTATCGGCTTCCAGGCCGCGAAGGACCTGATCTTCAAGGGCACCGAGTCCCCGGCTGGCTACACCGAGCCGATCCTGCACGCGAAGCGCCGCGAGTTCAAGGCCGCCCACGGGGTTGATTAATCGGGTCTAGATCCGATTGCTAGCGCCGCTACCGTTTCGGTGGCGGCGTTCTAGTCTCCGTAGACCACGCTTCTGTGGCCGACGGTGAAGACCTCAATGGTGACTGTTTCGTCCTTAATGAGTGCGAGAATCCGGTAAGAGCCAACTCGGTAGCGCCATTCCCCGGAGCGGTTCGCTGTCAATGATTTGCCGAATGCGCGCGGGTCAGCGCAGCCGTCGAGGTTGTTTTTGATCCAGGTAGCAAGAATTCGGGCGTCGAATCGGTCCATCTTCTTGAGCTGTTTACGGGCCTTGGCGGTGAGTTCGACTTTGTAGGACATTTGAAGCGTTAGCGCAGCTCGGTGAGCACGTCGTCGATGGTGAAGCGCTCGCCGGAATCGTCGGCGATCGCCTCACGTAGTTCCTGCAGGTCATAAGTATCTTCGATCTTTTCAAGAATGGCGGAGCGGGCGAAATCGGAGATCGTGACGCCGGAGAAGCTCGCGAACTTGCGGACCAGCTCGGCGTCCTCTGCGTTCATGCGGATTGTCATCGTGGCCATGAATACATTGTATTCACTCGGCTTGCGTGAACAAGATTCCCCAGGGCTCTATGTATTCTCTTTAGGGTGCGGCGCTAAGGAGGGCACATGGGGTACACAGTCGGATTCGACCGCGACAAGTACATTGCGATGCAGTCGGAGCAGATTTCGAAGCGTCGTGAAGCAATCGGCGGAAAGCTCTACCTCGAGATGGGCGGCAAGCTTTTCGACGACCACCATGCCTCCCGCGTCCTGCCCGGGTTCACCCCGGACAACAAGATCGCCATGCTCGAAGCGATCAAGGACGAAGTGGAGATCGTCGTCTGCGTCGCCGCGCCTGACCTGGTCCGGCAAAAGGTCCGCGCGGACATCGGCATCACCTACGAGGACGAGGTTTTAAGGCTTATCGACGGCTTCCGCGAGCGCAACTTCCTCGTGGACAACGTCGTGATCACCCAGTACGAAAGCGGCCCTGACCAAGCCGATGCCTTCCGGGACAAGCTGGAGAAACTGGGGTTGACGGTCAATCTGCACCGCGTGATTCCCGGGTACCCGAATGACATTTCGCGGATCGTCTCGGAGGAGGGCTTCGGCCGCAACGACTACGTGGAGACCACCCGCGACGTGGTGGTCATGACCGCGCCGGGCCCGGGATCTGGCAAGATGGCCACCTGCCTCAGCCAGGTGTATGCCGACAACAGGCGCGGCATTTCCGCTGGCTACGCAAAGTTCGAGACATTCCCTATCTGGAATCTGCCGCTCGAGCACCCGATCAACCTGGCCTATGAGGCAGCGACGGTCGACCTCGACGACATCAACGTCATCGACCAGTACCACCTGGCCGCGTACGGTGAGCAGGTTTCCAGCTACAACCGTGATGTTGACGCGTTCCCTCTGCTCAAAGCGTTGCTGCTCGAGGCGACGGGGACGCAGCCGTACCAGTCCCCCACCGACATGGGCGTGAACATGGCAGGCTACGGCATCTCCGACGACGCCGCCTGCCGGTACGCCGCCAACCAGGAGATCATCCGTCGCTTCCTTGCCGCTCAGGTCGACGCGCGCCGGGGTGATGTGGCTGAGAACGTGCCGGAGCGCGCCGCGAATGTCATGCGCAAGGCAGGGCTGACTGTGGAAGACCGCCCGGTCGTCGGCCCGGCGCTCGCGATTGCTGACACCACGGGCAATCCCGGCGCGGCGCTGGAGCTTCCCGACGGTTCCATCGTCACCGGCAAGACCTCTGACCTGCTCGGACCATCGGCAGCCGTGCTGCTCAACGCCCTGAAAAAGCTCGCCGGCATTGACGACGAAGTGCACCTGCTCTCCCCCGACTCGATCGAGCCGATCCAGACGCTGAAGACGACGTACCTTGGCTCGCGCAACCCTCGCCTGCACACTGACGAGGTGCTCATCGCGCTGTCCGCTTCCGCCTCGGAAGACGACAACGCCCGGCTCGCGCTGGAGCAGCTGCAGTCGCTGCGCGGTTGCGATGCCCACATCACCACCATCCTGGGCTCGGTGGATGAGGGGATCTTCCGCTCACTCGGTGTGCTGGCGACAACGGAGCCGGAGTACTGGCGCAAAGCCCTGTACCACCGGCGTTAACATGCCTGTCCCCCTGAGGGGACAATCTCGCGTTTTCTCTGTCGCATCCTCTGCACCGCTGGAATCGTCGGAAGTGGAAACCGCATCCGACGAGAGGAAAAGGCAGGTGGCAGGACATGAGTACGCCCTTCGAGCTGGAAGCAGCGGGTTTGAACTATTCCTACGGCGATACGCCAGTCATCCAGGATCTGACCATGAGAGTCCCGCACGGGCAGGTCTATGGGTTCCTTGGCAGAAACGGTGCTGGTAAGAGCACCGTCATGAAGATTCTGCTCGGGCTTCTGAAACCGGCATCGGGACAGATTGCTTTTCAAGGCAGGATCATCGACCCAGGCGCAGCGTCGTACCTTGACCGCGTGGGAAGTTTGATTGAAGAACCTTCCTTCTACCCGAACCTCACTGGGGCAGAAAATATCCGCTACATCAGCAAACTTCGGGAAAGTACGGCGCAGGACACCCAGCTTCTCGGCCTCGTTGGTCTGAGCTCGCAAGCAGCCAACAAGAAAGCGGGAGAATACTCGCTGGGGATGAAGCAGCGGCTCGGTATTGCGCTTGCGCTTGTCGGCGACCCTCAGCTTCTGCTTCTCGACGAGCCAACGAACGGCCTAGACCCGGAAGGAATCCGGGAAATGCGCAACCTCATCCGCTATTTCTCCAGGGAGCTGGGAAAGACTGTCGTTGTTTCCAGCCACATTCTTTCGGAGATTGAGCAGCTCGCCGACACGGTGGGGATCATCCACCACGGACGCATGCGCTACGAAGGCAATCTGCACGACCTTTCTGGCACGCCATCCTTGCTCCTCGACACGATGGACGGTGCCGCGACGACCGAGGTGTTATCGCTGGGCAACATCCCCTTCACTGCTGTCACGCATGAGCGCTTCTCTTTGCCGTACCACGGCCGTAGCCAGACTGCTCAGCTAGTCAGCTGGCTCGTTGGGCAGAGTGTGCAGATCGCGTCGGTCAGCGTGAATGAGCGGACGTTGGAGGACTCCTTCCTTGAGATCACCGAGGAAGACTATGTCGAGGTGGGGAGCAAATAATGTCTGCGATGAAGAGCGTGGGGGTCACCCCCAAGGCGTTTCAGATGGCAGGTCTGGAACCGTCGAAGTACCGGCGCAAACCGAGCGTGCTGCTGCCATTAGGTGTTGTGGCGCTGTTCGGGTTGTGGGGCGTCGCGATCATGTTCAACTCCGGTTCGGACGATCGGGCTGCGATAATCAACCTGGTTCAGCTCGGCGGACTCATGCTGCCGCTGCTCATCGGCTCGAGCGTTCTCATCCTGGTCGGTGAAGACAAGAACACGAATATGACGTCCCGTGCGCAAAGCCTCGGCATCGCGCTGCCGGAAATCGGGTTTGCGAAGGCACTGTGGGCCCTGGCCGCGGGGTTCAGCGGACTGCTGGCCATCACCGTGAGCACGGTCGTTGCCGGGCACGCCGTAGGGATGACTCCCCCTGGGAACTCCTTGGTCATCGTGCTCTTCGCGCTGGCAGCGGAAATCGTCTGCCTCGTGCCCGCATTCCTCAACATTGCGTTGAGGAAACGGGGCCAAGGGTTTGTCCTGGCCCTGTCGCTCGGCGGAGCATTGCTGGGGTCAGCCGGGCACTTCTTGCCGCAACACGCAGCGGCACTCACACCATTCACCTTCGCAGGTGCATTGACTCCGGCGAGGATCAACCAGGACGGGATTCATGACGTGACTTTCTCCGTCGCATTGCCCATCATCGTGCTCGCCGCCACGGTCATCGTTTGCGCTGTCTCAATCGCGTTCTTCCCGAGGAGGGTTCACAATGACTAACAGCCTGATCGGCCTCAAGAAATCACCGAGTGCCCTCATTGTCCTGGCTGCGACAGGTCTTCTCTTCGTCGGCGCCGTCATCTTCGGACAGCACATGGTCCCCGACACGATGTGGCAGGATGATCCTTCATATGCGGTGACCTCAGTGTGGAGCAACCTTGGTGGGCTCTACTTCGGCATCTTGCTTCCCATTCTCGTCGCCAGCTGTGCAGCGCTGGTCATGGCCCCCGAGCACCAACGTGGAAACATGCAGTGGTTGCGCAGTCAACCGCGCGGGGCATCCTTACTCTTGAGGGAAAAAGTGGCGGCTCTAGGCCTGATCAGCGTCATCCTCGGTGCCATCCACATCGTTGTCATTCTCACGTTCGGGTTCTGGCAGGGGTACAGTTCGATTCCGCAGTTCGGCAACCTCGTTGTTTACGCCGCGGCGACCGCCTTCGGCGTGTTCGCGGTAGGAAGCTTCTACATGTGGGTCAGCACATTCCTACGTGGCACAGCCAGCACGATCTCGGCCGGGATAGCGCTCACCGTGACCTCCATGGCGTTGGCGGTCTTTGAGCAAGTGGCCGTCTCCTCCTCCACCACGATCGAATCGATGCTTCCGACCACCCAGCTCATTTCCACTGCGTTGGTGCGTGAAGCAGGGACCTCAACGCCGGTGATGGTGCTGTTGAAGGTGCTCATCGCGTTAGTGTGGTCAGGGGTGTTCATCCTGTTGACACGCAAGCGGTTGGTCAGCGCGAGTTAGTCGGGAACCCTACGATCCAGCAATGCCCGAGAAAGTCATGTTTGTGAACGACGCAAATAGGAACGAACTGAAGTCCCCCAGGACTTTTATGGACAAGCTCCTGGAGGCGTGGCACTCTTCTACCGAGACGTTGTGGCTGGGTGCACTGGCCGGTTTGGGATTCCAGCTCATGCTGAGCGTGTTCTCGTTGAGGGCTTATTTAACCTCTTGGGTGATGTGGGCGCTGGTGACCGCCGTGCAGTTTGCACTTCTTGTGGCAAGGCGCCGCTGGCCGCTGTATGCGCTGGCGGGGCAGTCGGTGATTTTCGCTCTTGGAGAGACGCTAACTGGTTCCGGGGCGTATTCGTTGGTCCCGTTTCTGATCTGTGTCGCAAGCGTTGTGCTGAGGGATAGGTCGCGCAATGTGCTCATTGGAATCGGCATGGCTGTGGCTAGTTCACTGGTCAGCACTTCTGGGTTGCACTCAGGGCGTGGCCCTCAACTTGAAGCAATGTTGCCTGTCCTATGGTATCTGGCAGTCGCGATTGCTCTAACGGCGTTCGCGCGCGGGCGATTGAACTCATTGGCGGAGCGGGACAGGCGCCTCGTGGCGGAACAACGTGAACGTGAAGCTGCCGCCAGACAACGAAAAGCAGAGTCGGTGTCACGGGTGGCCTCCAACTTGCACGACAGCGTGGGCCACAACCTCACGGGCATCATCACTCTCGCGGAGGGAATCTCGAAGCAGTCTGGCAACGAGCAAGTTGATGGAGTCGTAGATCTGGTCAACGAGTTAGCCCGGGAGGCGCTCGGTGAAACGCGGACTGCCATCCGTGCCATCAAGTCCGCAGAAACCGAGGAGCATGACGTGCTGCACCCGAGCGAGAGTGCTCGGACGTGGGAAGACATATCCCAATTGATCGGTAATGTCCGTTCCACCGGCTTGGATATCGCGGTGACGGAGAGGGGACAGCGCCCCGAGAATCCACGCATTCAAGACACGCTTTATCGGGTGGTGCGGGAAAGCCTCACGAACGTCATGCAGCATGCCCGGGACGCCACAGCGGTGACGATCACTTTCGCGTTCACCCAGTGCGGCGTCGAGGTGACACTCACGGACAATGGAACCGTGCTGTCACCATCCACCGCGCCGGGTGTCGGGCTGGACGGGCTGGCCATGCGTGTTCAACAGGCAGGCGGGACATTCAACGCCGGTTGGGCGGAAAACGGATGGAAGGTGCGTGCCACTCTTCCGCTCGAAGACGGTGATCCTCAGTGAGCGTGGGACGCACGAGGGTGCTCATTGTCGACGATCATCGGCCCGCGAGGATGGGGTTGAGCCTCATGGTCGACCGGTTCCCGGACATGGAGGTCGTTGCCTGTGTGGAGAACGGGAAGGAGGCAGTTGAGTGGTTGGCTGAGTGCAGGTCAGAGGGGAAGAAACTGCCCCATGTCGTTCTGATGGATATCAGGATGCCGGTGATGAACGGCATTGAAGCTACAAAGCAGATCACGAGCCACTACCCGGGGATCAAGGTTTTGGTGATGACAACCTACGACGAGGACGACTACGCTTTCGGCGCGTTGGATGCAGGTGCGACTGGTTACCTCCTGAAAGATGTTCGGGCTGATGAGCTGCATCGAGCAGTGTCTGCGGTGGCGCACGGCGACGCGATTCTCACCCCTAGGATCACTGCAGAACTTGTGCGTCAGCGGCCGCACAGGCCAACACAGGGCCGCCAAGCCCGAGCACGAGAAGCGTTTGAGGCCTTGTCTGCGCGAGAGTTCGAAGTAGCTAGCCTCGTTGCCCGGGGCATGAACAATGCCGAGATCGCCGAGCACCTCACGATTCAGCCGGACAGTGTGAAGAAGACCGTCTCGCGAATCCTCTCGCGCATGGACCTCCGCGACAGAACACAAATCGTTGTGCTGTGGTACGAAGCTGATCTGGCGACATAACCCGGCGGGGTGATTTCTCCCTGCACTGCTGACTCCATACACTAGTGGTGTGACCAGCAAAATCCTGCTCTACTACCAGTTCCGCCCGATCCCAGACCCGGAGGCGATCCGGCTCTGGCAGCGCGACCTGTGCGAGGGGCTGGGCCTCAACGGCCGGATCATCATCTCCCCTGACGGCATCAACGGCACCGTCGGCGGGGACATCAACGCGTGCAAAGCGTACGTCCGCAAAACCAAGGAATACTTCCGCGGCATCGAGTTCAAGTGGTCCGAGGGCGGCAAGGAGGACTTCCCCAAACTGTCGGTCAAGGTGCGCGACGAAATTGTCACCTTCGGCGTGCCCGAGGAATTGCGTGTCGACGACAACGGGGTCGTCGGCGGAGGCACGCACTTGAAGCCGGAGGAGGTCAATGAGCTCGTCGAAAAGCGTGGCGACGATGTCGTGTTCTTTGACGGCCGCAACGCGTACGAAGCGGAGATCGGCAAGTTCAAAGGCGCTGTCGTGCCCGATGTGGAGACCACCCACGATTTCATCGCGGAGCTCGAGTCAGGCAAATACGACTGGATGAAGGACAAACCAGTCGTGTCCTACTGCACGGGCGGAATTCGCTGCGAAATCCTCTCGTCGCTGATGAAGAACCGCGGGTTCGAAGAGGTCTACCAAATCGATGGCGGCATCGTGCGCTACGGGGAGAAGTACGGAAACTCGGGTCTGTGGGAAGGCTCGCTCTACGTGTTCGACAAGCGCATGCACACAGAGTTCGGCGCGGGTGCGGACGATGACCCGGAGTTTGTGCAGCTCGGCCACTGCGTGCACTGCGGCGCGCCGACGAACCAGCACTACAACTGCGCGAATGAGCCGGAGTGCCGGCAGCAGTACTTGAGCTGCGAAGCGTGCCGGGCGGAGAACCCGTACTGTGCGGAGTGCTCTCAGGGCGCGTAATCGGCGGCGAGCATGCCAACCGTCACCGTGAGCCACAGCATGGTGAACGGGACCAGCGGTAGCCAGAACACGCCCATCCACGGCATCCATCGCTCATAACGGTTGAGCTTGCGCACCATGATCACCGCGCAGCTGAGCAGAGCGACGACTGGGTAGATGGAGCTCAGGGCGGCCCACCACGTGCGGGCGGCTTGGGAACACAGCCACGTGGCCTCCCCCGCTTCGCACAACGGACCGCCGACGAGGCGGAAGATCAGCGCCAGAATCCCCGCAATCAGGAACGTGCCTGCAACTGCTGCGACACCGAACCAGATGGCTTGGCGGGTGGACGCCTGGTTGCGCTCGTTGAGCTGGGCGGGATCGGGTTCGCTTGCAAGCTCATCGAAAGAGCGCGGTTCCGGGCGCACCTTGTTGTAGTAGTCGGCCGCTCCATGCAGGTCATTCTCCGGGTGGTCCGGGCGGTCAGAGGGCATACTAGGCATAGCCTCCACCCTAGACTCCCCTGCTAGCGCTGCGGAAAAATCACGACGGGCACGGGAGCGTGCTCCAAGAAGTCGGTCGCGCGCGGACCAGCGAAAACACAGTTGGTTGTGGCCGGCCGGGACGCGAGGAAGAGCACGTCGCCCTTCTTCCACTTCTGCGAGTCCACCACGGTGTCCCAGCCGTCGCCGGCGCTGACCCGGGTTTCCACTTCGAAGTTCTTCAGGCCCTGCACGCCGAGCTTCTCGGCCATGTCCGAGACGACATCACGGGCCCGGTCGAGGAGGGCCAAGGATGTCTCGTTCCATTCGTCGATAAACGCGCGGTGGGGTGCGATCTGCTCGTTGTAGTCGTAGGTTTCCTCCGGGGAGAACGCCATGATGCGCAGATCGACGTCGAGGATCATCGCGATGGCGGCGGCGCTGGCAATGCCGGTGTTCGCGGCTTCATCGTTCTCATCGAGGAACGCGAAGTTGACCCGCGTGATGCCCTTCTTCGACAACTTCACCGCGCGCGGCGCCAACCCGACGGAGACCGGCGACGAGTGCATGAGCGCGTCCGCGGTGGACGTGGCCTTGAACCGTCCTTTGGCTGCCTTCGGTTTGGAACCGACTAGAACAAGATCGGCGTGAAAACGCTCGACCTCTTGCGTGAGCAGCTCGTAGCGCGGGGAGCCGTCGCGGAATACTGCGTAGTCCTCGTCCCACGCACCGCGCGGGACGTGTTCCTTGAGCGCTTCCCGGATTGCACCGCTGCGCTTCTCCTCAATCTCTTTAAGCCACTTCTTGTACTTCTTGCTGGTCTTGTTGCGCAGATGCGACCAGGGCTGCTTCTCGGTGGAAATCACCCGGATCTGTGCAGGCATGGTGCGCGCAAGCCAGCCAGCGAAGTGCACCGCCTCTTCCCCGGATTGATCCCAGCCCACAGCGATGCGCAAAGGGCGCTCCGGACCGACAGAGGTTAGGAGCTCAGGAGTGAGGGGTAAAGGATTCATAATGGCGCGCGAAAGAAAGGGATACCGTTAACGGAATACTAACGGTTCCCTAACTTTACATGTCTGCGAGGGGGTGTCGCGCGCCGTTGCGCCTGTTCGGCTACTCGACGTTGCCGGTGTTGTAGCTGTCGGCCAATGGGCCCAGGATGCGCGAGGCTTGCTGGAGCAGCGGAAGCAGCTCGTTGTCAAGCGTGCCAATCATCTCCGCGACGTACTTCACGCGCTCGTCGGAGACGCGCTCGTATTCCTTAATGCCTGTATCGGTCATCTCCACACGCACACCGCGGCGGTCGTTCTCGTCGCGCACGCGATGGATGAGGTTGCGCTGTTCCAGCTGGTGCAGGGTATTCGATGCCGTCGGCATGCGGATTCCCTCGTCGGCGGCGAGCTGACTAATGCGCATCGGGCCGGACTCGATGAGCCGTTCCAAAATGGAAAGCTGCGGCCCGGTCAGGTCAGACTGCTCGGAAATGCGGAAATAAGCGACGTAAAGCTTGGTGAGAAAAGGGCGGACATCCTTTGCGATTGCATAGGCGTCTTCGGGATTAATTTGTGACATGCGCTCGAGTGTAGAGGTAGTTGTACAAACAAACGAATATCCGATCGTCCTCAAGGTTGTTGTCTCTGTCACATTTTCGCCGCCGGTGGGGACGGATAAACTCAGCGTAATGTTCCGTTTCGAAGGAGAGGTCTCGCACGAGTGGGAGCGGCGCGCGGTGCTGCGCGACTTTCAGGCTGGTCGCGTGCAGCGCGAGGAGCTTTGCGACGCCGATTTTCTCCTCAAGGCCGCCGGCCGACACCACGGAGTCGACTCTGCCCGACCGTGTCCTATCTGCGAAGCAGTGATGCGGGATGTCCTGTGGATTTACGGGGATAACGTGGGTCGCCGCTCCGGAACAGCACGCAGTATTGATGAGATTGACGGCATAGTCGCAGAGGTCGGCCCCGTCACCGTTCACCGCGTGGAGGTCTGCGAGCGCTGCGGTTGGAACCACTTGCTGACCGAATCCCAGGCCGTCCCCGAGCTGTGAATCGCGAATGAAGACGGGGGGATACTGGGTGTTTTGTTGGTTGAGCAAGTACCCTGTCCTAGAGGTTTAAAGATTAGGCAGGGACACCCCATTGGCACGAGACACTGAATCCACCGGTAAGAAGCCGGAGCCCAAGAAGCCGACGCAGAAGATGTCGGCCGATAAGGCGACGGCAGATAAGGCGAGTAGTAAGGCCGGCGCTAAGACGGGCACGAAGCCGTCCGAGAAAGACTCCAGCACCCGTGTGACCAAGAAGAAGCGTCGCCGCGGGCAGTGGCTGGCAGCCCTGGCGTTGGCCGTTGTGTTGCTTCTGCTTGTGCCGCTGACGATCTTCGGTGTCAACTACGCCAAGGCGGACCTGCCTCAGCCGGGCGAGATTGACACCCCCCAGATCTCCACCATCTTCTACAACGACGGCCAGAAAGAGCTGGCCCGCCTTGTCCCGCCGGAAGGCAACCGTGAGCAGATCGCGTTGGACCAAGTGCCGGAGCATGTGCAGAACGCTGTCTTCGCCGCTGAGGACCGCGACTTCTGGGACAACTCCGGATTCTCCTTCACCGGTTTCGGCCGCGCCTTGCTCGGCCAGCTGACGGGTAATGACTCTGCTGGTGGTGGTTCAACAATCACCCAGCAGTACGTCAAGAACACCATCGTGGGTAATGAGCGTTCTTATACCCGTAAGTTCAATGAGCTGGTCTACTCCATCAAGATGACCAGGAACTGGTCCAAGGAAGAGATCCTCACCGGGTACCTGAACACCATTTACTTCGGCCGCAACGCCTACGGTATTGAAGCCGCCGCCCACGCCTACTTCAGCAAACCAGCCGCAGAACTGTCGGTCGAAGAGGGCGCTTTGCTTGCTGGCCTGATTCAGCTGCCCAGCCAGCTTGACCCGTGGAACAACCCGGACGAGGCGCAGAACCGCTGGGACTACGTGCTCGACGGCATGGTGGATCAGGGCTGGCTCAGCGCGGACGAACGCGCCGGGGCCCAGTTCCCGGACACGCGCGACCCGGAGACGTACTCCGCCTACACGGAGGCCACCGGCCCGAACGGTCTGATCAAGAACCAGGTGATCAGGGAGCTCGAGCAGATCGGTATTTCTGAGGCGGACGTGACCAACCGCGGCCTGCAGATCAAGACCACCATCGACCCGCATGTCCAGCAGCAGATCCTCGATACGGCTGAGACGCAAATGGCGACGCTGCAGGAGGATGCCCGTACCGGTGTCGTGGCGATCGACCCGAAGAACGGTGAAGTGCGCGGCTACTATGGTGGCGACGATCCATCCGGTTGGGACTATGCCGACGCTGGCCTGCAGACCGGTTCGACATTCAAGATCTTCGGTCTTGCGGCTGCGCTGCAGCAGGGCATCCCGCTGTCGGCGCCGTACGACTCCTCCCCCGTCACCGTCGGTAGCGCCTACATCACCAACTCCGGTGGCGGTGGCGGCGGCATGACCTCCATGGCTGACGCGCTGAAGAACTCCTACAACACCTCTTTCATCCGCATTCAGTCCGACCTGGACGACACCACCAACGACACCAAGGAAATGGCGCACGCGCTGGGTGTCGCCCGCCAGCTGCCGAATGTCCCGGAAACGTTGACCGAGCACGGTGAGCAACCACTCGACGGCATCATTCTGGGCCAGTACCAGTCCCGCGTTCTGGACATGGCCACGGGTGTGTCCACTCTGATTAACCGTGGTGTGTGGCACCCGACGCACTTCGTCCAGCAAGTCACCTCCGCCGATGGCGAAGTGCTCTACGAGTTTGATCCGGAGTACAAAGAACGCCGCGTGAACTCCCAGGTGGCAGACAACGTCGTCCAGGCGATGCAGCCGGTCGCTGGCTGGTCCCACGCGGCCCTGGCCGGCGGCCGCCCGTCGGCGGCAAAGACCGGTACCGTCCAGCTGGGCAACACTGGCCTGTCCAAGGACGCCTGGATGGTCGGCGGCACCCCAGAACTCTCCGTCGCGGTGTGGGTTGGTACAGCCGACAACACCACGGCCATCTACAACTCTTACGGCGGCACGATGTTCGGTGCGCAGGCCCCTGCCCAGATTTGGAAGGGCGTGCTCGACGGCGCGCTCGACGGCAAAGAATACGGCCAGTTCCCCGACGCCAAGCCAATCAACTGGGGAGTTGACCCCTACTCCGGCGGCACCTACGGCGGACAAAAGGGCTACTCCAGCCAGGATACCTCGTACAACTACAGCCAGCCTTCGCAGCAGCGGTCCGCTGCACCCGAGCCACAAGCCCCGGCGGCATCGGCCCCGCCGCCTGCCCCGGCACCGGCCCCGGCCCCGCCGCAAGCGCCAGAACCGGCACCGGAGCCACCGCCGAGCTTGGGTGAGATTCTCGACGAACTGGTCCAGTAAGGGGGGCGAGGTGAGCGTCGATAAGCGTCGCGCTGTGTGGGCGAACGCCGCTGACCGCGTGCAACCCGGAAAAACGGAGCCGGTTGCGCGCGGGGTCGTGGAAACCTTGGGCGGCCCCATGGGCCGTTTCGCGCAGATTGGCCGTGGCCGTTGGTGGACACCCCTGCGTGCCATCATGTCGGTGGCCTGGGTTTTCATGGCGCTCGGTGCACTGAGCAAGTCCAACTGTGCGCGCGGCAAGCTTGTCGACGGCTCCCTGCAACTCAACTGGGACGGCAACCGCCAATACACCTCTTTCTGCTACAACGACATCGTTCCCCTCTACGGCGGGCGCGGCCTTGACCAGCCAGGATTCGTTTACGACTACTCCTGGCAGGAAGGCGACCTCACCCGGTACATGGAGTACCCGGTACTGGGCGGACTGTTTCAAGGCGCGATGGGCTGGCTCTCTCGCAACACCTATCCCCTGGTCAGCTGGGCACTGCCGGATTCCGGTTGGTACTTCTACGTCACCGCATTCGTCATGGCGGTCATCTGGGTCTTCACCGCCCGCATGGTGGCCGAGCTGGCAGGTAACCGCATTTGGGACACCATGTTGGTGGTGGCCTCTCCCCTGCTCATCATGCACGCCTTCACCAACTGGGACATTCCCTCCATCGCGTTCATGGTCGGGGCCTTGCTGGCCGCCCGGAACAAGAAGTTCTGGCTCGCGGGAGTGCTCATCGGGCTGGGCACGGCGTTCAAGATGTGGCCGCTGTTCCTGCTGGGTGCCTACCTGGTCATTGCGCTACGCAAGAAGAAGGCCATGCCGTTCGTGCAGATGCTGGTAGCCACGGTGGTGTCGTGGCTGGTAGTCAACGTGCCAATCATGCTGTACAACTACGACGCCTGGCACGAGTTCCAGCGCCTGAACACCGAGCGCGGCTGGGAGTGGACCACGATCTACGCCGTGGCCTCCCGCGCCTTCGGGTGGAACGGCTTCGATTCCGGCGACGGCGCGCCGGTGATCCTCAACGCGGTCACCCTCGTGCTTTTCCTAGCAGGCTGTCTATTCGTTCTCGTCGCGGGATTAATGGCACCACAGACTCCGCGCGTCGCGGAACTGTTCGTGCTCATCGTTGGCTTCTTTCTGCTGTTCAATAAGGTGTGGAGCCCCCAGTACTCGCTGTGGCTTGTCATTCCGGCAGTGCTCGCACTCCCCCACTGGCGCCTGTTGCTGTCGTGGATGACGGTGGACATGTTGGTCTGGCCGATCCTCATGTGGCACATGATGGGCACCGACAACCTCGGGTTGCCCGGTGGGATGCTCAACCTCATTGTGGTCACGCGCGACGGTCTGATCATCGCGATCATGGTGCTCACCGTCATGCAGATGTACGGTCGCCGCCGCGACAAGGTGCGCGACGCCCACTTCGGGTGCGACCCGCTGCTGACCACACCCGCGGACTGGGAGGAGGCGAAAAAGACGTGGGAACCGCAACAATCCTCGGAATCTGCTCGATCTTCATCGGGTTCGGACTCTTTGCAGGGTGTTTCTTCGCAGTCGTGAAGAAGAAGCCGATGGCGCTCTCTGTCGCCTTAGGTCTCGCGGCGTTCATCTTCATGACGTTCGTGCCGGTCTTCCTGGCGGTGTTCATCGCAGCGCCCAACGCTGGCAGTTAACTGCCAGAAACCTTCTGTAGGGTGGAAACCATGAACATTAAGAGGGTTTCCGCTGCCATCGCTGCCTCCGCTTTGTCCCTCTCCGCGCTCACTGCGTGCGGTGAGACGGACGACGGCACCACCGGTACCGACGCCGGAGCCGAATCCACGGTGGCCGAAGAGGTTGAGACCGAAGGCGACGATCAAGTTCAGCAAGACGACGTAGCCGGCGATGATGACGCGGACGACGCAGACGACGCAGACGATGCCGATGATGGTGACGACGCTGCTGGTCGTGAACTGCCGAAGGAAGTGACTGGTTACACCCCAGAGGCGGAGTCTGAAATGGCTGACGAAGGCCTCAGCGCAGCTGATGTCGAGCGTGCCCTCGCCGCCGCCAACGATAATGAGCCCGGTGTGGAGACCAGGTGGGAAGACGACGGGTTCTGGGAAATCGCCTCCGGTGAGATCGACATCGATATCGACCCCCAGGGTCTGGTCCTCGACGTAGACAAAGACGACTAGTTAGCGCCGCAGATACGCCGCATTCTGATTTCTTCGCGGTGAGCTGCTGGGGTACGCTGGTGAGGTTGCTTGACGCAACGACCCTCCTGCCACCGTTAAAGGACGGTGGCCGAAACCATAGAAACGACCATAGGAGGTGATGAGGTCCGTGCGTCACTACGAAGTAATGATCATTCTCGACCCGAGTCAGGATGAGCGCACCGTTGCCCCGTCCCTGGACAAGTTCCTCGATATTGTCCGCCAGGATAACGGCAAGGTGGAAAACGTCGATGTATGGGGCAAGCGCCGTCTTGCATACCCCATCGACAAGAAGGAAGAAGGCGTCTACGTCGTAGTCAACCTCGACTGCGCAGCCGAGACCGTCCAGGAGCTCGACCGCCGTCTGAACCTGAACGACACCATTATGCGAACCAAGGTTCTGCGCACCGATAGCAAGTAAGCGCCGAACGTGAACGGGTAATCCCAGCTCAGGGTTTGTGTCCGGGGCGGACTATAGACTGGTTCGTGCAAGGACAACCCATTCCCGCTCATTCATTCAAGGTTTCAAGGTAAGGACGAAAGAACATGGCACAAGGCGACACTCCTATCACCGTCGTTGGCAACTTGGTTGCGGACCCTGAACTGCGGTTCACCCCGCAGGGCTTGGCAGTAGCCAACTTCCGCATTGCATCCACTCCGCGTACCTACAACAGGGACACGAACCAGTGGGAAGACGGCGAAGCTTTGTTCCTCACCTGCAACGTGTGGCGGAGCGTCGCCGAGAACGTCGCTGAGTCCCTGACAAAGGGCATGCGCGTGATCGTCAACGGCCGCCTCAAGCAGCGTTCTTACCAGAACCGCGAAGGTGAAAACCGCACCGTGTTCGAGGTCGAGGTCGACGAAGTCGGCCCGTCCCTGCGCTACGCCAGCGCCAGCGTCAACCGTAACCCGCGTGAGGGCGGGAACCAGGGTGGCGGCGGCTTCGGCGGCAACCAGGGCGGAAGCTTTGGTAACTCCCAGGGCGGCCAGAACGCCCAGAACACCGGTGGCTTTGGTAACTCCCAGGGCAACCAGGGCGGCCAGAACAGCCAGTCCAACAACCAGCCCGCGAATGATCCGTGGAATTCTGCTCCCCCCGCCGGCGGTTTCGGCGACATGGACGATGAGCCCCCGTTCTAAAGCAATCGACAAACATCAACTTTCAAACGAAAGGTAAGGATTATGAAGCTGATCCTCACCGCTGCCGTTGAGAACCTTGGTGAGCCCGGCGATATTGTCGAGGTCAAGGACGGCTACGGACGTAACCTTCTGCTTCCGCGCGGCCTGGCCATCCCGGCCTCCCGCGGCGCTGAGAAGCAGATTGAGGACATCAAGCGCGCACAGGAGCAGCGTTCCGTGCGCGACCTGGACCACGCTAAGGAGCTGCGCGACCAGCTCGACCAGCTGCAGGGCGTCACCGTGAAGGTGCGCACCGCTGAGAACGGCAAGATCTTCGGTTCGGTCAAGCCGGCCGACATCGTCGATGCCGTTGAGGCTGCAGGCGGCCCGGCGCTGGACAAGCGCCGCGTTGACATGCCGAAGGGGCTGGTCACCAGCACCGGCGGCTACCAGGTCAAGGTCAAGCTCCACGATGACGTGGAGGGCAAGGTGAACTTCGAGGTCGTGGGCGCGTAACACACGCCTAACGGCGATTGCTCTATAACAAGCAATCCAACGACAACAGCACGAAGGGCGCGGGCCCCGCTTGTGAGGAGTGGGGCCCGCGCCCTTCTTCTTCTTGCTTTGTTTCTGTTTGTGCGCGGGTTAGCGCAGCCCGGCTGGGAGTGGCAGCGAGGCGTCAATCAGCTCAAACGGCCCAACACCGCCGGAGATGACTCCCACAATGTAGGCGCGGCCGTCGCGGCCGGTGATCCACACCGGGGCACCGGAATCGCCCGTGAAGTTCAGCAGGAGAGCCACGATCTCACCAGTGTGAACGTTGGTGGACACCACAGGACCGCAGGTCCTGCTAGAGCGCGCGCCATCCTTGCAGACAATCTGGCCCGGTGCCACGGCGCTGACCGGAAGGCGTCCACCGATGGCGCGATCCGGGTTAATGGACCGAGCGAACTGTGTGAGGTTGTGGTCCATGCCAGAGTCGAGCCCCAACGTGAGGTTCCCACCGCGCGTCTTGCCGGCATCAGTAACGTGCGGGTCGAGGCGGAACCAGCTGTAGTCACGGAACGAGTCGGATGTGAAGCCCTTCAACCCGACGTTCAGGCCGCCCTGATCGAAGACATACCCGGAATCCGCCATGTTGGAGGCAATGACTGCGCCGTCGGATGAGTAGACACGGATAGGACGGCCACCATCGATGGGCATGAGGCAATGCCCGGCCGTGATCCCGTACTTCGCGCCGTCCCGGTGCGCCACGGAGTTGAGGGAGCACAGTGCTTTAGCCCCGTTACTGTAATGGATCTCGATCTTATCGCCGGCATAAACCGGTGCTGCGGAGGCGGGGGCAACGCCGCACGCAACGGCGACCACTGTGGCCATCGCGGAGATTACCGCGCGGCGGAAACGGGAAAAACGGGAGGTCATAGCAGCACAATAGCAGGTGGTTCCAGCAATCAAGCGCCGCATAACAATCTGGTGTCCACACTGCCTGTGGATAACTAGTGGAAAAGTCCAGTCCAATGAGAGAAATTTACGCGGAGGAGAGCGGTTTATAGCACTTTGGTTACCTTGTCAAATGTGCTGGTGGTCGAGTTATTCACTGTTCGTGGAAGACGCATGACGCGGAATGTATCGGGGTTAAGCAGTCACGATGGGCGAATCTGTGAAAAAGTAACTGAATATTCCACAGAGATTCCACAGCCGTGGGAGGCATGTGGGTCACGAATCAGGGAATAACGGGCTTATTCCACAAGGACCTGTGGATAACTCCAGCGTGATGAGTCCACAAGAGTGGTCCGCTCGTGCCCCGGCGGGGTAGCATCACTTCGATGACTGGAGGGAGTTCACGATGACTGCAGGCAATGTCGCTGGAGGGGACAGCTTCGACGACCGGTTTGAGGACCTTGTTCCTCCGCCGCCTGAGCCGGAGGACGGCGGCGGGTACAGGAGCAACCGTCGCAACGGCCGCGGCTTCACGTCTGAGCGCGAGGACTTGAGCGAGTACCGCCAGCCCCCGCATGACCGGAAAGCCGAGCAGGGTGTGATTGGTGCGATGCTGCTCAGCCCCAATACCGTCACCGATGTGATTGAGGAGCTGCGGGAGGAGGACTTCTACTTCCCGGCCCACCAACTGATTTATCAGGCGATTCTGGACCTGTACTCCCAAGGCTCGCAGATTGACGTCCTCATTGTCTCCGGCCGTCTTGACCGGATGGGACAGCTCGAGCGTGCTGGGGGAGCGCCGTACCTGCACACCTTGATCTCCGAGGTTCCCACCTCTGCCAACGCGCGCTACTACGCAGACATAGTTGCCGAGAAGTCCACGTTGCGCCAGCTTGTGGACGCGGGAACACGTGTTGCCCAGCTCGGCTACGACGGCGGCGAGGGCATGGAGATCGAGGCTCTGGTGGATCGCGCGCAACAGGAGATCTTCGCCGTCGCGCAGACCAAGACGGGGGAGGACTACCAGGCACTCGCTGAGCTGCTCAAGCCTACTGTCGACGAGCTTGCTGCTTATGAAAAAGACGGCGGCCTCGCTGCCGGCGTGCCAACGGGCTTCCTCGATCTCGACCGGCTGACCAACGGCCTCCATGCTGGTCAGATGATCATTATCGCGGCCCGTCCTGGTGTGGGTAAGTCGACCCTCGCCCTGGATTTCGTGCGGTCGTGCTCGATCCACAACGACCTGACCTCGGTGATCTTCTCGCTGGAAATGAGCGCCTCCGAGATTGTGATGCGCCTGCTGTCTGCAGAGACCGAGATCAAGCTCTCCGCGATGCGTTCGGGCCAGATGGAGGAGTCTGACTGGGAGAAGCTCACCAAACGCCTCCGCGAGATCCAGCAGGCGCCGATCTTCGTCGATGATTCTCCGAACCTGACGATGATGGAGATCCGCTCTAAAGCCCGCCGCCTCAAGCAGCAGCACGGCCTAGACCTCGTGGTGCTGGACTATATGCAGCTGATGAGTTCGGGCCGCAAGGTCGAATCCCGCCAGCAAGAGGTCTCCGAGTTCTCCCGCCAGCTGAAGTTGCTGGCCAAGGAGCTAGAAGTGCCCGTCATCGCCATCTCCCAGCTCAACCGTGGCCCGGAGTCACGCACCGACAAGCGCCCGCAGTTGGCGGACCTGCGTGAATCGGGTTCATTGGAGCAGGACGCGGACATTGTCATGCTGCTGTACCGTCCGGACTCCCAGGACCGCGACAACGAGCGTGCGGGTGAGGCGGACATCATCATCGCTAAGCACCGTGGTGGCCCGATCGACACGATCGCGGTGGCGCACCAGTTGCACTACTCGCGCTTCGTCAACATGGCGCGGGGTTAAGCCGGTTAAGACAGCACTTTCCCGCGCTGTTCGGGCAGGGTGAGCGCAGCGATGCACGCCACGGCGAAGGCCGCTGCGAACACCCCGAACACAGCCGTGGGCCCGCCGAAGCTGAGCACCGGAGGCACAATGAGAGGCGCGATGATCGACCCGATTCGCCCGAACGACGCACCGGCACCTGTGCCCGTAGCGCGGATCGAGGTTGGGTAGAGCTCCGGACCGATCGCGTAGAGGGCACCCCACGCACCCAGGTTGAAAAAGGACAGTAAGCAGCCGGCGGCAATGATCTGCCACGGAGCCCCTGCCAAACCATACAAAACGGCGGCGCCAGCAGACCCGGCGAGGAAGACCGATAGAGTGATGCGGCGGCCCCAGACTTCAATAAGCCACGCGGCCGCGGCATAACCGGGAAGCTGCGCGATAGTGATGATGAGGGTGAACGTGAACGACCGCACCAGGGTGAAACCTTGGTCCACCAGCAGCGACGGAATCCAGATGAACGCGCCGTAGTACGACAGCGACACCCCGAACCACACGAGCCAGAACGCGGCAGTGCGCTTGCGCATCGCTGGCCCCCATATCCCGCCGCTGACCTCCGGCTCTGGGTCGCCGGGCGGGGAGTGGTCGATCTCAGAGGTGTCGGCGGCGGCCTCAAAGGTCCGCACGATCTCCTCGGCTTCATCGTGGCGGCCTTTCGATTCAAGGAACCGCACTGACTCGGGCAAGCCCATGCGCACGTAGATGGCATAGAGTGCGGGTACAGATCCGAGGGCGAATCCCCAGCGCCACCCGGTGTCACCCTGGCTGACTACGAAGGTTCCGATCACGGCCGCCATGATCCACCCCACGGCCCAAAACGCTTCGAGCAATACGACCATTCGCCCGCGGCTCTTACGGGGCGCGAACTCGCTGACCAAGGTGGACGCCACGGGTAGCTCCGCACCCAGGCCGAGGCCGACGAGGAACCGGAACACCATGAGGGAGCTGACAGACCAGGCGAGGGCGGAGGCACCCGTCGCTAAGCCGTAGACCAGCAAAGTGGCCGCAAAGACCTGCCTGCGCCCGATCTTGTCCGCGAGCAGCCCGCCTAGAGATGCCCCGATGGCCATTCCGATGAAACCAATCGACGCGATCCATGACGTCGTGCCCTTATCCAGGTCCCAGTGCACGGCGAGCGCGGCGATGATGAACGACACAAGGCCGACGTCCATCGCGTCGAGCGCCCAGCCCACGCCCGAGCCGACGAGCAGCCGACGGTGCTGGGAAGTGACCGGGAGACGGTCGAGACGCTCGTTGCGGGTCAGAGTATTGTCCATGGGCAGTGAGCATAGCTCCTGCCCGGGCAGGTCAACTACTTTAAATTCACTTTTCTAGCGCTCGCTGACCGAAGTGAACCGGTTGAGCCGTAGCGAGTTGCTCACCACGAACACTGAGCTGAACGCCATGGCGATGCCGGCGAACATGGGGTTGAGCAGGCCGATGGCCGCCACCGGGATGAGCAGCACGTTGTAGGCGAAAGCCCAGAACAGGTTGCCCTTGATGATGCTCAGGGTGCGCCGCGACAAGCGGATCGCGTCTGCCGCAGAGCGCAGGTCGCCGCCCATGAGGGTGATGTCGGCGGCCTCAATGGCCACGTCCGTGCCCGACCCCATGGCTAGGCCCAAGTCCGCGGTGGCCAAGGCAGCGGCATCGTTCACGCCGTCGCCGACCATCGCGACAGTGTTGCCCTCTGCCTGCAGCTTTTCGACGACACGCACCTTGTCCTCCGGCAGCACCCCCGCCGTGACATTATCCGCATCGATGCAGACCGCAGTAGCTGCCGCGCGGGCAGCCCCTTCGTTGTCACCGGTGAGCAGGTGCGGGGTGAGCCCCAGCTCGCGCAAGTCCTCAATGGCTTGTGCAGAGGTGTCTTTGACGGTGTCGCGCACAGCGATCGTGCCGGCGGGGGAGCCGTCCACGGTCACGGTGACAGCCGTGGCGCCGTCAGCCTCGAAGGCTTCCGCCTCGGGTCCGCGGCCGCGGCCGATGGTGACGGAGGTGCCGTCGATAAGCGCGCGGACGCCCTGGCCGGCCTCGTTGCTGAAATCTGTCGCCTCGGGGATGTCGCCGTCTGCGGCGGCGACGATGGCGCGTGCAATGGGGTGCTCGGAGCCGGCCTCGACAGCGGCGGCGAGCGACAGGACCTGCTCTTCGGTGAAACCGGATTCAGGCGCGACGGCGTCGACCGCCATTTCACCGGTGGTGACGGTGCCGGTCTTGTCCAGCACAATCGTGTCCACGCGCCGGGTCGACTCGAGGATTTCCGGGCCCTTGATCAGCAGACCCATTTGTGCGCCGCGTCCGGTGCCGACGAGGATCGCCGTGGGCGTAGCCAGGCCGAGCGCGCACGGGCACGCGATGATGAGCACGGCGACTGCGGCGGAGAATGCCGCCGGCGCGTCGTGGCCGATCGCCATGTGCACGGCCAGCGTGATCAGCGCAACCACGATGACGGTCGGGACGAAAATGCGGGAAATACGGTCCACAAGCTTTTCGACGGGCGCTTGCCCTGCCTGCGCCTGCCGCACCAGTTCGCTCATCCGCGACAGGGTGGTTTCGGAACCCACCCGCGTGGCCTCGACGATGAGGCGGCCAGTCTGGTTGACCGTGGCGCCCGTGACGGTGTCGCCGGGAGCGACGTCGACAGGCACGGACTCGCCGGTGATCATCGAGTTATCCACGGCGGATACACCGTCGATCACGATGCCGTCCGTGGCGATCTTCTCACCGGGGCGGACCACGAAACGGTCACCGACAGCGATCTCGGAGGTGGGTACGCGGATCTCTTGGCCGTCACGGATAACAGCGGCGTCTTTGGCGCCCATTGTCGCGAGGTCACGCAGAGCTTCAGAGCTGCGTCCCTTCGCCTTGGTTTCGAACCACCTTCCCAGCAGCAAGAACGTGATCACCACGGCGATGGTTTCCAGGTAGATCTCATCCATCGCATGACCAGCGTTCGCACCGGGGGAGAGGCTCATGTCCATCGTCATTCCGGGTTCGCCGGCGTTGCCGATGAACAGCGCCCACACTGACCACAGGTACGCTGCCGTCGTGCCCAGGGTGATCAGGGTGTCCATGGTGACGGCACCGTGGCGCAGGTTCGCGATTGTCGCCTTGTGGAACGGCGCGCCGCCATTGATGTAGATCAAGGTGGTGAGCGTGAAAACGAGCCACTGCCAGTTCGTGAACTGGAGGGCCGGGACCATCGAGATTACCGTCACCGGCACGGCGAGAATCGCTGACCAGATGACTTTCCACTTGAGGTCGCTTGCTTCAGCTTCGCGGGCGGCTTCAATGCGGTCGGTGTCGGAAGCGTCGCCGTCGGCTGTACCTTCGGAGCCCGCGGTATCGCCGCTGCCGCCGCCGAGCGCGAATGCGTCGTACCCGGCGTCTTTGACAACCTGGATGAGCTGCTCGCGGTCAGTTTTGGACGGATCGTAGTCGACCGTCGCCGTCTCAGTGGAGTAGTTGACGTTGGCTTCCACCCCGTCAAGCTTGTTCAGCTTGCGTTGGATGCGGTTGGAGCACGAGGTGCAGGTCATCCCGGTCACACCCAGTTCGAGGTGCTCCAAATAGTTGGTGCTTGTCTGTGGTGTGGGGGCGGGTGCGGGGGCGCTCACTGTAGATGTATCTCCTCCCGGGTAGCGCGGCTTGAACCTTTCTCACCCTATGGAACGGCGAGGTAAGGGAAGATATTCCGAGAGGCGCGCAACGTGGTGCACCTCACCAGAGCGGTCCAAATGCAGAAAAGTTGACAAACCCGATTTCGCTCTAGACCTGAACGTGCAGGTTGGCGAGTTTTCGCCGGTTAAACCAGTGTCGAGTTTGTCAACTTTTCCGCAAGGGATACCGCGGGGGCCTCTAGACCAGCTTGTAACCAGCCTCTGCAACAGCGGCAGCGACGGCGTCGCGGTCGAAGCCTTCGCCCTCAACGGTCACGGTGCCAGCTTTGTGGTCGGCGGTTGCGCTGGTCACGCCGGCGACTTCGCTGACCTCTTCGGACACGCTCATTTCGCAGTGTTCGCAGGTCATGCCTTCTACGGTGAATGTCTGTGCCATGGGAGTAGTCACCTTCCAAAAAGGAACTCGGTTGTTCTTACGGTTCCCATGGTAGGACGGTTGGCATTAAGCGTCGATAAGCGAAAAGCCTGCGTACTCGACGGCGTACTCGATCTGTTCGTCGGTGAAGCCTTCGCCTGTGACCCGCATGACCTTTGTTTCTGCATTGATGTCGACGCCTTGGGTGCCCAGCACCTGGCTCACTTCAGCTTGCAGAGTATCCACGGAATTGGTGTCTGTCGGGCCCTCGAACCGGTAGTTCTTGGTCACGCTTGCTCCTTTTCTCGCTCGCGGGGAATGTCCGCGCCCTTGATAAGGTTGTACTCATCGACAGACGTTACTAGAGCAGACTCAGGAGAATAAAAATGAGCACCATCAATGTAACCGAGGACACGTTCACCGAGACCGTCGAGAACAACGACATTGTGATCGTTGATGCGTGGGCTGACTGGTGTGGCCCGTGCAAGGCGTTCGCCCCGACTTTCGAGGCTGCGTCTGAGAAGCACGAGGACGTGACCTTTGCCAAGCTGGACACCGAGGCTAACCAGGGTCTTTCCTCTGCGCTGCAGATCCAGGCGATTCCGACGCTCTTCGCGTTCCGCGAGGGCATCTTGCTGGGGCAGACCCCCGGCGCTATGCCGCCGGCTGGGCTGGAGGAGTTCATCCAGGCTGTGCGCGACGTTGACATGGAGCAGGTCCGCGCTGACATCGCAGAGCAGAACGAAAAGACTGAGGGCTAGTCGCTTTTCGACGGCTTCCCGTCACACCGCCCGCGCCGCAGACGGCCGGGCGGTTTTTCGTGCCCGGGTGAGCCGGGAACCGTTCGCGTAGACTCGGGGCACACTTTCCCGACGAAAATCTAAGGAATCACCATGGCTAACCCGTTCAGCAAGGGCTGGAACTACCTGATGCAATCCTTCGACACGGCGATCGATGAGAACGCCGACCCGAAGGTCCAGATCGAACAGGCTGCGAACGCCGCTAGAGAGCAGCACCGCGCTATCACGCAGCAGGCCGCGGAGATCATTGGCCAGAAGAAGCAGCTGGAGATCAAGCTGGGTCGTGTCCGCGAACAGCAGGCGTCTTTGCAGGACAAGACCAAGACTGCGTTGCAGATGGCTGACCAGGCAACCGCTGAGGGTGACACCGCCAAGGCCCAACAGTTCAACACAACCGCAGAGACGCTCGCAGCTCAGCTGGTGGCTACGGAGCAGGAGCTCGAGGGGCTGACCACGCAGTACGGCGCCGCAGAGCAAGCGGCCGCACAGGCCGAGCAGCAGCAGAAGCAGTCCGAGGCCCGCCTGCAAGAGCAGATGAATGAGGTCAACCGCCTGCGCCAGCAGGTCGACCAGGCCAAGATGCAGGAGCACACTGCCCAGACGATGGACACCATGGGGCAGTTCAGCCAGAACGACAACGTACCCACGTTGGATGGGGTGCGCGAGAAGATTGAGAAGCGCTACGCTACGGCACTCGGCCAGCAGGAACTGGCTGAATCTGGTGCGAGTGCCGCGATGGCTGAGATCGAGTCCGGCCAGACCGATGTCGCTGCATCATCCAAGCTTGCGGAGATCCGCGCGTCGATGCAGGCAGAGTCCGCTGGCGAGCTGACCCAGGGGTCGGCCCAGGCTGCTGCAAGCGATGATGCGGAGCAACACGAAGAGGCCCTCGAGCGTTTCGACGATGAAGCCCCACAAGCTCCGCTCAACGCGGAAGAGGCCGACAACCGCTAGTGAGTGCTTAGCTCTGGGTCCGGCGGATGTTGATCAGCACTCCGCGGATCCCGGAGTGGAAGCCGTCTCGCAGGTTGACGCGCTGGCTCTCGCTGAGCGTGTACTCATGAAGGGTTTCGCAGGCGAACTGCAGCAGCGGCCTGTCGATTTCGGGGGGAAGGCCGCCTCCCGAGAGAATGTGCGCTTTGTCGCGCTGCTCGGAAGAGGCGGCATTGTCGAACCACCACGTTGCGTACTGCTGGCCCACATCGAACGGGGTTTGGAACCCGGAGGAGGTCCATACTTCTTCCGGCAGCGGAACGTAGCGGGAGCGCAGTTTCCGGCGCGGCGCCATCATCGAGGGTTTCGGCGAGCTGGCTGCTAGTTGGGCTGGCGATGGCGGGCCAGGTGTGGGGCAGGGGTTGGGTGCCACGTGGTCCGTTGACTCGTGGGCAGCCTCGCGCTTGCCGCGCCCCTGCTCGGGCTTCTGTTCAGGTTCGGCGTGGTCTGCCTGCTCCACCTTTTGCTGCGCGAGTTCCTCAGCGGCGGCATCCGCCTCCGCCTGCGCGACGTGGGAAGAAAGAGGCTGTTCGCCGTCGGGGCGGGGAACGCCGCACATGCCGTCTTGGGTGTCGGTCTCGTCGATCGCGTCGACAAGCGGGCGCTCGCGAATGGTCGGTGGAAGCGGGCCCTCGAGCACCTGGAGCTGCATTGCTTCGGCGAAATCCTCGCGCGGATCGAGGATGGTGGTGGAGTCGCACGCGTGGCGCAGAGCTGAGGACATAGAGTCCCAGCCAAAGCCGTAGAGGTGCATGCGGACGCCTGCGTTGGTAGCTTCCTCGACGCCGGGGATCATGTCGGCATCGCCGCTGACCAGCACGAAGTCGCTGTACTGGCCGCGCATGGCGTTGGCCACGATGTCGGCGACAAGGCGGGTGTCCACGCCTTTTTGGGTGCGCCGCTCGCCCCATTCGATGAGTTGGCCGGTGCGCAACTGCACGCCGTCGCACGTGCGTAGAGCGCGCTGGTAGCGGTGGGGGCCAGAGTCTGGGATGCCGTCGTACCAGAACTGGCGGTGGATGGGTTGGTGTAGTTGCTGGGTAATCATGGTCCCGAGGTTGGCAACGACCTCGGGGAGGTCAATTTCTAATTGTGATCTCGCGCCTGTTTCCCACGAGTTGTAGAAACTCGCAAGTAAATATGACGTATCAACGAAAACGACTGTGCGCTCAAGCATGGCTCCTAAATCCGTATCTATTCATGTAGCTAATAACTTTTGTCGGTATCCAGTCTGCCTTAACTTGGATGAGCTTGTCAGATGCGCGCCGTCTACCTGCACGAATCTGTGAATTCAGGAATTGCTTGATGGGAGCCGTTGCCATTCTGTCCCGATAGTTGTACGGTTAGCTACACCACTAACTAACCGACGAACCGGAGGTTGCGATGGGCAACGACACAGAGCCGCTGTTCATGCAGATCGCACGCCTTATTCAAGACCAGATAGTGGATGGCCACCTAGAGGCCGGGGCCCGCGCACCGAGCACCAACGAGCTGGCGGCGTTCCATGAGATCAACCCCGCGACCGCGCGCAAAGGGCTCACGCTCCTTGTGGATGGCGGGGTGCTGGAAAAACGGCGCGGGATCGGCATGTTTGTCACGCCCGACGCGCGCGAACGCATCCTCGCGCAGCGCCAAGCGGAGTTTGCGGGCGCGTACATCGCCCCGCTTATCGACGAAGCACTTCGCCTCGGCCACGACCTACCCACTCTCCACGACCTTATTGACCGCGTTGCAGAAAGTAGAGGAATGTACAAGTGATAATCGCACAGGAACTGACAAAAACCTTCGGCGGGGAGACGGTACTGGACCGGCTCGACCTCGCGATAGAATCCGGCGGCATCCACGGCCTGCTCGGCCGCAATGGCGTGGGCAAGTCCACTCTGCTCTCGCTCATCGCCGGCCAGCTCAAGCCCTCTGATGGCGAGCTCGATGTCTTCAACCAGAAACCGTTCGACAACGCGACCGTCATGGACCGCGTCTCCCTGACCGGTGTCGATGTCGCCTACCCGGGCGCATGGTCCGTCCGCGACATCCTTACCGGCGCGCAGTTGCGGTACCCGGGGTGGGATCGCGGAATCGCCGACGATCTTGTGGCTGATTTTGCTCTCGACGACGCAATGACGACGGCGTACAGCCAGCTGTCGCGTGGTCAGCGAGCAATGGTCGGCAACATCGTCGGTCTCGCGTCGGGCGCAGAGCTCACGCTTCTCGACGAACCCTACGTCGGCCTCGACATCCACAACACCGACGTCTTCTACCGCCATTTGCTCGAGCTTTCCGGGAATGGCCGAACGTTCATCATGGCAACGCACCACATTGAGGACGCCGCCAAGCTCCTCGATTCCGCGATCATTCTTGGCCGCGACGGCCGCATCGCCGCGCACATTCTCGCAGAGGAGGCCGACGATTACGTCGTGGCGACCGGCTCCTTTGACAAGCCCGAGCACGCGCTCGCTTATCGACGCACCGACGCCGGGTCCCGCGCCCTCCTCCCCGCCACAAGCGCCACAGGCCTTTCGGCGCGCACCGCGCCTGCCGACCTCGGCGACGTTATCGAGTCTCTCCTGGAGGTGAGCTAACCATGGCTGTAACGATGACAGCCCTTGATGCCCCATTCTTCTGGCACCAGTTCAAGGCAGGGTCACGGTGGCGCCTGCTGCTCCTGCCCATCGCGTTCATCTTTCTCATCGGTGGAGCCTGGGTGGGCAGCTGGACGTCAGTGGTGGGAGGTAGTCTCATCGGCTCGTTGACCCTGCTGGACGGCCTATACCCAGAAAAGAACATCTTCCGGGCGTTGGGGATGAATGCGGCTAGAGCGCGCAGCCAGCTACTCATGGTGACGGCGCCGGTCGTTATTGCCGCAGCATTGATCTACCTTCTCTTTGTGCCCGGCATGAAGGGGGTAACCGGTGCGCTCATCGCAGCCACCTGCGGAGTGTTGTTCGTAGCCACCCACGATGCTGTCGGTGATCAGGCGCGTTACGGCGAAGTGGAGTCCACGCATATCCGGCCGTCTGGTTCGCTGCTGGTCCAAGCTATGTGGTGGCCGACGCTGTTGGGCGCCGCCATTGCCGGTGCCGGGCTCTCACTGGCAATCTATCTTGCCGGTTTCATCGAAAACGATACGTTTTCTTCCATCGTCGCAGCTTTGCCCGTGCTGTTCTTCTTCATGTGGCTCGGCACCGAGACAGTGATGAGTGGTCTGAGCCCACTGGTCGCGCATTCGTACGGATTCACCCGAAAGGCGTGGGCAGTGCACGTGCTTGCAGTCAGTGTGGGTGCGGGAGCAATTCTCGGCGTGATTGCAAGCGCCGGAAGCATTCTATTGCCCATTGACCACGTCGATG
The DNA here is from genome assembly GCF_024454095.1 of Corynebacterium sp. CCUG 69979. Lineage (NCBI taxonomy): Bacteria > Bacillati > Actinomycetota > Actinomycetes > Mycobacteriales > Corynebacteriaceae > Corynebacterium > Corynebacterium sp. CCUG 69979. The sequence continues at coordinate 918 of NZ_JAGPZA010000002.1, read as the reverse complement.
TTCAACCGGAGATGTTCATCCTGGTGGCAGTGACAGTTGTGGCGTTCGGAGTATTCGCCGCAGGCACCGTCTCCAAAGCCAAGGCACTCTTTCCGGCGGCAGGATTCTTACTCTGGTTCGGCGTGCGTGACCTCCTGCGATTCGAGGAAGCTGCGGGGCGAGTCCCACTTGGACTGCTTATCGTTTCCGCTGCTGTCGCGCTCGTAGGCTGCGTGTTCATGGCGCTCTACATCGCAGGCAAGATCAACCTCACCCACGACAACATTCGCAGCATGTCTAGCGTTGGCGGAGATAGCTAGAAACCGTGTTTGTGCTGGGGGTTTGTGTTGTTGGTGGTTGGTGTGTAGCTTTATGTGAGTCAGCGTGACCGACAACGCCCCGCCGGACAGTGTGGTTTGGTGAGATGGCGGTAGGAAAACAATCGTTGGCAGGGATCTGAAACACTTTCACTGAGTATCAAGTGATTTGCTTGGTGTGGTGGTGGGTGTGTAGGGTCGTCCAAGCTACTTCAAGCAGGTCCGATTGGTTTCGGGTGTGTTTGGGTGTGCGTGTGTTGTGTGAGAACTCGATAGTGTGCCAATGTTTTTTGGTTGGTTGTGTGCGATCTTGATGCCTGCACGTGTTTGTGTGTGGTGTGTGCTGGTCGGTGGTGCCTGAACCTATTGATGGGGTGTCACTGTGCTGGTTGGTCGTGTGTGACTGATTGGAAATATATTTTTTGTCGTCCCTGTTCTTCCTCGTCGGATGTGGGGGCGGCTGTTTTGGATGAACCGTATGGTTTGTCTAGTAATTTTAGGATTGCCAGTTCACGCACTGGCGCATGGCTTTTGTTGGTTGTGTGTTTGTGTGTGGGTGGTTTTGTTTTGGTTGGGTTTTGGGCTTTTCACGGCCTGTTTCACTGTGTTTTGTTGAAACTGT
>NZ_JAGPZA010000029.1:0-20237 GCF_024454095.1 Corynebacterium sp. CCUG 69979 | reverse complement strand
GGCATGGAGGTAGATTACCTTTCCCCGACTCAACACAGCCGGACTCAGAGGTGTCTACCAAACAGGGGTCAGGTCCTCCCCCGTTCACCCGCTGAAAGGTGATTGGTTCGACCGGATCAGTGGAAGCACGCTGACCGATGTCGTCCTGTGCAAGGGTAAATTCCTCTACGACATCGTCGAGCACACCACGATCAGCGGACACCTCGAAGACGTCAACTTCATGGAGCATCACACCAAGACGCAGCTGGACGAGGTCGACCTGTCCCAGTGCACCCTGGCGAACGTCAGCTTCACTGGCGTGCCGATGCAGCGCGTCAAACTGTCCGAGCATGACCAGAGCTTCGTCGACGAGAACTGGATCCAGACCGCTGAAGAGCTCCACCGGCTCACATTGTCCTACTTCGACGACGATGACTCGCGCAAGCGTAAAGCGGCAGAGCAGCTGTTCAACATCATTGAAGGTGACGCATCGAACTTCCGCTCGAAGTACGACCTTCGTCGTCCCGACCTGGAAAGCCTCGGTTACGACGAACGACGCGGAGCACGCTACATTGATGAACTGTCTGGCACGACGAAACCAGAATGGATCCGCGAACCGATCGCCGAACTCTACGCAGAGGTCGGCTGGACACCGTCGAGCCCCACACGATAAGGAGATCGGCTCATGTCCGCTACGTTCAATCAGATGTTCGGCGAGGCAGGATCATCGAGCATTGAGTTTGAAGGGAAAACCCTTCACGGACGCCTGAGAATCAATGGTGCTGTTGCAAACTTCAGGCGGAGAGCCGTGACGACCCAGTCTTCATCCTCTGATGCTCGCTGCGGGTCGGCGTTCTCAGGCAGCCTCGAACACCCGGCTGACGATCACCGCATCCGGGTTCGGTTGCTCGTAGGCAAACATCGCGCCCTGGCCTTTCCGCAATGAATGCATCGCTTCCATCCCTTTCAACGTCCGGTAGGCAGACGTCCGATTTTTGAACGTCCCCTTCGGTCCCAGGATTCGTTTCAACCGGCCATGATCTCCCTCGAGAACGTTGTTCAGGTATTTCACCTGACGGTGCTCCACCGTCTGAGGGCAGATTCCCTCCGCCTTCAGCTCGGATATTGCCTTGGCCAGAGCTGGTGCCTTGTCGGTGTTGATGACCCGCGGGGACCCGGCTGTCGTATTCGATCGCAGCGTCTTGGCCAGGAAACGCTTGGCCGCAGCCACATTCCGTTTTGGTGAGAGGTAGAAGTCTAAGGTCTGCCCACCGGCGGTAATAGCCCGGTAGAGATAGCACCACCTGCCGCCGACCCGGATATAGGTCTCATCCACCCGCCAGGACCGGGCCTGCCAGTCGGGTACCTGCCGGTACCAGCGAGTTTGCTTATCCAGCTCAGGGGCGTATTTCTGCACCCAGCGGTAGATCGTGGTGTGATCGACTGGCACACCCCGCTCGGTCATCATTTCTTCGAGGTCGCGGTAGCTCACGCCGTAGCGGCAGTACCACCGCACCGCCCACAGGATGATGTCACGGGGGAAATGCCGACCGGAGAAGATGCCCATGGCTCTGATTATTTCACGCCGGTCTTTCTACTGCCCCAACTTTGCAACAGCACCTTATAGGCTCAGTTTTGGTTGCGAGTGCTGTGGTGGCAACTGTCAGTCCAGAGGCCAAGAAGCTTTTGGCTCAAAATGCACCAAAGGTATTATCCTCAACCGCCAAAATGTTACTTCCAGGTAAGAAATAGTCCCTATTTATAGATAGCTCCTGGCGGTTAATCCTGTCATCCTGGCTCTCGTCGAGCTGCAACTCTCGCATAGCGTGGTTGCTAAGGAGGTGTGCCCAATTGGATTACAAGTACCTACACACTTGATCGGTGCTGCACGTTTCAGGGTCCGGGTGTGCGGCGTCCTGTCTGAGGTCCGCGATAGTGTCGCGCAGCACGGAGAGCTGCGCGATCTGCTGCTCGATCTCAGCGAGGCGCACGTCAAGCAGGTCGCGCACGTGCTCGCAGGGCGCCTGGCCGCCGTCGCGGATGTCGAGGATCTGGCGGATCTGGGCGAGGGTCAGCCCGGCGGCCTGGCCCCGGTGGATGAACCCGACCCGACCCACGGCATCCTCGGCGTAGTCCCGATAGCCGGAGGCCAATCGCTCGGCCGGAGGGAGCAGCCCCGACTCCTCGTAGAACCGCAGGGTCTTGGTCGTGGTTCCGGTTGCTTCCGCAAGCTGTCCGATCCTCATGTTCGCCAATTCCCCTTCCAATGGCCACCACACTTGACCTTCCATTGTACTGGAAGGTTCACAATGGTTCCATAGGAACTTTTGAACCACAGGGAAGAGACATCTGGAATGACAAACGAAAAGTTCGATCTGGCGATTATTGGTTCCGGCGGCGGAGCGTTTGCGGCCGCGATCCGGGCCACCGGACTGGGCAAGCGCGTCGTGATGGTGGAGCGCGGCACCGTGGGCGGGACATGCGTGAACACGGGCTGCGTCCCGTCGAAGGCGCTCCTGGCTGCCGCGGAGGCCCGCCACGTGGCGTTGGATTCGGCCCGCTTCCCTGGGGTGGCGGCCTCGGCGGGCCCGGTGGACATGCCGGCCCTGATTCAGGGCAAGGCCGCGCTGGTTGAAAGCATGCGCACGGAGAAGTACGTCGATCTGGCCGCGGACTACGGGTGGACGATGATCTCGGGGGACGCGTCGTTCACCGGAACCCAGGACGCACCGCTGCTCCGGGTGATCTCCCCGGATGGTGCAGTGAGAACGATCGAGGCCGGGCACTACCTCGTGGCCACTGGCTCCGCACCCTACGTACCGCCCGTTCCCGGACTGGCCGAGGCCGGGTACCTGACCTCGACGACGGCGATGGAACTGGACGAGGTGCCCGAATCAATGCTGATCCTGGGCGGAGGCTATGTTGCCCTGGAGATGGCACAGCTTTTCTCCCGGCTGGGCTCCCGGGTGACCATGCTGGTCCGTTCCCAGTTGGCCTCGCAGGAGGAACCGGAGGCATCCAAGGCGTTGGCGGGGGTGTTCGCCGACGAGGGGATCCGGGTGGTCCGGCGGGCCATGGCCGACTCCGTGGCCTCCGGCCCGGACGGGGTCTCGGTGACGGCAAACGTGGCCGGGGACGAGGAGGTGTTCCGCGCTTCCCACATCCTCGTGGCACTGGGCCGCCGCCCGGTGACCGAGGGACTGGACCTTGACGCCGTCGGGGTGAAGACCGGCGCATCCGGCGAGATCGTGGTCGATTCCCGCCTGGCCACGTCCAACCCGCGGGTTTGGGCCGCCGGGGACGCGACCGGCCATCGGGAGTTCGTTTACGTCGCAGCGGCCCACGGCGCCCTGGCCGTGGACAATGCGTTCACCGATGCCCTGGCCGAGGTCGACTACCGGCACCTGCCCCGGGTCACCTTCACCAGTCCCGCCATCGGGGCGGTCGGGATGACGGAAAAGGAAGCTGTCGCCGCCGGGATCAGCTGCGAGTGCCGGGTCCTCCCCCTGGAGTACGTGCCGCGAGCCGTGGTCAACCGCGACACCCGCGGCTTCATCAAGGTTGTCGCGGACCGCGACACCGGACGGATCCTGGGCCTCTCCGCGGTGGCCAAGGACGCCGGGGAGATCGCCGCCGCCGGCGTCTACATCCTCGAAGCGGGCATGACCACCGCGCAGGTCGCCGCCGCCTGGAGCCCCTACCTGACGATGGCCGAGGGCATCAGGATCGCCGCCAAGGCCTTCAACACCGACGTCTCCAAGCTCTCCTGCTGCGCCTGAGCTGCAGCCCCCACTACCGAAGCAAAGGAATGCCATGACCGCCACCGACCAGGCCCTCACCTATCTGTTGTCCCCCGCGCGCTCCGGAATAGACCCGGAATTGTTCGTGCCGCTGCTGCGGCTCCTGGCCGAGGGCGAGCCCGTCACGGTCGCCGAACTGGCCACCGCCAGTGGCCGGAGCGAAGACACGGTCCGGCAGGGACTGGCCGCCGTCCCGGACACCGAGTACGACGACGAGGGCCGCATCATCGGCCTGGCCCTGACGATGCGGCCCACCCCGCATCGCTTCACCCTGGCCGGGGAACAGCTCTACACCTGGTGCGCCCTGGACACCCTCTTCTTCCCGGCCCTGATCGGGAAGGCCGCAACCATTGAGTCGACCTCCCCGGGTAGCGGGACCCTCATCCGGGTGATGACGGGCGCGGACGGCACGGTGACCTCCGTGCAGCCGGCCACCGCCGTCGTGTCCATCATCAGCCACCCGGGCACGGGGCCGGTGCGGTCATCGTTCTGCAACCAGGTCCACTACTTCGCCTCCCGCGAGGACGCCCAGCCGTGGTTGGATTCCCATCCCGACGGCGAAGTCCTGGACATCGAGGCGGCACACCGGGCCGGTGCCGCCATGGCCTCCGCCCTCCTCGCCGCGGCCGCCACGCGGGCCCCCGCGGCGCAGGACTCCTGCTGCTGAGCTTTAAAAGGACATGACATGACCCAGCACCCAGAACAGCCAGACACCGGCCATCAACCCGTCCGGCAGACCGGTCGCCCCGGGCGATACCACACACTGGCCGCAGGAATCGGCATAGCAGCGGCCATGATCCTGTGCTGCGCAGGACCCATCCTCATCGCCGCCGGAGCCCTCGGCGCGATCGCCGGATTCTTCTCAAATCCCCTCGTGTTACTCGCGGCCGCCACGGTGCTCCTGGCCGGGATCATCGCCGTCACCAGGCAGCGAAAACGCCGCAGGACCGACGACTGCTGCCCTCCCGCATCCCCCGAGCACCACCGCACCGACCACGGCACCGCCTGAGTCCCCATCCCCATTCCTGGAAGGAACCACCAGACACCATGACATACCCGAGATCCCGCCGTTCTCTGTCCGTTCCCCGGCCCAGGCACCTCGCCTCCGCCCTGTTTCTGACAGCGGTCATGGCACTGACAACCGCCTGCGCCAGCTCACCGAGCGGCCCGTCGGCCGCGCCAGGCGGTTCGTCGCCCGACGCGGCCGGTGCCGTTGCTGTTACGGTCTCCGACATTGACGGCACTACCCGGACCATCCCGGACGGTAAGCCCGCAGCACTGTTCTTCTTCTCTGTCGGATGCGGTGAGTGTGTGGAAGGGGCCGATTCCCTGAACAAGGCCTCCACGGCCCTGGGAAGCTCGGCCGACTACCTCCTGGTGGACGTGGACCCCCGAGAACCGAAGGAGACCATCAACGGATTCCGCGATTACATCAAGGCCCCTGAGCTCCCTGCCGTCATCGACACCGGGGCCACACTGACCACCCGGTACAAGGTCACCTCCATAAGCACCCTGGTGGTGGTCGACGCGAAGGGTGACGTTACCTTCCGGGCCACCGACCCGTCTGCGGAAAAGATCCAAGAAGAACTCACCAAGGCCGGCGCCCAATGACAGCCCTGCTTGCCCTGGCCTTCGCCGCTGGAATGATTGCCCCGGTCAATCCCTGCGGTTTCGCCCTCCTGCCCGCCTGGATAGCCCAGACCATCGGGGACGCCCGGACGCGCCCGCTCGCGCTGCGTCTGGCCCACGGGCTCCGGGCCGGGCTCGCGCTCAGCCTCGGCTTCGCCGGGACCCTGGCAGCCTTCGGGCTGATCGTCAGCGCGGGCGCCAGGACCCTGATCAGCGCAGCGCCCTGGCTGGGAATGGCCACCGGGGTGATCCTTCTCCTGCTGGGCCTGGCCATGCTCACCGGACTCACACCACAGCTCCGTCTGCCGGCCTGGGCCACGAAACCCCGCACACAAGAAGCCGCAGGGGCAGGTCACAAAACCGGGCGCATGGTGGCCTTCGGGGTCGGATACGCCGCAGCATCCCTCGGCTGCACCCTCGGGGTGCTCCTGGCCGTGATCGCCCAAGCCCAGGCCGTCGCCAGCTACGCCGGGCTGCTCGCGGTCTTCGCCGCCTACGCCGCAGGCTCGGCCACTGTCCTGATGCTCGTTTCGGCAGGCACGGCCATCGCCGGGGCCGCCCTCGGGCGAAGAATCACCGGCCTGGCCAAGCACAGCAACCGCATCGCCGCCTTCATCCTCACCATAACCGGCGCCTACCTCAGCTGGTATTGGTATCCCGCCGCCACCGGCGGAACCGCACAGGCCAACAGCCTCGCCGTATGGTCAGCCGCCGCCAGCGCCTGGATCAGCGACAACAGCACCCTGATCGCAGCCCTCGCCGCAGCCGTGGTGCTCGCATCGGCATTGGCCGCCCTCAACCGGCGCAGGAGACTGCGCATCAGACAGGGAACACCGCCCACAGGCGAGGGCCCCGGGCAAAGCGGGGAACCCGACTGCTGCACACCAACTCCGGACAACAACTCGACCGAGGACCGGCCAGGCACGATCCCGTAGCTGGCCGAGGACTCCCAAAAAGCAAGGGGGAGAGGGAACCTTGCCCATCTTCTGGCAAACGAGGCGCCCGCCTATCAGGACAGGTTGGTACAGCGGCATCAGGCCGGAAGTCAATTCGTGCAGAGGACTTCGGGCAATCCGTCAGAAGCCCTCTGTACCGCCCCCCCGCAATGACGGGAACGTCAGTGTGGTGGACTTCGGAAAGCCACAGTGACACCCACTAGTTGTACTCGACCGTGACGTTGGTGGCACTTTCGGTCTTGTGAAATAGCTAGGCCTCCTGGCTTAGTGGAGCTGTCTAGTTCTTCACTGCCAGGAGGCCTCTATGCCCAACGGTAACGCCCGCTTGACCACGCATGCGAGAGCGTTGCTGGTGGCCAGGCAAGCTCATCCATATCGATGTGAAGAAACTCAGCCGCATCCCCGACAGCGGCGGTTGGCGAGTCCACGACCGATCCGCGACCGGAAGACCCGATCGGGTTCGACCACGTCCATGCCGCTGTCGATGACCACACCCGACTCGCTTATATGGCCCACTAGCGGTCGCGGAGCGTCCTGAAAACCTAAAGTTTTATGAGACACCCGGCAGGAACTGGAATGTGAGACCGTTTCATGGGGCAATTGGCCTCCTCCCCGTCTCACTAAAGCGTCTCGCCCTAAGTTGTCGCAGGGTGGTGCTCGGTAGGGGTTTGTGAGGCATAATCGAGACATGAGGCTTTTGGGGTACACCCCAAGCGAACAATTTGTGAATGACAAAACTTCCTGTTCGCTAGGGTTAGTTCCAAGACTAACGGAACAGAACCGTCACTGCCTCTGGAGATCACTGAACAGTTGGGGGCGATCTCAGGACAAAAGGTGGGCTATGCCCGGGTGAGTTCGAAAGATCAGAACCTTGATCGTCAGATTGAACAACTCAAGGCAGAGAAGGTCTTCACCTATTACACGGATAAGGCCAGTGGTGGATCGCGTGAGCGCCCTGGACTTGATGAAGCAATGCGATATGTCCGTGCAGGAGATCAGCTTGTCGTCACGTCGATGGATCGGTGCGCGCGTTCACTGACGGATCTGTACGCCATTGTTGACGAGCTAGTCAGCAAAGGAGTGTCGGTGAAGTTCCTCAAGGAGGGACAGACCTACTCAAAAGACTCCACCCCGATCGCCAAGCTGATGCTAGGGCTGTTGGGTTTTGTTCAGTTGGGTAAGGCCGTGAAAGAGCTGGATCAACACCGTGAAATAGTTGAAAAAAATAACCCCGCAGGTTTGAACTGGCCCCCGAAAGTTGGACTGGTTTAATTCTAGGCTGTGAGGGCTTCAAGGGTCTGATTCCGATATTGCATCGGGGTCAGGCCCTTGAGTCGTTGTTGGACGCGTTCGGTGTTGTACCACCCGATGTACTCGTCGATCGCTTGGTTGAACTCCTCGACGGTGTCGAAGACTTCGCCGTGGTACATCTCGGTTTTCACGTGCCCGAAGAAGTTCTCCATGACCGCGTTGTCGTAGCAGTTGGCTTTTCGCGACATCGACTGAACACCTCCGTTATCGCCGATCAGGTTGCGCCACGAGGAATGCTGGTACTGGAAGCCTTGATCGGTGTGCATCATCCACCCGGGTTCAGGTGCACACGCTGCGATCGCCTTGGATAAAGAATCGGTGGTAAACGCTGTCGACGGCGATGTGGCAACGGTGTGAGCGACGATGGAGCGGTCGAACAAGTCCATCACCGGTGACAGGTATATCTTGCGGCCTGCGACCCTGAACTCGGTGACGTCGCTGACAAAGACGGTATTTGGCTTATCCGGGGTGAACTTGCGGTCAAGTGTGTTGTCAGCGATGTGGCTGATCGTCCCGCTGTAGGAAACATACGGCCTGCGTTGGCGGATCTTGGCTCGAAGACCCATCTGGCACATGAGTTTGTAGACGAGTTTGTGGTTGACCACCCAGCCCTGGTTACGCAGGTCCAGCAGCACCCGCCGGTAGCCATAGCGATGCTTATTGCGTTCGAAGCTTTCCCGGATCGCGTCTTTGAGCACTGCGTACTTATCCGGTTCGTTGAGTCGTTTCTGGTGGTAGAAGAATGTCGACCGTGGGATACCTGCTGCCTTTAGCAGGTGCTCCAGGCGGTGGTGCGACTTGAGGATGACGATCGCCTGGACTTTCAGGCGTGTCCCTGGTTCCTCAAGTCCCGCAATTTTTTTAGATAAGCGTTTTCCGCTTCCAACCGTGCGATCTGACGGCGCAGCTTCTCTTCTTCTGTAAGCCGCCTCGGTGCGGCCGAGCTTTTGGGTCTGCCTTTCGGCTTCGGCTTCAACGCGTCATCGCCGCCTTTGCGCCATTTCCGGGACCAATCTTTGACGAGTTGGTCTGACGACAGGCCAAACTCGCGTGCAAGATCCATCTTTGTCTCGCCGGCAAGGTGGCGTTGGACAATTTCCTTCTTGATGTCGAACGAGTACTGCTGCTTTGTCGGTTTCTCCACAAGACATAGCCTGCCATGCAGCTGAAACCGGCGACGCAGCGTACGGACGGCGTATTTGGAGACACCAAGAGTCTTGGCAGCGGTTCCGTAGCTCATGCCTTGCTCGAAACACTCCACCAGCTGCTCACGCTGATGTTCGCTCAGCGAACTTCGTGCTCTCAATGAAAACTGCTCCTCACTAGTTGGTAACTGATTTCTCAGTCCAACTAATGGGAAGCAGTTCAAAAGGCGGGAGGCACGGAACCCGGGTCGTTCTGGTCGCCTGTCAGGCGGCGTTGGCGTAGCGGTCGGGGTCGGCGTCGAACAGCGGGCCGCAGGCGGCGCAGCAGAACCAGTACCGCTGGCCCTGGTAGTCGCGGTAGAGGCCTGCGGCCTCAGCGTCGGACTTGATGACCGGGGTGCCGGCCATGACCAGGCACTCGGTCACATGGTCACTGTTCGCCTTTGCGAGGTCCTCGGTCTTGGGGGCGTGGCCGCTGCAGCCGCCAGAGGCGCTGCCGTGGTCGTGGTCGTGGTTGTGGTGGTCGTGTGCAGTCATCAGATAGGTCCTTTCGTGGTTGGGTGATGACGATTGGATGGTTCAGGCGGCGACCGGCTCGCGAGCCGGTGCCGGGGTGGAGGCGTCGTCCGCACGGGCCTTGAAGGTGCGCAGCCGGAGGCTGTTGGAGACGACGAACACGCTGGACAGGGCCATTGCGGCGCCGGCGAGCATCGGGTTCAACAGTCCGAACGCGGCCAGCGGGATCGCGGCGGTGTTGTAGGCGAAGGCCCAGAACAGGTTCGTCTTGATCGTGCCCAGCGTCTTCCGGGACAGCCGGATCGCGTCCGCCGCGGCGCGCAGATCGCCGCGGACGAGGGTGATGTCGGCTGCCTCGATCGCGACGTCGGTGCCGGTGCCCATGGCGAGCCCGAGGTCGGCTTGGGCGAGGGCGGGGGCGTCGTTGACGCCGTCACCGACCATCGCTACCGTCTTCCCTTCGCCTTGGAGGCGGGTGACGACATCGACCTTGTCCTTGGGCAGGACCTCAGCGATGACCTGCGTGATGCCGACCTCGGAGGCAACCTGCTCGGCCACCGCCTGGTTGTCACCGGTCAGCAGCACCGGGGTCAGACCCAGCTCCCTGAACTGGTGGATCGCCTCAGCCGAGGTGGGCTTGATCTGGTCGGAGACGACCAACACGCCGCGCGCGGCGCCATCCCAGCCAACTGCGATCGCGGTCTTGCCCTGCGATTCGGCCTCCTGCTTCGCGGCCCGGAGAGTGTCGTCGAGGTGGATCGACCAGTCCGCCAACAGCGACTCGCGGCCGGCGAGGACGGCATGGCCGTCGACGACGCCCTGCACGCCCTTGCCCTCGATGTTCTCGAACGACTCCGGGGCAGGCAGCTCGCCGACCTCGCTGGTGGCGCCGGCGGCGATGGCCTGCGCGATCGGGTGCTCGGAGTAGTCCTCCAGGCCGCCGGCGATACGCAGCAGCTCGCCCCGATCCACACCCTCGGCGGGAATCGCCTCGGTGAGCGTCATCTTGCCGGTGGTGACGGTGCCGGTCTTATCCAGCACGATGGTGTCGACTTTCTTGGTGGATTCCAGGACTTCGGGGCCCTTGATGAGCACGCCCATCTGCGCGCCCCGACCGGTGCCGACCAGAAGTGCGGTGGGGGTGGCGAGGCCGAGAGCGCAGGGGCAGGCGATGATCAGCACCGCCACGGCGGCGGTGAACCCGGCCGAGAGCGGGAACCCGGCCCCGATCCAGGCACCGAGCGCGGCCACGGCGACGGCGATCGCGATGGGTACGAACACCCCGGACACCTTGTCGGCGAGGCGCTGGATCTCGGCCTTTCCGGACTGGGCGTCTTCGACGAGCTTGGCCATCTGCGCCAGCTGCGTATCCGCTCCAACCCGAGTGGCCTTCACGACAAGGCGCCCGCCTGCGTTCACGGTCGCACCGGTCACGGTGTCGCCTTCGCGGACCTCGACGGGCACGGATTCGCCGGTGAGCATGGACGCGTCAATCGCGGAGTTGCCGGAGGTGATGACGCCGTCGGTGGCGATCTTCTCGCCCGGCCGGACGACGAACTCATCACCCACGCTCAGCTCGTCGATGGAAACACGTTCCTCCTTCCCGTTCCGGAGGACGGAGACTTCCTTCGCGCCGAGTTCCAGGAGGGCGCGCAGGGCGGCTCCGGCGCGGCGCTTGGAGCGCTTCTCGAAGTAGCGGCCGAGCAGGATGAAGGTGATCACCCCGGCGGCGACCTCCAGGTAGATGTGCCCGAGCCCGTCCGAGCGGGAGATGGTGAACTCGAAGGGGTGGACGACGCCGCGATCGCCCGCGGTGCCGAAGAACAGCGCCACCAGGGACCAGATCATCGCCGCAGTGGTGCCCACGGAGATGAGGGTGTCCATCGTCGCGGCACCGTGTTTAAGGTTCATCCAAGCGGCCTTGTGGAACGGCCAACCTGCCCACACCACCACAGGTGCTGCCAGTGCGAGGGAAGCGAAGCCCCAGTAGTCGAACTGCAGCGCGGGGATCATCGCCATCGCGATGACCGGCACCGCCAGGACCGCGGAGCCGATAAGCCGCTGCCGCAGGCTGCGCAGCTCGGCATCCTCACGCGACTCGCCCTCATCTCCATCGCTGGGTATCTCGCCCTTGGGCGTGGGGAGCTCGGCGGTGTAGCCGGTCTTCTCCACCTCGGCAATGAGCAGCTGCGGGTCGTAGCCTTCGGGAGCAGTAACGCTCGCTTTCTCGGTTGCGTAGTTCACGGACGCGGTGACGCCGTCGAGCTTGTTGAGCTTCTTCTCGATCCGGTTCGCGCACGAGGCGCAGGTCATGCCACCGATCTGTAAATCAATCCCGGCAGCGTCGACAGCGTTTGTCATCGGCACACTGTTAGCCGTAGTCATGATCTCTTCCTTCCTCATTCCCGCCGTCGCGTTCGCCCTCGGTACCACCGGTGGTGGTGTCGATGACCAACGGCGCGGTGTGCACCTGCCCGTCGACCTGGAAGTCGAGGAACAGTAGGTACCGGCCGGGCGTGGGAGCGGTAGCCTCGAACACGATCTCCGGACCGGAGGTCTCTCCGGGCTTCGGCGCATCCCCGTGCGGGTGGACGTGCAGGTAGGCCAGGTCGTCGTCGCGCAGCGCGACCAGGTGCCCGAAAGCCCCCAGGTACGGCTCCAGCGCGGTGACCGGCTTCCCGTCACGGGTGACGGTCATGGTCAGCTCCGACGCGGAGCCGGCGACCAGATCACCCTCAACCGTGACGTCGAACCCATCGACCGTAGTCTTTGCGACCGGTTCGGCGGTGACAGGGTCGTAGTCGCCGGGCACCTGCACCGTGGTCGATAGAGTGATGCCCTCGCCGTGGTCGGCGGGCACGAAGTCGGCGAACACCCGGTAGGTTCCGGCCGCCTCCCACTGCCAGGGGATCGACCAGTCGCCATCGGCGCCTCGTTCGGGGTGGACGTGGCGGAAATGCGTGCCGTCGGCGCGGACGACGATCAGGTGCAGCTCTTTCTCGTGCTCCAGCTCGTAGTCGGTGACCGGCTTGCCGTCCGGGCCGGTGACCGTCAGCGACAGCTCACCGTCGGCGCCGAGGGCGTCCGGGGTGGTGACGGCGGTGAGCTGGTAGCCGTCCTGCGCGATGCCCAGGCCGAGCGACCCAGCTCCGGCGTCGTGGCCCTCGTGCCCGGTGCTGTCCATGTCTTCTCCTCCTTCTTCGTGTCCTTGGTGGGTGGTTCTCTCGGTGTCTTCCGCCCAGGCCTGCACCGTGCTCTCCGGGACGACCGCGTTCGCCGTGAACGCGGCCACGGCGAACACAGCCACCAGCACCAGCCCGTACAGGCCCAGCCTTGCAGGTGCCTTCATGTCAGCTCCTGACGGCGGTGTAGCCGGCCTCGTCGACCGCCGCGATCACCGCGGCTTCATCGACCGGCTGCTCGCTGGTCACGGCCAGCCGCCCGGTCTGGGCGCTGACCTCGATGCCGGTCACCCCTGCGATCTCGGACACCTCGGCGCGGATCGCGGTCTCGCAGTGCCCGCAGCTCATCCCGGTTACCTGAAACTCAGTCGTGGTGGTACTCATGATCAGAACTCCTTCACTCGTGTTCAACTTCTCTGTCAGATTAATACCCGCTGGGGGTATTTGGTCAAGGTGTGGCTTGCTCCTCGGCAGCCTGCTGCGCTTCACCGGTCGGGCGGACGTGGCGCAGCCTCGTTGCGGCGATGATCGCCGCGAGACCGGCGATGACCGCCGAGACGATAGCCGCGGTGTTGAGCCCGCCGGTGAACGCGGTCTGCGCTGCGGCCACCACCTGCTCTCCGAGTGCGCCGGGCAGCTGGGTTGCTGTGGCCATGGCGCCGTCGACGCTGTCCGATGCCGCCGCGGCGGCATCGGCGGGCAGGCCGCCGGGCAGCAGCCCGCCGATCTGATTCCGGTAGGCGGCGATCCCCACACTGCCGATGACTGCGACACCCAGGGAGATGCCCAGGTCGTTCGCGGTGGTCGCCAGCCCCGAAGCGCCGCCGGCCTTCTCCGGCGGCACCGAGCTGACGACCAGATCGGTGGTCAGCGCCATGGACGGGGCGACGCCGGGGTAGGTGATCACGAAGGATGCGATCACCAGCGCCAGGCCGGTGTCGGCGTCGAGCTGGGTGAACAGGATGTAGCCGACCACCTGGGTGAGCAGGCCGATCGCGATCACATTGCCGGGCCTGAACTTCCGGGCGAAGACCGGGGAGAGTGTGGAGACCACGATCAGCACCGCCGCCGCAGGGAGGATTGACAAGCCGGCTTGCAGGGGCGAGAGTTCCTGGACCTGCTGGAGGTACTGGGTGAACAGCGAGTACACCCCACCCAGTGCCGCTGCCGAGAGCAGGAACACCGCCAGCGCCCCGGAGACGGTGCGGTTGGCGAACAGCCGCACATCCAGCAGCGGCTTCTCAGCCCGCAACTGACGGATCACGAACCACAGCCCGACCAGCGCGCCCGCCACGAGCAGGGCGATGGAAAGACCAGCCGGCTCCTGGGCGGCGAAACGCTTGATGCCGTAGATGATCGCCAGCAGCCCTGCGACCAGCAGCAGAGCGCTGAACAGATCGATCCTCGCGCTCGGGTCCTTGTGCTCGGGCAGCAGCAGTGGGGCGCCGATGACCACCAGGGCCATGATCGGCACCGCCACCAGGAAGGTGGCCTGCCACCCGAAGCCCTCCAGCAGCAAGCCGGACAGCAGCGGACCCAGCGCCACACCAGCGGAGATGCCGCCGGCCCACACGCCGATCGCGACACCGCGCTGCTTCGCATCGGCGAAAAGCACGAAGATCAGCCCGATCGTCGCCGGCACCATCATCGCCGCGGCCAGTCCGAGGATGGCCCGCCAGACGATCATCAGTTCGGGGATCGTCGTCAGCGCCGCGGCGATCGAGACAGCGGCGAACAGGATCGCGCCGATCACCATGAGCAGGCGCTTGCCGATCCGATCGCCGAGCACGCCCATCGCGACGAGGAACCCGGCCATGACGAAGCCGTAGATGTCGAGAATCCACAGCAGCTGCGTGCTCGACGGATTCAGGTCCGCGGCCAGATTCGGGGCGGCGAGAAACAGGATCGTGAGCATCATGAACAGCAGCGTCGAGGGGATCACCAGAACGGCAAGCCCCCACCACTGCTTGGCGCCGGCACGCGGCGCGGCGGTGTCGCTCATCGCGCACCCCCAGGGATGTGTGTCGTGGACATGGTCGTCATCTCCTCTCTGTCGGCCCCGCCTCGCCCTCCGAGCCGGAACTCGATCATCGGTGTACGAGTTGTAACAGGTACACTATCACATACATTCCAGTACGACTTGTGAGGTGGATCATGACGGTGAAGAAGACGACGCCCCGCGGCACGACGACCGGTGCGTCAGGCGGCGATGGCCGGGCGGCCAATCAGCGGGCGGATGCGCGGCGCAACCGGGCAAGGATTCTGGCCGCGACGGCGACGGCGATCCGCAAGAACCCCGACGCTTCGGTCGGCGACATCGCCGCCGAGGCCGGGATGGGCAGAGTGACCGTCTACGGGCACTTCCCGACCCGCGCGGAGCTGATCGAGGCCGCCCTCGTTGACAGCCTCGAACGCGGCGAAGACGTGCTCAGCGGGGTGCCCCTGGATGGTGATCCGGGCGAGGCGTTCCGGCGACTGGTGGCCTCCAGCTGGGTGCTGGTCGACCAGTCGCGGGCGCTGCTGGCGGCCGCGCTGAAAGAACTGCCTGCGGCACGCATCCGCGAGCTGCACGAGAAGGCCGAGGGACGGATGCGGGCTCTGCTGCTGCGCGGCCAGCGTGAGGGTGTCTTCCGGGTCGATCTGCCGGTGTCCTGGCTGCTGACTACTACGCACGTGGTGATGAACGGTGCCGCCGAAGAAGTGCGTGCCGGGCGCCTCGACGCCGACGACGCGCCGTGGTTCATCGAGGCGATCCTGCTGCCCGCCTTCGCCGCCACCACCAGCACCACCACCATTGGGGAAGGAGCCTGATGAGGATGCCCAGCATCGCGATCATCGGGGCCGGCGCTGCTGGCACCGCAGCCGCAAGAACCCTGCACGCTTCCGGTGTCGACGTCGACCTCTACGCCCGGAACGGTGAGGTGCCGTTCAACCGGACGTTGGTCAACAAGGGCATCGCGATCGGGCTGCTCGAACCGGCCCAGGCGGCCCTGCCCGACACTGGGGCCGCCCTCCGGTCGGAGACGGTGCGCGGCCTCGACCCCAGGGCTCGGCGCTTGCGGCTGGACTCCGGCGATACACACGCCTACGACGCGCTCCTCATCGCCACCGGCAGCCGGCCCCGCACTCTCGACGAGGAGGTGATCGGCCGCGACCAGGCCATCAGCGGCGGCAGACTGACCACCCTGCACTCGGCCGCCGACGCCGTCCGCGTCCGCGATCTACTCGCGACCACTCAGCCTGCCCGGGTGCTCATGCTTGGTGGCGGCCTCGTCGCCTCCGAGACCGCCTCGCTGCTCACCGACGCCGGCCACGACGCCGCCCTCATCACCCGCGCCGCGATCCCAGGAGCGAACGCCATCGGCGAACACGTCGCCCGGCGGCTACGCGACCTGCACCGCCCCCAGCACGCCGCCTACCTGGAACGCACCGTGCACTCGATCCGCACCCACACCGACCGCATCAGTATCACCCTCAACGACGGCAGCCAGGTCGAAGGTGACCTCGCGATCGTCGCGCACGGCACTCTGCCCGCCGCCCCCGCACCATGGACCGGGCCCGACGGCATCCCCGTAGATTCCCGCCTGCGCTCCATGCACGCCCCGCGGCAACGGATCTACGCCGCCGGCGGCGTCGCCGTGCATCACTATCCCGGCCACGGCTCCTACCGGATCGATCACTGGGACGACTCCGCCGCCCAGGGCATCCACGCCGCGAACACGCTGCTGCACGACCTCGGTATCGCCGGCGACCCCGGCCAGTACCTGCCGAGCTCGACGTTCTCCGCACGCATCCACGGCCACACCCTCACCGGAGCAGGGCACCCCGCCCTGGGCACACGCACCCGCGTCGTCTCCGAGGAACCACTGATCACAGCCCACTACCTCGACGAGGTGCTGGTCGCGCTCACCGGAGTGAATGCCGCCGGCCCTATGCGTGAGCTGATGCCCGGCCTGCACCACCCTGAAACCGCGGCTGATCCGGTGACGCAACAGCACGTATGAGCCCCTCGCGTCAAACGGAGTTCAGACGGTGCGCACGCAGGCGCACTGGCATGCCGCGAGGGTGCCTTCGGCGGCTTCGGTCTCCTCGCGCACCGCCCGATCACTGATCACCGGCTCTGCGGCGGCGACACCGGTCGGGGCGGCCTCGCTGTCCTTCTGCTCGCGCGGCCAGAGCAGGTGCGCCGCGATCGGGTAGGTGACGAGCCAGGCGAGGTGCGAGAGGGAGAACTGTGCGGCGAATCCCGCGGGGAGGTCCTGCTTCGCCACCGAGCCGCGGATGACGCGCCCGGTCGGGGTGACGATTATCGCCATGCCGCCGCCGATGATCACCCAGATCGGTGCGGTGACCATCCAGGATGCGACTTGGGTGGCGGTCATCGCGACGGCGGCGAGCACTCCGGCCAAAAGCACCAGGGCGCCGGTCATCATCACAATCCGCTCGGCGATCCGGTCGAGCACGCGTGGCAGGAACAGCGCGACCAGCAGCGTGCCGCCGCCCGAGGCGGCCAGCATCCACGCGACGTCGGCCTGCGAGCCGCCCAGGTGGTCGCGGACGTAGTTGACCGTGTTGACGACGACGATCGATCCCGCTGCCGCGACGACCAGGTTCAAGGCCACCACACCGCGCAGCCGGGGCGTGGCGAAGAAGACCCTGACTCCCGATGTGACCCGCGCCCAGGCGCCGACGTGCCCGCTCGGGGTGGCATTGGGAATGTGGGTCGAGAGCACCAGCACGGCGGAGAGCGCGAACCCGATCGAGGTGCGGATGAACAGCCAGTTGAACGCCATGAACGTCAACGCGACGGCCGCCAGGACCGGGCTGAGCATGCTCTCCACCGTGTACGCGACCTGCGACGCGGACAGTGCTCGGGTGTAGTCGGACTCCTTGGTGACGATATCGGGGATCACGGCCTGGAATGTCGGCGTGAAGGCCGCCGACGCCGCTTGCAGGACGCCGATGAGCACGTAGATGTGCCAGACCTCCGTGACGAACGGGAGCACCAGCACCACCCCGGCGCGCACCACATCGAGCAGTGTCAGGAACATCCGCCTCGGAAGCCGGTCAGCATACGCCGCTGCCAGCGGCGCGATCAGAACGTACATGACCATTTTGATCGTCAGAGCGGTGGCAAGCACCGACCCTGCGCTCGGGCCGGCCAGGTCGTAGGCGAGTAGGCCCAGCGCCACTGTCGCCAGCCCAGTGCCGAACAGCGCGATGATCTGCGCACCGAACAGGTGGCGGAAGTCGCGGATCGCGAACAGGCGCATCAATCTTCTCCTCAAACCCTCTCAAGAACACGTAACCCCTCCAGCCTGAATTCCCTGCGGGGTGTCGTTGTTAGAACGGTGCTTCGTCGTTGTCGGCGTCAGCGCCAGCCAGGGCGGCGTTCGCCGCCTCGCCTCCGCGACGGGCTGCGCGCGCAGCGGACTCTTTCTTGGAGTCGATCAGCTGCACGGTGTCGATACGGGCGACCAGCGGGTAGTGCTTCACACCGTCCTTGTCGGTGTAGACGTCGGTTTTCAGCGAGTAGCTCACCGCAACGCGATCGCCGGAGCCGACGCAGCCGAACACGCCGGGGTTCTTAGCGTCCTGGACGTAGCCGGTCAGCTCCACGATCTCGCTTTCCACCTTGCCGGTGGCCTTGTTCTTGAAGGTGTTGCGCGCATAGACGCTGAGTTTCACCGTCGCGCCACCGTTTGCGTGCTCGAACAGCTTGGGTGCGCGAGCTGCGTTGCCGACGATGGTGCCGTTGTTGAAGGGGTTGGACATGATGGTTCTCCTTACGTGAGTGGGTGTGATTTGCCGTGCAATTTGGGTACTTAAGCAGCTGCTTTGCTGCTGCGGGGTGGTTGCGCTGCCGTTACAGCACTGCCCAGGGCAGCGGTGCGCCTGCCGCCTCTAGGTCGCGCAGTTCTTGCGCTGCGCCCGGATCGGCGTCCTCGCCGTCGATGCCGTCGGCGAGCTGGTAGAGCAGTTCCAGGTCGGTGTGTATGAAGTCGCTCATCACGTGCCTCCTTGTTCGGATTGATGGTCAATCCGTCTGTTGGAGACAGCTCTGCTGTCTAGGGGGTTCTCCCCCGCCCCGCTAGGTGTGCATCTCTGCAGGCCACGGCCCCGCGAGAAAAAGAAACCCCGTTGCATCGCTGCAACGGGGTGTGTGGTGCTACTCGGTGAACAAGATCCTGCGGGTCTTCTCGGCGCCTTCGCGGACAAGCTCGACCATCCGCTCGCCCTGGCCGATATCGGTCAGCTTCGCCACCAGCGACGGGAAGTTCTCGTCTGGCCCGATCTCGGTGGCTCGCTGCGCAGCCACGCCAGCTAGCCCCGGCTGGCCGGTGGCGTGCGCGAGCACTGCGACAGTGGCGGTGAGCTGCGCCCGCATCCCCGGCCAGCTGGTCGGGACAGCGCGCATAACCTTCTCTATGAACGCAAGGCCCGCCTGCGGGTCATCGAGCAGCGCCGCGAGCAGCGCGTCTCGCAAGCGCTTTGTAGTGAAGCATTTCAGCGCCGATCGAACAGCGCGCGTGCTCGGCTGGGTTATTCCTGCCGCCGCCTGCTCGTATTCACGCTGCAGCACGTCGGAGAACATGGGCGGGGGTATACGCCAGCGCGTCTTCGATGATGTCGGCGTGCTCGGCAGCGTCGATGCCGTGATCGGTGCTGTTCAACCGTGCCTCGATGTCGTCTTTGCTCGGCTCCGGCAGCTCGCCGGTGTGCTCTAGCATCTGCCGCAGCGCCGCCGATGCGGCGACCTCGCCGACAACGCCGTGGCGCGGCTCGTCGATGAGCGGATGCTGGTACACAGACCACCACGCAGCCCCGGTGACGATCTCAGGCACCTGCACCACCCCGAGCAGCGGCGGTAGGTGCACTGCCCCGCTGGTGAGGTACGTGGCCGTCTCGTCGAAGATCGGCTGTGCAATGTCGTCGCTGATCATGTACGCGATAACAGCGTCGAGTTCCAGGTGGTTGATCCACGCTGCGAACCGCTCGCGGCTCTCGGTGAGCTTTGCAACAGCTTCGTCCAGGTCGAACCGCGCGACCGGGCCGAGGCGGACGGTGTCGACGCCCTCGTCGTCGACGAAGAACGCGAGGATCAGCGAGTTGTTCGGGTAGAACCCGAGGATGCCGGGGAGGTTCGCGAGGATCTCGCCGTGGGATGCAAGCGTGTGGGAATGAGTGGACATGGCAGTGCTCCTTTGCACGAATACGGGGTGTACGTGGGCAATCCCGTATTCAGTCCGGCTCTGCCGGTCGCGCCCTGCCACGGCACCACCGCACCTGAAGCGTGCTGAGCGTCGCTAGCGCAGCCTGATGCTCGCTCGCTGGGTGCGAGCGCTAGCGACGCAGCATTGTTAGATCCCCGCGTCGCCGCTGGTTAAGCGTTACCTTTGGCGCGGTTGTGAGACTTGCACAGCAGTTCGCAGTTGCTTTCCTCGAACTGCCGGCTCCCGTGGCGTTCCTTCGTTGCTGCCGTCCTAGCAATCACTAAGCAATGCACCGAAAACCTGCGCCGCGTCGTTGGAGCGTCGCAGTTCCGTTTGGTGCAGGATTTTGACCCTAGTGCACCAGCTAGTGCACCAAATGGCGATCCGATCACAAAATGAAGAAGGGTTAAACGACAAAAAGTGTGTCTGGAATCGCCGGTTTCCGGGGCTTAACCACGAGGTTTCAGGAAAATATATGCTTCTGGGGCATATATCTGGCTTCCTG
>NZ_JAGPZA010000028.1:0-23921 GCF_024454095.1 Corynebacterium sp. CCUG 69979 | reverse complement strand
GTCAGCTCCGCGCGTGACAGGTGGCCGTAGCCCAACGTCGTCGGGCCTCGCCCCAGTAAGGTCGACCTCGTTGCGCAGCCGCCAGGCGATGACCGCCCCAGCTTCTTCGGCGCCACCGAGGTTGAACACAGCGGTCGGCATGAGATCACGCGGGTCGACACCGCGTGCGAGAACATCGCGCCACGCGGCGCGCACTTTCTGCCTGCCCTCATCAGTGAGCGTGTCGGCGGCATCGGCATCAAGCGCGTCCCACCATCCGTCGAGCTGACGGTCAATGAAATCCGCGGTGGCCATGTCCAGGCCGTAGCGATACAGTTTCTCCAACCGTTCGCGGCTCGTGGCGTACTGCTCAGCTTCGGTGCGAATGTCAGTCGCAGAGCGTTGCCGGTTATCGCGCGCGATGGCCCGGCAGACAACATCGCGGGCGCTAAGTCCCGGTGTGTTGCCAGCGGAATGCTCGTGTCCTTCTTCGGCGAGTTCATCAAGGAAATCGTCTGTCACTGCGTAGATGCGGTTCTCATGTTTACCGCGTGTGAGCGCAACATAGAGTGACGAACGACTTGTCGCTGCATCCACCACAGCGTGCGTGGTGTCTACCGTTGCGCCCTGGGATCGGTACACCGTTGCGGCGTAGCCAAGGTGAGTGTTCGCACCGACATAGTCGGCGGGCAGATAGTAGAGGTGGCCGGTCGCGGTGTCCGTTGCGGTGACAGATCCGTCGTCGTTAAGGCCTGTGATGCGGAACATCTGGCCGTTGATCACGCGCGGGCCGGGGGCATCCGCATCATGCGGGTTGGCAAGACGCGCGTTCTTACGCGCGATGATCACATCGCCGACACCGGCCCGGTCGTTGCGGGACAGTTCCACCTCACGGTGCGTATCGACCTCGCCGTGGTCGATTCGGTGTGCGCGAATCATCTCATTGAGAGCATCGACATCGGTGTTGGTAGTGGCCACGATGAGCGAGTTCCGTCCGCGCTCGGTGTCAGCGAGATAGCTCTCTACGGCCTGAGACAGCATTGTCTCGCGGGTACCACCGGCCAACCAGTGGCGCTGATCGTAGAAGTCCACCGCGTCGGTGTCTCCGCGCCGAAGCGCCAAGGATGCGTCTGCCTGGGCGGTGTCGTTTCCATGCTCGAAGCGCATGACCTCGGTGAGTTCAGCGGCATCGCTATAGCGGCACATGGTGGCGAACAGACCACCCGTCCCTACGGCGTCAAGCTGCTCTGGGTCACCGATCAGGCGTAGCACCGCGCCTGATTGCTGCGCGATTTCAGTCAGCGCAGCAAGGTTATCGGTCGTGGCCATGCCTGCTTCATCGACCAGGAGCATGTCGCCAGGTTGAATATCAATCGGCAGCGCGGAGAGATCACCCGCAGGCTTTACGGGGTGCCGTCCGCGCCAGATATGCGTCAAGGAATCAATGGTGCTTGCATTGATGCCGAGTTCATCACCGAGCACGTCAGCTGCTTGGGCTGACGGTGCCAGACCGATCACGGAGTGTCCCTGGGTGACCCATGCATCGGCAGCGACCTGCATTGCCGTTGTCTTGCCGGTACCTGCCGGCCCGACACCACACGCAACCAAGGTGCCTGACTGGACGAGATGTTGCGCGAGGGCACTCTGTCCCGCATTGAGCGAGAAGCCGCGCGAGGCCTCAAAGTTTGTCAGCGCCGAAGAGACTGCCTGAGAGTCAGCAAAGACGGCAACCGGCTCTGAAACGGCTGCAAGAACGGCATCCTCCTGGGCCAAGATCTCAGGGGTGGTGTACTTGGCGTAGTCGAGGTGATGATCAACAGCCATGCCGTCCTCGTTGCGCATCGACGCAGGCAGAACAAGATCACGCTGCGGGGTGATGCCGACCATGTGGAAGTCCACAATGCGCTCGGTCAAAAGGTCCATCGCCCGGTCGCTTTGACCCTCGTCATCGAACCGGAAGCCTTTGAGGTAGCTTCCGACCGCAGCTGTGATGTGATGGCGCGCGAAGTACGACCGCTTTTGCACAAGGCGGTCGATGACCTCCGATGCCCGATCATCGAGATCCTGCTCAAAGACGTCACCGCCGACAAAGAACTCGGGACGAAGATCATGACCCTGCCCATCGAGCACACCGTTGAGCGCAGACAGCAGTGCCTGAGAGTTATCGAGCCGGTCTACAGAATCACGCCAACCCGCGCGCAGTGTCGCGAGAGATTCAGCCGGTCGTTTGGCATCTCGGGTATCGAGAATCGCCGCCTGCCACAACTGCATCTGTGTGCGCTTGTCGGGCTGGTGGCCGTGACGATCCACGAAATCGGCAACCAAGCGGTCATACACCGGACGTGCCAAGGCGCGCCGTTTTGAGAAAAGATCGATCAGCTCCTGCGGCACTCCGGCGACCTCCCAGACAGGTTCCTTGCCGGACTCGCGCGGGCTTGCTTCAAAAGCCAACCCCATCTTGCGCGTGAGAATGTCTTGGAGCACGGTGTCATAGCGCGCGGATAACGTCTGGTGATTCTTGAACATGGCGCGAGAGTCAAGCGTCCTCCACTTGCCGTCCGGGCCTTGCACTTTATTGCTCACAAGCACATGGGAGTGCAGATCAGGGTCGCCAGCACGGGTGTCAAAGTGCGTGAACTCGCTCGCGATGATCCCCCGTGTTTTCACTTGCGCCAGCCCGCCCGCGCCCATCCGTGTGCGCACGGTATGTTCTTCTGCCCACGCCAAAACTTCCGCGACTGCTTCATGATGGCACGCGGCGATTCTGCTTGCGGTGTGCTCATCGGCCAGCGCCCAGAGCACAGACACGCTCTTGGCAGGCGAGAACGTCAAGTCGAAACCTGCAACAGCCTGCTTGACCTGATCGCGCTGCTGATTGACCCAGTCGATGACGTCTTTGTCTGAGGAATATTCGTAGCCGGTGGCGGAAACGTAGTGCTTTCGGCCAATGGAAACCGCTAGATCGGAGCGTTCTTCGACGGTAAGCAGCCGTCCTGTCTCTTTGACCAGGGCGCGCTCGGCGGATCGTAGCTCATCGAGAACCGGTATCTCGTTGGTGTAGATCGGGAACTTGCCGCCGAGCTTGCAGTCCTCCAGCTTCACCCCCTCTCGCAGCATCTGGTGCGCATCTGGGTGGTAGCCCAGCCCGTAGAGCGCCTCCATCTGGTCGGCTTCAATTTCCACGCCCATGGCAGCAGTCTCCGACTGCAAACCCTGCAAGCCCTTGCCGATCCAACGACCTGCGGGAGTTCCTTTTGCCTGGTAGTAGTTGGAGAGTTTTCCCTCCTCCACCGTCGAGCTTGAGGCATCGTTCGTCGCCACCGAGCGCAGCAGATACTGGTATCCACTACCGGCATGAACGGCGCGAAACGACATCATAGTTTCCCACCTTAGCGTGCGTATTTCCCATTCTCACTAAAAGTGCCTACTGTGTGTGGCTCTCAGTGGCGCAAGACACTGAGGAAGGCATGGCCAGCGGCGTGTGCTGGCGCTAGATTCAAGGCCATGACGAAGCGAACGAGCAAGAAGCAGCAGGCGCGCGAGTTGGCGATGCGGGCGCTGGCTGAGCAGATCGAGAGACAGCAGAAGGTGCAAGCCGCCACGCAGCGCGCCTTCCTCGCGCAAGGCGAGTTCGAGGAGGTGCGTGCGCGGTTCGCCGAATCGCTCCAAGAGCTAGACGCGCTGGGCGAGTCTCAGCCGTGGATGCGCAACACCTTCGGGCTAACGCCTGCAGATCTGCGCAGCCTCCTCGCGCTAGACCGCACCGATGACAACGATGACAGCAGCGACGATGACCGCGAAGATCAACCAGAGGATGCTCCGGTTGGCGATGAGGGCCACTGGACCGACGCGCAGCACAGTGAACAGCACGAGTGAGTAATGCGCAACCCTGGGACGTTTCCCTGCCGGGTATGCCCGCCGCCGAAGAAACCCCCGCGATGCCGGGGAAAGCTCGCGGTGTGTCCGGTGATCCCGATCTCCTTCCAGATGAAGATGATGTGGCGCGGTTCTGGGCTAAGGTCGTGCGCTCGCCACAGTGTTGGTTCTGGGTCGGCGCCATCTCGCGCCCAGATGGGTACGGGCGCTTCACATTCCAGCGGGATAACCGTCAGCGCACCGTCCTGGCGCACCGGTTCGCGCTCCTTATCGACGGAGTCGATCTGACAGGCCGTGTCGTTGCCGAGCACGAATGCAACGAACCATTGTGCGTGCGCGTCGGCGCCGGCCACGTCCGCGTATCCACGCAGTCGGACAATTTGCGCTACGCAGTGCGCAACGGTCGACACGACGGCAACCGTGTGGCGTCGGTGTCGACGCATCGAGCGCAGCGTTCCGTGCGCATCCGGGCAGCGATCAAAAACGGGTGGGACGCCGCGGCGTTCCACCAAGCGATAGCAAGTCCAGGTGATGGCCAGATGCCCCTATTCCCCTGAGCGGGTGCACGCCGGTAGGGTGTGCAGGCAGAGTACGCAAACACCCCAGACCACTTCATGGTCTGGGGTGTTTGCTTGTGTAAGGGTTTGATGTGGGGTTCAGTCTCGCTTCGTTGAGTAGCGCTGCCATGCCGTGCGTTGTTGGCGTCCGCACTCGACGAGGTGGGCGAAGAGTTCCTCTTCGGGTGCCTCATGCGCGATCTGCGCGAGCCGTGCGACCATGCGTTGGAACTGGCGGCGGTACGACAGGGAGAGCACCTGGCGGGCGTACTCGGCAGCGAGGAGATCGTTGGCCTGTAGACCAAGGAGTGTGGCCATGAGTTCAGTGGCGTCACGGCGAGTCATGCCGTTGCGTGCGCCTTGTGCGCTCAAGGTGGCGATGACGGACGCGGAATCTGTGGGGATGTCACGTTCGGCTCGCTCGGCAATGATTGCGCAGACTCTGGCGTAGGGCGGGCGGTAGAAGTCGGCAGGTTCGATGATGGCCAGCGCGTGACGCACGGGAGATAAGTCTCCGCGTTGGCCGGCCCACAGCAATGCAGAGAGCAGAAGTGCTTCGCTGTCGTGGCGCGGGTCGTACTCGGCTACGTCGGCTTCTTCGACAACCTCTCCAGTCAGCGGTTCGATAGCAGCGGTGCTCACGGTTTCCGCCCGTCCCATTCCTCGATGCCGATGCCGGTAGCGCGAATCACCGGAGACGTGCGGGCGATGGAATCAAGTTCCCACACCAGACGCACACTTTCATCGGTGACCTCAACACGCACAAGATCGCCTGTCCTGTAGTTCTCGACGATCCAGTCGGCGAGGTCATCGTCTCCCTCATTGGTGAAAGCCACGCGAAAGAAGGTGGGCTTTCCGCCTGTCTTTTTCTTGATGCCCAGACCGACCATGCCGTCACCGCGTCGGCGGTCGCGCTGCTTGGCAACGTTCTCGGCGTGCTCGTCGGGGGTCGGAATGTAGGTGATGACTCCGTGAATGAACACGGTTGTACTCCTGTCTAGTGGTCGTCGGTCGGGGTGGCGAGGTGTTCAAGCGCCTGGGCTACGGCCTCGACGGTAGCCGGTGCCGATTTGGGAGTGGTGTGCATCTGCGCGGCCAGCGCGGCGCGGGCGGCGTCGCTTGTCCGCGCCCACCCGAGTGCCAGCGCGGTCAACACTGAATTGACCGTAAGGTTGTGCTCGTTGAGGCGTTGGACAAACTCTTCGCTCAGATCATCGTCCAGGCGCACGGAGAATCTGCGAAACCTGCGCTCGTAGCGGCGCTCGTAGTCGCGTCGCTCTTGATCGCGCTCGTGCGTATTCGGGTGCGGCTCGGGCTGTGCGCTCATGAGGTGTCCTTTCAGGGTGGGTTGTCGGTGTTGACCGCGCTGGCAGGGTTAGAGCAGTCCGCGCTCACGCGCCTGGCGCTCGCAGTTCAACTCTTGCACTCGTGCTTCGCGCTCCGCGCGCTCGAACAGATCGTGCGGGCGCCCAATCGCGTTGGCTAAGCGCTGGAGCGCAATGCGTTGCGACGTGCACACATCCCGGCCACGGATCAAGGCGTGATTGATCTCGCGCAGATACGCGCTCGGGCTTTCCTGCCCGCATCGCTGACACACAAAGACGGCCATGGCTACTTGACCTCCTTCGCTGCCAGCGCTGTGACGGGGCCGAGGTCGCGCATCTTCTCGGTCGTGCGCGAGGATACATCTGCTCCTGCCCGGTACCAGTGCAACTCTCCCCCACCTGCCGGCGGGCGGGTGCCTGTCCTAGTGGTTGCCGCGTACATGTGGCGCTGGTGCCGCAAGTTGGCGTAGCGCTTGCGCGAGAGCGGGCAGCGCGCGAGGGTTGTGCTCTTCTAGGATCGCAAGGATGCGCGTCGCTGCCGCGCTCTGGACGTCGGCCAGGGCATCGAGCGCGTCTCGCACATCCTCGTAGGCCTCCTGTGCGCGAGTGGGGTCGGCGTCGGGGTCATCTGCACAGGCGCGCAGGTATTCCGCGCTTGCACTCCATCTGCGATCAATTGCCCATACGAGGCGATCCACGGCTTCTGCGGCGTGCTTGGAGTGGGGGTCGATTGGCGAGATCATGTCAGCTCCTTGGCGTCGCCCTGCCGGAGACTGAGCGCCGGCAGGGCGGGTAGTTAGTAGAGTTCTTGGGTCACGCGCAACGCGATTGGCTGTTGCCCTGTGTCGCCGGGGACAAGTCGCAGATCGAACTCGATCTCGGGTCGCTGGTGCAGTGCGGAGTACATGCCGTCCTGGACGACTTCATCGTCTGCCCAGCGGTGGTCGACTGCCAGCGCGTGCTGCGCCCAGGCCAGCGCTCGTGCGTAGGACACAAAGCCGCCCTCTGCGAAATGCAGGCTGCGGGTGATCGGGTTGATGAACTCGTACTTCCATGTAGCCATGGCGGGCCTTTCTGGTGTGGTGCCGGGGGCTGTGTCGCCCGTCTCGGCGTCGGTGGTGTGGTGGTGTGCGTGATTAGCCGGGAATGCGCGCCCCTCCCCCAGGTCGCTAGTTGCGCAGCAGATCGCTGTGGTTGGCAACCTCGTCGACAATCGCGTTGAACAGTTCCGCTTCATCGGGCGTAGCCAGCGGATAGAAGAACGTCTTGCGCTCGTCTGACCACTCGCGGTCGCTGTAGCGGTAGATCGTGCCCATGCAGTCGGTGTTGAACACGGGGCCGTGCGTCTTGGCGTTGTAATCAAATTCGACGTAGATCAGCGTTTCCAGCCTGACCCGGACGTCGCGCCCATCGACACAGAGGAAGTGCCGTTCGCCTTTGTCGGTGCGGCGCCGGCGCTTGTGGACGATGGTCGGGGTGGAAGTGCTTGCGGTGGCCATGATGAGACCATCCTTTCCGGTGGTGATTGCGTGCTGCCGGGGGCTGTTCCGCCCGTCTCGGCATCGGTCTGTACCTCATGTGCGGTACTGATACCCAGTATAACCAGTATCAAAGTTGGTGCCAACTTTTAAGGATGTGGGGTTGGTCACATCCGGGTAAGGTGTTCGCCGGTCGGGTCGGCGGCTATACGCACATACGGCCGTACCCGCCCGCAGGCCCACCTACCCGGCTAGCTGTCGCTAGTGCGCTTGCATTTACTAGCCGGATAGCATAGAATAGGGGTGAACCCGATAATCAAGGAGGACACCATGACAGACCTGCACACTCTCGCTATCCGCACGGCAGGACGGTGCGACATTACTGATAAAGCCGCCGAGGACGCTCTACTCATTTACCTAAAGCAGGTGGAAACCGCCGACCAGCGCACCATTGACCCCGATAACATTGACGCAGAAGATGCCGCGTTCCTCATGGAATCGGTTGCGCAAGCGCAAAAGGCCGGCGACCTTGGCCAGCGCGAGTTAGAGCGCGTCGAGGACATTCAGCCGGAAATCGAGCACGCTCAGCAAACACTTGCCACGCTCGAAGATCAGCGCAACACCGCGATCAAGGCTGCTCTAGCCGCTGGTGCGCGTGTCAAGGACGTTGCTGCTGCTGCCGGTCTTTCCCGCCAGCGTATCGAGCAGATTCGGGGCATGTAGCCATACCCGCGTACTAGCGGCTCCTGGGCACCTCGCTCCTGGTGGTCACCGTTGTCTGCGCTCGCTCTCCGCGCTCCTCTGTGTCCTTGGTGCCCGTCTCGCACCGTGCTGTCGCCCCGGCCACACTTCTCCGTCTTTGTGCCGGTGTGCTCTTTTCCTTCCCCTCTTTGCCCTCGGTGCCCCTCGCCTGTTTTGGCGCTCTGCGTAACGACTAGCACCTCCACCACCACCGGAGTGACCACTTGTCTACGGTACCCCTCTAATTCAGCCCAACCGAGCGAAGCGAGGGCGGGAGCTTTTTTCGGACAGCAACCCGCGGATACCGCTTGCTTTGATCTCCTGCCAACCTAGAGGGTTGTTAAAGGGGTAGAGGAGATAAAGGATTCTATAGGGGAACTGCCATTTATCTGCTTTTACCAGCCGATATAGGCGAAGTTGCGCGACCCAACTCACGAAGTTGCGCGACCCAACTCACGAAGTTGCGCGACCCAACTCACGAAGTTGCGCGACCCAACTCACGAAGTTGCGGTGATGCTCAGGGCGCGAAAAAACCCACGGCGGAGCCGTGGGGATTGACGTGTTGTTAGAAGCGAGGTTCGCTCGGTGGCGGGAGCAGCTTGGGATCTACCGGAGTGGTTTTGCCAGTGAGCATAACCCCGTTTTCCCACTCTTTGATTCCTGATTCGGGCCATGCCTCTGCGATGCGTTCGATGGCTTTCCTGACTTTAGAACGGAAGTCGCGTATTCCCCGATCTGTGTCTGGGTAGCTTGTGCCGATTTGGCCTTTGAGTTGCTGCCAAGTCACGCGGGTATGCCCGCTGTGGGTGTGGATGCGGTGTGCTGCCCAGGAGTAGAGGTCGAGCGCCAGGGGTGAGCGGTAGAGCTTGGCGATGTGAATGGCGTCGAGGGGAACCGCATGGGTGGCGAGTTCGGTGAAGAAGTCTTCGGACAGCACGATGTAGGAATGGTTGTGGAGGTCGCCTGAGTCATCGCCACGTTCCCACCAGAAGTACGTCTCGTCCGCGACAAGCGAGTTCTTCGTGCGGGTTCCGCTGCCCTGCGTCGTGGTGAGATCGATGCGGGTGTGGATCGCGGTATTAGCAATGCTCTCTAGTTGTGCATGGAGGGCTGTGTACCGCCTGCTGTCTGCGCGCTGCCCGGGCTTGAGGATTCCCATCTCGTGCATGATCCGGTGCGCGCTGCGCCCGAGTGGGATTGTGCGCTTCATTGCTAGGTCGGGGATGTTCGGGTCGTTGTAGCGCTGGCAGGCTTCGCGGGTGAGCCAGAACATGATCAGCCTGGCGTAGTGGCCGTAAGGGAGTGCGCCACCTGCCATGTTCGTCATGGTGACGGTCATGTGTCCGTTGGTGAGGGTGAGCCTGCCGCTTTCTGCTCCTTTTGCGCTGTGCGGGAAGGTCGCCTTGGTGAAGATCGCGCTGGTGAACGCGTAGCGCTCGGCTATGCCGTGGGTCTGCATGAACTCAACGTCGGCCTCGATGCGAGCGCTTAGTTCGTCGAGGGGTTCGTCCCGTGGCGTGTCGTGCATTATGGGAAGTCCTTTCAAAGGTCGCCCAGCCGACTAGCTTTTGCACACGGGTGTTGCTAAAGTTATATGCAAACGCCAGTTGCTGGTGTTGTGCCCCCCGCCATATGAGCTACCAACTCGGCGGGGGGTCCGCCTGTTTACGGAGTGTTTCTGCCCCGGCATGATCGGGCGCTGCCTGAAATCAGATCAGAAACTATCGATGCAAAGAACATCTGTGTAATTACACTACAACATAATGCAGGTCGCCGACACAACCACTCCAAAGAATACGGAGAGCCGTATATACGGCTATACGACGATACGGGTAACCGTAAGGGGTGGCTACGGCGTCGAAGTACTACTCATTGGATTCTGTGAATTCAGGGCGTCACCTGGGTTGTCGTAGAAGGTGCCCTGCTCTACGTGCGGCTTGTCTTGCTGGTCTGCGAACTCGTTGGCGGCCAGGGACAAGGCGGTCCCGAAGAGAAAGAGTACGGCGAATGTAATTAGCAGTCCCATGATCGGCACGACGCTGAAGATGAGGCCGGCGAACAGGCCATTGGCCTGTACTTGCCTGCGGATGATGCCGAGCGCAGCAAGGGCGAATATGGCGGTGGCGATGTTGGCGGTAGTGAGCATTACCTCTCGTCCTTTCTCCGGTGATCGGGGTTATGCACTTCGTTGGTCGGGTCGGCATCGTCGGTGAGGTACTTGTACAAGGTGCTACGCGCTATCTCGAAGCGCCGGGCAACGACCGCCTTGGGGACTCCGGCGCTGACCATCTCGCGGGCCTGGGCGACTTGGTCGGGCGTGAGGATCGGTTTGCGTTCATAGACTCCCCTGGCTTTTGCGGCAGCAATTCCATCGGCCTGTCGCTCTCGGATCAGCTCGCGCTCCAGCTGGGCGACGGCACCGAGGATACTGAGCATGAACCGGCTCGTCGGGTCGCTGTTTGCCGTGTAGGTCTGGTTCTCCTTGAGGAACTTCACCGCTACTCCCCGATCAGTGAGGGTGGAAACGATTGAGTGCAAGTCAGGTACCGAGCGGGCGAGTCTATCCATGCTCACGACGACGAGAAGATCGCCCTCGCGTGCGTAGTCGAGTGCCTGATTGAGGGCGGGTCGATCTCGGGTGGCCCCGGTGATTGTGTCTTCCCACAGTTTCTGTACCCCCGCATCATGAAGAGCTGCCCGCTGGCGCTCAAGATTTTGGCTTGCCGAACTGACGCGGGCGTAGCCGAGGATCTGGCCAGAAATCGGCGGTAAGTGTCCGGCAGGGTCTTGACCCGCTGACAGATGTGTCGCGTTAGGCATATTCCAGACCTTAGCGGACATGTCCGACACGAGGTAGGGCTTCACGGGCAAAGTGTCCGCGCGGGTCTACTCGCAGAGACACTATGGGCGGGCGCGCTTACTCGCCGCAATCCGAAACCAGTGACGCGTGTCACCTTGAGTGACTTCTGGGTACTGCCTAGGGCCGCGAAAGTATGTAGGCTAATGGTCATCCTCCACATCCCCCGAAGTGGTGGCCAGGCCCGAGCAGCTCACCCCCGCAGCTGTTACCGGGCCGCTTTTATGCCCAGCTCGCGAGAGGAGGGATAAAGCCGCAGCGTTGCAGAGCAGTCTTCAGGGCTTTTAAGTGGTGTATTCGAGGATGTCTTCCGTGACTATCTGGGGCGGAGTGTTGACTATAAGGAAGTCGTATCCGTGCCGGCCTGGGCCGGTTAATGGTGGTCGTGCTTTATCGTACCCATCGCTGAACCGTAGAGGGGCTGCGCTTACACGCCTGAGCGATGGCGTACATCGTCACGCCACTGCCGACAGCGTCCTGGACTAAACTGCTACGCTGCTCTTTCATCCCGGATAACTGCTCTTCAACAGACGTGATCTCCCTGTCGAGGGAGGCAATCGGCTCAATGGACGCCTGCTCGTTCACCTACTCCCCCTCGCTGATTTGAATTTCGCCTTTGTGAACGTCCCAGGTCCGTGCCGCCAAGGTGGTAACAGTGCCGATGGTGTACTCCGGCTTCGCCGGCGGTACCTCGCCCTCGTCGAGCAAGAAGCAACCCGGGGCGCTCCAATAGTCAATAGTCGTGCGGATAGAATTCCTCGCCGGGGCCGTCTTGGCGAGTTGCGTGGAATTCATCGAGCAGCTGATTGGTGATTTCTCTCAACGTACCCGTGAACTGTTCGCCATGCGGCGAAGTGAGGTGGAAGGTCTGCATGTTGTTCCTTTCGGTCGAGGTATACGGCCCAGTATAACGCACTGCGTACTATTACGCAGTGCGTGCCTACGCTTCAAGTTCGTTCGTGGCGCCTCAGCATAAACGCTTGCGAGCCGGATTGCCGTAACGCTGTAGAGCCGTATGGGCGGAGTTGCGGTCCGGGCATACGGCGAACTGGAGTTACGGCAATACGGCGTGGCAGGGCATGGTGGGTTACTCCAGCTCGGAGGGTTGTTCTTGAGTCTGCGAGGGATCATGAGGCTGGACATCCTGACGTGGGGTGTCAATATGGAGTCGCTGCTGTGCCTGCAGTCTCTGCTGCGGAGACATTCTTTCGGGCGCCAAGGTCATTTCGTGTGATTGCCAGGCAGATGCCTGCTCTTCTGCGGTGCCGTCCATCTTCACGATGGGTGTGGATTTGGGGTGATAGGTAATCCCTGCCGCCAGCATCGATTTGGTGGGGTTGAGTTCCAGGCTGTAACCGGGGGAGCGGCCCTTGCTGGCGAGGCGCTGTATGTACTCGTGTCGAGCTCGCTTTTCCCCGGCCGAGTTGTTGAATCTGCGCAGACGTTCCTGGACCGCGTGTAGATCCGCGGTCTTTTCCTCCAGTTCGGCTTGTTCCGGGAATTCTCTCAGATCGTTACTGGTTTCCAGGCGGGTGATTTCGCGGCGTACCTTCTCGATGTTTTCCTCTGCTCGGGCGTGGGCGTTGACCACGGCGTTGACGGAGGACTCCATGCGGGTGAGGAAGCCGGAGCGTGACTGCGGCAGGTTCGCGTTTTCCTCGGCGGTGCGCACCTGTTCGTCGCGGATGAGGTTGTCGGGGATGGGTTTCGGGTGCTGTCCGGCGGGACTGGTGATGACAAGCCCTGAGTTATCGAAGCTGTAGTGGGCAAAGAGAGGAACACCCCCGATCACACCAATAGGTTGTTTCTCTGTACTGCGCGTGCGGGAGACAGCGGCTAGTTGTGCCGTCATGGCGTCGGTGGCCTCCTTGCGGTCGGTGTAGGTGACCCCGCCAAAGATCCATGTCTTCTCGCCACTGTCGGCCTCCACCCATGCTTTCGCGGAGGGGGCCAGTGCCTCCAGCGTTTCCTTACGCTGCTGGAGCCGGGGAAGTTCCTGCCGGTTGTAGCGCAGGTAGAACTCGGCGGATTCTTTCTGCGCCGTGTGCTCGGTCTTCTTGGATTGAAGTTCGTCTACCTCACGCTTCAGAGTGATTTCCTTGGCGAAGTCGGGATTGCCCGTAGCAAGCGACTTGTTGCGTGCCAGCACGTCGTCGTCGTTGTCGTCGACTGCGAGCTCGTTGTGCTCCAGCGCTCCCCTGTATATCTGCTGGATGAAGTCGTGCTTGCTCTTGATGAGCGACCAGGAGTGACCGTCGGCGGTGCCTGCGGAGATGTACTCGTAGACGCGCACATCAGCGTTCTGGTTTCCCTGCCGCACGATGCGTCCGTTGCGCTGCTCCATGTCGGCCGGCCGCCACGGCACATCCAGGTGATGCAGGGCAACCGCCCGTGCCTGGATGTTCGCCCCGGTGGAGAGCTTGGGGGTGTTTCCGACAATCACGTCCACGTGGCCGTTGTTGCAGTCGTCGAACAGTTGCAGCTTGCGGTCGTCCCATTCATGGATGAAGCGGATGCGTGACTTCTCCATGCCGCGTGCCACGAGCTCCTCGCGGAGGGCCTCGTAGACGGTGAACTTGTTGGGATCGCTCGACGGGACACCCCTGTCGCAGAAGACGATCTGTAACCCGCCCCGGTTGGGTGACTGCGCCCCGAGTTGGTCGAGGTAGACGTTTTCGCGGTTAGCGCGCCACTCTTCGGCAATGGTGTCGGCAGCGGTCTTTAACCGCCCTACCTCCGGGTCGTGGTCGAGGTTGGCGAGGCGCGGGTCGAGCGTGGCTTTCTTTCCGTCGTTGATCAGTTTCAGCGGGTTATCGACGAAGGAGTCCACGAAGCGGAGCTGCTCTTCGCGCCACATCAGGTCGCGGCTGAGGTCTTTGACCTCCTGCCCGGGGTCGAAAGTAATCACGGTCGGCTCCCCATTGGGCAAGGAGGGCAGAGTCACCGGGATTTGGCTGCGGTCTACGAAATCCATGAACGGGGAGTTCATCAGGGTGATCTCGCGGACGTTGACATAGCGGGCAATTTTTGTCTTCTCGGTGATGCGCCCACCGGAGCTGAAGTCGAGGGCGGTGACGGCCTCGGTGAAGTTGTTTGCCCAGGCGTTGACCCCCGAGATACCGGCTTCATCGAGCAGGTCGGGGCGCAGGTAGTGCTGCATCACCCAGAGCTCGGCAATGGCGTTGCTGATTGGGGTGCCGGTGGCGAAAGTGACCACGGGAGAACCGGGGCGCTTATGGGATCGCAACCAGTCGATTTTCATGTCCATGTCCGTCGCTTTGGCGGCACCACTGTCGGCCAGCTCGGGGTTGGGGGAGACGCGGGCGAGGTTTTTGTACCCGTGGGCTTCGTCCACGATGAGGTAGTCGATGCCGGTCTGATCGAACGTGATGCCGGTATCGGTTCCCACCTGGGCAAGTTTCTTTTCGTGGGCAACCTGCATCTTGGATAAGCTGTCCTCGATGTCTTTGACGGTGCGGCTGTGGTCGCCGGAGCTTTCCTCCAGGGCCTCCAGGTCACGACGCAGGCCAGCAATCTTGTTTTGGAGATAGTCCGCTTCGATCTCGGGGGACACAGGAATTCTGGTGAAGACGGATTCGGGAATAACTACCAGGTCCCAGTCGTTGGTCGCCGCCTGCGCCGCAAAGAGTTGCCGCCCGTCACCTCCGCCGATGGCTGAGGCCCCGGAAAGGACGCGCGCACCCGGGTACCATTGGTTGGCCTCACGCGCAATCTGTTCGACTAGGTGGTTCGGCACGACCAGGGCGGGCTTTCTGACTTTGCCGAGGCGTTTGAGCTCCATTGCCCCCATGACCATTGAGCCTGTTTTGCCCGCGCCCACGACGTGATTGAGCAGCACACCGGGTTCATTAATCATGCGCTCGACGGCATCACGCTGGTACGGATACGGGGTGTATCCCTCAGACATGCCCGGAAACTGCAGCTCACTGCCGTCATAGACGGGAGCCACAACGTTGTTGAATTGGTCGTTGTAGGCCTCGATGAGTTTCTCGTGGCGGGCGGGATCCTCTTTTGCCCAGGAGGAGAAGCGCTCGAAGAGCTCACGGGACTTCCTTCCCGCGGCCTGGGTGGCCTCGGGGTAGAGTATTGTTTTGTTTTCGGGGTCGGGAACCTCGAGTTTTTCGCGGGCCTGCAGGGAGTAATTGAGCCGGGGGCTCGACGAGTTCATGGCGTGGACCAACGCGTCGCGGGCGGGAAAGACCACGGAGCTGCGTCCCCGGTGCGCGACACCGTGGTGGGATAACCCCTGCATGCGCCTGTCGCGGGAGCGGAAGTTGTATTCTCCGTCGGCGTTTGCTGCCGCGAGTCCAAAACGGGTATCCACCTCGGTTTTTTGCCACCAGGTGTTAGGAAGTGCCACGGACCAGGAGTCACCGACGTTTTGGACGTCGATTTCGCTGCGTTTGGACTGCTCAATCTCGAACGTTTCGGCGATGAAGTCGATGTAGATCTCCTTGGGGATCCACGTTGCGCCAAGGTTTATGGTGATGCCTTCGGTGATGCGTTCCGGCTGCGCAGTCCGCAAAGCCTCCATGTTGGGGATGAAGCGTGCGTCGTCGGCAGAGATAGATTCTGCTTCGCGCAGTTTCGTTCGCACGGCTCCGGAGAGATAGCGCGGGCGCGGGATCCACTCCTCGGGGGATTGCGGATCGCGGAAGGCGATGCCCTCGCGCTGCAATTCGTTCTCGACGGCGGCGGCGTCGTAGCCGTCGAGAAGATTTGCCAGGTTTTCGGCGGTTAGCGCGGCGGCGCTTGTGGTGAGCATCTTCATCGCGTCGCTGAGGTTGTCTGCACTATCGGGCTGCACCACGGTGCGGATGGGATTGGTGGAAAAAAGCGGGCCCTTGGTGGCGGTCTTGGTGTCCTCGTCGTAGCGCTCCAGCGCATAGACGGCATTCATGAAGGGGTCGGCGGCGAGAGCACCTTCAAGGTGGCGGCGTTTGATGGTAGCTGTCCTTGACGGCTGGCGCGCTTGATCGAGCAGCTCGTCGTAGACCTCGCTGGGCAGCTCACCTTCGAAGGGGCGGTCGTCGATGGCGTTTTCCTTGCGCCATTTCGTCTCCAACCCCGCGAAGGCCTTGTTGACCTGTGCCTCGGACTTTTTACGTGGTTCCTGCACGTCGTGCAGGTTGATCGGACCGTGGGTTTCGACGTAAGCGTCGTATTGGGCGTTGAGCTGGTCACGCAGGGCGTGGATGTCGGCGGTGTTTTCGTCGCGGCACGCGGTGAGCAGCGCGGTGGTGGTGTCGCGCATGTCGATCAGGCGTGCCCACTGTTCGGCGTATTTCTTCGCGGGATGCACCTCAACCCATTGCGTGGTGCCGGCGGTGTTTTGCTTCTGCTCGAACGTCAGCGCGTCACCTACGCGTTCGTAGCGCAGCGTGCCGACGACGGCCTCCATTTCATCGCGGGCGGTGTCGAGCAGACCGGTGGTGCTCACTGTCTCGGGGATGGTGGTGCCGGCGGTGAGACCGTAACCGTCGTTCGCGGCCTGGCCGATGTCGGCGGTGAGACGGGTGCGTACCTGCTCGGATAGGGCAGTAGCGGTGTCGGCGTCGATGGCCAGCTGCGCCCCGTAGCGTCCCGTGGCGGCGCGAAGTGTCCCCAGAATGTTTTCGGGGTGTTGGGCGAAGAAATTGTTGAGACGGAATGTCTGCCCGTCCACCTCCACCTCTGTGGTGGTCAGGAAGTCCTCGGTGCGCTCAGTTGGTTCCTGGTCGTCTTCGCGGACGCGGAAGATAAGAACGTCGGTGGCGACTTCGGTTCCCGCGTTGGCGGCAAAGGCGCCGTTTTTGCCCGATGGCAGGCGCACTCCCGTGATGAAGTCGGCGCGGTCGGTGATCGCGGCGCGGGGTCCGAAACCGTTGGATCCCTTGCCGTCGGCGGTACCGGTGCTGGTGACAACTGCGACGTAACCGCCCGGTTTAGTCAGGTCAATGGACTTCGAGATCACGTAGTTGTGCAGGCTGAGACCGTGCGGGTTACGCGCCGGATCGTAGGGCGCGTACTGGGCAAAGGGGACGTTGCCGATGGTGGCGGTGAACGTGTCGTCGGGCAAATCAGTGGCGGTGAAGTCCTCGGACCTGATTTGCGCTCCCGGGTTAAGAAGTGCCGCAATGCGCGCGGTTGTGGGGTCGAGCTCGACACCGACAGCGCGCGTGCCCTCCGGAGCAGTGGAAAGGAAGGTGCCTTTGCCGCAGCCAGGTTCGAGCACGGGCCCACCACGGTAGCCGGCGTGTTCGAGCGCTGCCCACATGGCGCGGGTCAGGTCGGCGTCGGTAAAAAACGCCGACAGCACGGTGCGCCGGGCATTTTGATAGTCGCTAGGGGAGAGTAGCTGTTGCAGGTAGTCGCGCTCGCGCGCGTAGCGGTCGTTGCGCTCGTCAAATACATCTGCAAGAGATCCCCATGACTGCCACTGAGAAAGGAGACCGCGCTGCGACTCGGTGAGAGCGTCGGGGTCGGTGTCCTCGCCAATAGAGGTGAGCTCCTCCAGGGCGCGGATGTTGCGCCCGAGGGAGGTGGCGGGATTTATCGGCGGGCGGCGATCCGCTCGTCCCAGTACTTCTGCGCCGACCGCGCTTTCGCCTCGATCTCTAGGTAGTCGGGATGTGCGGGGCTGTTCGGGATCGGCAGGCCGAGAAACAGGCGTCGCTCCAGCAGTGCTCCCGCCAGCATCCTGAACCGAGGTGGCTCGTCGCCCCACAGTTCCCGCACCGCGTCCGTCGCTTCCCGGCTGGTGTAAATCTGATCGGGGTCCTTCCACCACCCGTCCGGGTCGCGCAGCGCCTGGAGGTGAGGACTGTCCTCCTCGTCCTGTTCCGCCTGCCGGGCGACGATCTCCTGCGTCAGCGGCTCCAGGTACTCGCCCATGATCTGGTCCGTCGCCAGCTGCTTCGACTGGGCGATGAGGCTGCCCCTCTGCGGCCCGTCCGGCCACTGCCCCGTTCTCTCCTTGTAGGCGTAGAGTGCCGCGGTCTCGATCTCCGATGCGCGGTCCTCCCACGCCTGCGTCATCTGCTGATAGAGCTGCTCGATCTGCTCCTCGGTCGTGCTCGGGTCGTAGGCCGTCAGTGTCGCTTGAATGTCCGCTCGATGAATCATTCGTCTCTCCTAGCAGGTCAAAAATGCTGAGTTGGTTTTCATTGGGGGTTACACGTTTCCGACTCCTGCGCGCCATTTCGCCTCTCGCTCCGTAGATCCAGCATGTCGTGTGCTGTTAATCGTATGGAACTTCGTGAGCGCGGGACTCTAAAACGCTACTTTCAACAGGTGGAGATACGGACATACGGCGCAACGTAAAACCGCTGATACGGCTTTACGGAGCGCCGTAGAGCCGTATTGTTTACGAGGGCTCTTCTGGTGCGTTCGCTTCGAGATACTCGCGCACGAGAGTCGTGATGATGTCTGTCATTGTTCGGTCCTCGCTCAGGGCCTGCATGTGGAGTCGCTTGTGCAGCGTGGGGTCCATCAAAATGGTGAGCTTCTTATTCGGTGTGCTACGCGTCTGAAGGACATCCTGGGCGGTGGCGGGTTTGGCGCGATTGGTTCGTCGGCTGAACGGGCTAGACACGCTCTGCCTCGACAATCTGCTCCGCAATGCTCTCGTAACCGTGCAGTGTTCCTGTGGGGGTGCGGCCGTACCAGCGGCGGATCTCCTCGCGGCGCGGGATCGCCCCTTGGAACGTTTTGATGTCGTCCTCCTGGAGCGCGTCTTTTAACGCGCCCGTTGACTTCGCGCTGAGCAGGACGCTGGTGAGAAGAACAACGGCCTTATCCTTGCCTGCGATGTCGATGGTATCCCACATGCGTTGGGTCTCAATCCCAGAGGGCTGAACCGGCACGATGACAACGTCGGCGACGGCAATGGCTGTGTCGATAAGCGTGGGGTTTCCTGGCGGGCAGTCGAGGATCGTGAACTCGGTGGTCTCTCGAAGGTGTTTTGTGGTGTGGACATTTCCAAGGACCACGGGAAACGCCAAGGGCTCGCCGGCGTCCTCGGCCATTTGGGCCCACTCCGTGGCGCTGCCCTGCGGGTCAAGATCGACAACCGTGACAGACCGGCCGTGGCGGTGGAAAGCGGTTGCGAGCAAGATGGCGGACGTTGTTTTTCCGGTTCCGCCTTTCAAATTTGAGATGGCAAT
This sequence comes from Corynebacterium sp. CCUG 69979, assembly GCF_024454095.1. Classification (NCBI taxonomy): domain Bacteria; kingdom Bacillati; phylum Actinomycetota; class Actinomycetes; order Mycobacteriales; family Corynebacteriaceae; genus Corynebacterium; species Corynebacterium sp. CCUG 69979. Next base: position 4,943 of record NZ_JAGPZA010000028.1, on the reverse strand, counting down.
GACAGTCATCATGTTCCTTTCGTGTGTCTTTGGCTTACTGCCGCGAGCGCCGAACAAGGCGATGGGCGTAGCTTTCCGCCTCGTGGACCACCAATGCGTCGGCGATCGCCTGATGGTGGCTTCCGTCAAGGACGTCGAAGTCAGTGGAAAGCGAGCTGACAATGCGTGCGAGTGGGGCCGCCCGGCCACTAAGCGCGGGGTCGTCAGCGTTCCACTGCAGAGCGTTTTTGAGCTGCAGGTCGGCGTTCCTTTTTTCCCTGAGCGACTTCACCGTTTCTCCTTCCGGAAGGGAGTTTCTTGGGGGGGTGGAAACCCTGAAAAGACCGATCACGGCTTCCACAGCTGGATGATACAGCAATACAGCAATACGGCAAGACGGTAGCCGTATGTACGGTAACACGGCGAGCCGTAGATACGGCTACAGGGTTAGTTGGTTGCCAATTATGCAGGTCACCTCCAACTGCCCGTTCGTACCTGGCGACATATGTGCGTATTGCACAAATTGCAACAGTTGCAACGATTGCAAAGAACGGTTGAAAGAGTCGGATCGGTAATGTATAACGAAGGACGTGGCAGTAAGTGATGAAGAACAACATGAACGATGGCTGTCTCCGCGTGAAGTGGGGGAGAGGCTGCCGGGCGCACCGTCTGCGCAAGCAGTGCGGCAGTGGTGCGTTAGGGGTTTGGTGCCGGGGGCGGTGCGCTTGCCGAATGGCCGGTGGCAGATTCCCGAGAGCGCGGTGGAGCAACTGCTCAAAGGGGGCGGCGCCATGACGTGACAAAAGAAAGTGCCCCTGCGGCAAACAGGGGCACAAGATGACAAATCAACTGGGCGGTCGATGTTGTCGTATTTATTTTCGGGGATTCCTAGTGCCGTAGTCAAGCTCATGGCGAACGGATGTTCAAGGCTTGGCTCGTGATGTCGCCTGCGCGAAATAGGCGGGCGCATCGTGATCAGCGGCGTAGGCCTGTGTGCGACGAGTTGCCGCGATGTGGAGACGATCTGCCGCCCTATAAGTGCCGGCCCTGATGTCTCGCTGACCGGCGGGCATCACATTCAGACCACCGTGCTCGATGCGGAGTACCGATGACAACCACGTCTAGGACTGTCGTGGTCGTGGTGTCTCGCGTGGTCTAACTCGAACACACAACCCGAAAGGAGCAATGACGTCATGAGTGTAGGTCATGATCGCCATTCCGCAGCTTACTTTTTCATTCCGGACCCCTTGCCACGCGAACTCACCGACTCTGGCCTGTGCGCGGTACCGGAACTCTGGCCAGAGGGTCTTTGGGACTACTCGGTCAGTGGTGAGACAACCAGTCAGCGTCATAGACGTCGTGCCCTGGCTGAGAGCATCTGCGAAGGCTGCCCGGTGCGCGAACTCTGCGCGCAGTATGCTGCCGATAACGGACTGTCGGGGGTATGGGGGGGTGTGGTATTTCGTCCGACCGGAATTGGATCAAGCGTAGAACCCGGAAACAACGCGAACGCCCGCTTCCTTGGAAAGCGGGCGAACGGGCGCAGTGTAGGTGCGCGACGGACAGTATAGCCCAGCAGAGAGAGGGTTTCTTCCCAGCTCTGTGGGGCTTGACTGTTGTGAGAAAGCAGCCAACACTTAGAACAGTTGATCTGCCATATAACAATCGGGGCAGAGAACACGAAGGAGAGGGTCTATGGACATTAAGAAGCAGGTTAAGGTCGCTTTGGCGGTGGCGGTGTCGTCCTCGCTCGTTCTTCCGGGGCACGTTCTCGCCGCGGAGAAGCCCGCCCAGCCGGGAACGGTGCGTCCGGCAGACAAACCAGCCGCCCAGCCAGGCACCGATAAGCAGGCGCGGACAGAGAAGAAGGACGCCGAAAGCAAAGAGTCTGCGTCTCAGGCGGGGACAGAAAAAGCACCGCAGAAACCTGCTAAAGACAGCGCGGCCTCTAAGCCCTCGGCAGCAGCAAAGCCATCTGCCGCTGCAAAGCCTGAAACGGCTGCGGCACAGCCAGCTGCCGAGAGCAAGCCGTCGACGCCGAGTGTCCGCGGGCAAGAGCCAAGCGCCCCTGCGCCGGCACCTAACTACTCCAACGTGACGGATCAGGGCACTGTGCCGAAGGTGCGGGCCGAAGATGCGAACGCAGCTACGCCGGCACAGCCCGCTGCCGAGGACAAGCCGTCGACGCCGAGTGTCCGCGGGCAAGAGCCAAGCGCCCCTGCGCCGGCACCTAACTACTCCAACGCGTCGAATAAGGACGCCGCACCGAGCGCCGCGCAGGAGGCGGCGCCGCCCGCAGAGTCCGCTGGCGGCCAGACGCTGGCAGAGCAGGCGTCCGAGACGACTGGCTCGCAGACGGTGCGTGAATCCGCCCAGGGGATCGAGCAGGAGGACGAAGCCCAGCCGGTGCGCACGACCCAGGCCGACGAGAAGGCGCGCTTTGAGGTGGCCTCGGCGGTAGAGACAGATGGCGATGTGCGCCAGGACGCCACCCGGGAAGAAGCCGCTATCACCCGTGAGGAGGAAAAGTCCGACCTCGCTCCCGCGCAGGTGCCGGATGATGGTCCTGACGGAGACGACGAGGACACCCCGGAGCAGATCAACAACGCACTGGATCAGACCATCAGTGCAGGAGCATCTGTTGAGGGGGAGCACGGCAACGCTGAGGTGGAGCTCGATGCTTCTCCAGAGGCCACGACTTTCAGCGCGAATGCGGCCGATACGACCGTGAATGCCACGGTCGATCATGTCGACAAGCAGGTCAGTGTTGAAGCAGGCGACACCGAATTTCAAGTGCAGGCACCTGCCGCAGTCGAAGAGATCGTTCCGCCGCAGGTGGCCGAGTCTATCGATCAGGCTGCGCAGCAGGCGCAGGCGGCAGTCAATACGCACCTGGAGTCGCTGCCGAGCGGTGAGCAGGTCAGCGAGACCGCTATCGGTCAGGTAACGACCTGGCTCGATGTGCAGTAGTGGGGGAGAGCACCGGTAAGGGGAACTATGAGTTCGTGGTTTGACGACATCGAGCAGCGACCGCCTGCCAGCGCCGAGGACGGGGAGCGGTTTTCGGAAGAGGGAGAAGAACAACCGCCTAAGCGTGAGCCGAAGCGTGCGCGCGGAGGTGCAGTGACCATCGACCGCAACACTGTTGTCCTTGTCGGTGCTTTCGCCCTTGCTGTGGGCATCGTCGTAGCGACACTGTGGTATCTCTCGACCGCTAGCGCGAGCAGTGACGTCGCAGCAGACGGTGGGGAAGACACCACGGCTGTGCAGGCAGCAGAGGGTGAGGAGGAGACCGCTTCTGTGGAAGCGGCCTCGAATCCCGATGAGCAGGTGGCCGTTGCAGGCCAGTGCGAGCCGGAAGACGACGAGACCACGTTATCCACCGCTGATGCGTCCCTTCGTGGGGTCGTGGCGCAGTGGCAGGAGAAGTATTACGACCGGGACACCAGCCTGACGGACCACCTTACGGAGAGTTCGTGGCTTCGCGATCAGGACTGGGAGCAGATTCTTGCCGAGGGGGCACCAGACGGTTCGTCGTGGTGCGCGGTGATGGGGCCGGTTGAAGACGATCACGTCGACGTCGACGTGATGGTGACGTACGCAGATAACTCATCGCAAGTTTTTAAGCAGACCGTGACGGGCACGCAAGACGCAGACGGCACGTGGCTCATTGATGACATCGAGATTCGGTGATCTTAGAAAGGAAATGCAATGAAGCGCAAAGTAGTTTCATTCAGCACTATCGCCCTCGTCGTGTGCGCGGGTATGAACCCTGTAGCTGCGCTCGCGCAGACGACGGAGAAGGAAACGACCGAGCAGCAAACAACTCAACAGCAGACAACTGAACAGGAAATGACCGAACAGCAGACGACTGAGCAGCGAACAGGGGACGCTCGCTGTCCTGCGGTCCAGATGATCGCTATTAACGACGTCAATGATTCTGCCCTCGGTCAGTCGGACGCGGGCTTTCTGAGCACTGTGGCTGCTCCGGTGCTCGCATCCGCTAACGACGACTCCACCAGCGATGCCGATCTTGACGGCGGGTTTAGCGCCCCGGCCAAGACCTCTACCTCCGCGACGTCGGAGAAGGGGAGCGACTCGAATTCCGACGTCTGGGGAGACGCGGACGAAACCACGCCCGGCAGCAATGGTGACTGGAAACCGGATGTCTGGGGAGACGCAGAAGCTGAAGACGAAGTAGCACCCACGGCCAGTGCCAGCGGTGATTGGAAACCGTCTGTATGGGATGCAGACACCACGACGTCCGCTGCCGCAGACGAACCAGAGGACAAGGAGTCGACGCAAAAGTCCTCGGATCAGACGTCAACCACCGCCCAGACCTCGGCCACTGCCGCGACGACCACAACGTCTGCGGCGAAAGCTCCGAGTGTGGGTCGCACCATCATTGAGGTGGAGTCCACCGACGATACCCGCGCGTATCTTCCTGGTGTGACCGGGCCGGACACGGTTCCTGCCTACGATGAGTCCATCAGTAACGCGGCGGCGGATGTTGAAGCGGTGCTCGCAGACATCGACAGCACCTGCCCGAACACGAAGGTAGTGCTGCTTGGCGTCGGCCAGGGTGCCCATGCGGCGTCGACCGTTTCTAGGCGCATCGGCGCCGGCGAGGTCTTCCCTGCAGACAAGGTGCTTGGCGTGAGCCTGTTTGCAGACCCGTCGCGCGCTGAGGATCAGCCCGTCGTGGCCAACGGCGCGGATGCGCCTGCCGGCGCTCAGCAAACCTGGGACGCGGAACAAGCTCCTGGTGCAGGCGTGGCCACGGTGCGTGAGGATGTTGAAGCAACCGGTGACAGTGACTATGGCAGCGTTGCAGATCGCACGGTGTCGTGGTGTGCAGAAGGTGATACGACCTGTGCTCTGCCGGCTGACACTCCGCTTCGCACCGTTGTGGCCAACACTGCTGAGGGCACCGAGGGCAAAGCTCCGGAGCATGTTTTGCGTCA